>NZ_CP126161.1:3000000-3300000 GCF_030127105.1 Haloarcula pelagica | reverse complement strand
TCCTCTACGAACAGCACAATCCCGACTACGTCCCGCCGCGACTGGGCGGCCCCAGCGTCCTGGTCGCCGACTCCGAGAACGGCCGGATCGTCGAGTACCACCGCACCGGACAGGGGTGGGAACGCACCTGGACCTGGCGGGATGTCCGGCTCCAGTGGCCCCGCGACGCCGACCGGCTCCCCGACGGCAACACGTTCGTCGTCGACTCCCACGGCGACCGGGTCGCGGAGATCGGCCCGGAGAACACGGTCGTCTGGTCGGCCGACGTGGGGATGCCCTACGACGTGGAACGGCTGGGTACCGGCGACGAGAGCGCCGGCGGCCCGGCCGCGCCCTACCGGCGGGCGGTCAGCGACAGCGATGAGAACGCCACCACGGTCGTCGAACGGGTCGACGCAGGCGCGGCCGAGAGCGTCTCGGGCGCGGATCGGTCCGTCGACGAGCAGTTCTGGCTGGCGCTCAAGGGCGTCGTCCCGCCGCTTGTCGCCAACGGACTGCTGTACGTCGCGCCCTCCTGGGTCCGGTTCAGCGACCTCGCGTTCGCCGCGGTCGCGGTCGGGACCGGCCTGACCTGGGGGAGCGTCGAGTGCTACTGGTCGCGGTTCACTCTCCGGGGCGCGGGCCGGTGGGTTCGCGGCGTGATCGAGCGAGCGGGCGGACGCCTCCGCTGACCCCTAGCCGTCGTCCTCGTAGGGACGCTCGATGGCCTGCTGGCCGCCGAGCCGTTCGGTGATCTGCCTGGTCAGCAGGTCGAACGCGGCGACCGCCGGATACAGGAGGAGTTCGACGTACCGGAGCGGACGAACGACCCGTAGCGCGTAGGAGTCCGCGTGCCCGAGACCGTAGGACTTCGGGACGATCTCGCCGGCGATCAGGATGACGCTGCTGGCGACGACTGTCGTGACCACGACCGCGACGCTCGACTGGACCCGTTCGACCAACAGCGCCGTCAGGAGACTGGAGACGGCGATGTTGACGACGTTGTTCCCGACCAGGATCGTCACGAGCAGTCGGTGTGGGTCGGCGAGCACGTCCAGTGCTGCCGCGGCGCGGGGATCGGACTCGGCCACGGCGGTCAGCGACTCCCGTGAGACGGTAAACAGCGCGGTCTCGCTGCTCGAGAAGAACGCGCTCGCGGCCAGCAACACGACGATCGCACCCAGGCTCGACAGCGTCGATGGATCCATACAGGAGACAGACGCGCCACCCCGAAAGTCCACCCGGAAAGAATTATCCCGTTCGGGTGTTCCCGTCCGGTATGGAAGTCACGCTGCTGGAAGCGACGGCTGATCCGGAGGAACTCGTCTGCAAGGGGGCCCGCAACGACTACAGCGGGGAGTTCGTCGGCGGGCAATCCTTCGAGGCGACGATGGAGACTGTCGAGGGCGACGATATCGAGGCGAAAAAGGAGACGCTGATCGGCCACCTGCTTGACCACGGCCACTTCGGTCCGTTCGAACACCCACAGATCACCTTCGCCGTGAAGGGTGTCTCCCGCTCGTGTATGGCACAGATCACGCGCCACCGGCACGTCTCGTTCGACGTACAGTCGATGCGGTACGTCGCCTTCGACGATGTCGACCCCGAGGACGTGCGCGAAGGGGAACTCGTCGTCACGCCTCCGTCGGCGACCGACCCGGACTGGGTGGGGCGTAACCAGAAGACGGGCGATGTCGACGAGGAGACTGTCGAACGCCGCACCGAGGTGTTCAACGACACAATCGAACACGCCGTCGAGTCCTACCAGGAACTGCTGGACCTGGGGATGCCCCCCGAGGACGCCCGCTTCGTCCTCCCGATCGGCACGAAGGTGAACATCGTCATGTCGATGAACGCCCGGATGTTGATGCACGTGGCCGACATGCGCGCCGCCGCCGATGCACAGTGGGAGATTCGCACCCTGACGGAGGAACTGCTCGATCTCGCGGCCGACTGGTGCCCGATCACCTTCGCCCACTACGAGGAACACATGAAAAACCGGAAGAACCGTCTGGCACCGTAGCGACAGGACCCAACCGACCGATCCGGACCGTCTCGGGGCCGGACACCGTTGGTCGACAGACAACATATTTCTACGTTGGGGTACAACCACGGGTGAATATGTCTCGTGACAGCAGTCGACGAACGTTCCTGAAGCGAACCGGTGCGCTCGGCTCCCTCGGCATCGTGGGGCTGTCGGGCTGTACGACCGAACAGGCCGACGGCGGCAGTGGTGGCGACGGCGGCAGTGGTGACGGCGGTGACGGCGGTGACGGCGGCAGCGGTGATGGCGGCAGCGGCGACGGCGGTGACGGTGGCGGCGGCGACGGCGGTGACGGCGGGAGTTCCGTCGGCCCCGACGTGCTCATCGTCGTGGGGTATCCCCAGAGCGGTGTCCAGCTGTTCAAGGACTACTACTCCGATTACGACGACGACGATGTCGACATCCTGGTGACCGACGGCCTCCAGTCGGCGGATCTGCCGGGCAACGTCGGTAACGACATGTCCAACGTGATGGGGACGGCTCCGACCTCCTCCGGGCCCGGACAGGAGACCTTCGCCGACCTGTTCACCTCCGAGTTCGACTACGACCAGCCCGGCGTCTTCACCGCACAGGCCTACGACGCCAGCGCGGTCCAGATCCTCGCGAACGTCATGGCCGGCGAGAACGACGGGGAAGCCATCCGTGACCACATGCGCGTGGTCGCCAACCCCGGCGGGACGAGCTACGGCCCGTCGGAGCTTCCCGCGGCCATCGAGGCCGCCGCAGCGGGCGAGAACATCAATTACGAGGGGGCGTCCAGCAACGTCAACTTCGACGAGAACGGCGACATCACCTCCGCGCGCTACCAGGTCTTCGGGTTCACCATGGACGGGTACGAGACCCAACAGACCATCGACTTCGGTGGCTCGGGTGACATCCCACAGCCCGAACCGTCGGCGAGTGGCTCCGACAGCGGGCGGACCGTCCGACTGGGCGTCCTCCAGCCCGAGACCGGCGACCTCGGGCCGCTGGGCGTCGCGATCCGGGACGCCGCGCTCCTGCCGGCCCGCCAGCTAGAGGGCGAGGTCGACTTCACGTTCGACACGCAGGTGGGTGACACCCAGTCCCGCGCCCAGGCGGCCATCGAGGCCGCGAACTCCCTGGTGAGCGCCGGCTACCCGATGATCACCGGGGCCGCAAGCTCCGAGTCGACGATCCAGGTCGCCAACAACGTCCTGGTCAACAACAGCGTCGTCGCCTGCTCGCCGGCCTCGACCTCGCCGGCGATCACCTCGCTGGAGGACGACGACTACCTGTTCCGCACGCCCCCGAGCGACGCGCTCCAGGGCCAGGTACTCGCCCAGGTCGCTACCGAGGAACTCGGTGCGTCGACGGCCGCGACGCTGTATCTCAACAACAGCTACGGCCAGGCGCTCCAGGAGAGCTTCGCGACGGCCTTTCAGGAGGCCGGCGGCTCGGTGCTCAACCAGATCGGCTTCGAGTCCCAGCAGTCCTCCTACACGTCCCAGCTCAACAGCGCGCTGAGTCAGTAGAACGGTACGCAGCCGAATTTTTACGACCGCCGATCAGCCGCCCAGGAACTCCTGGCGGACCTGCTGATCGTTCAGCAGCGTCTCGCCGGTGTCCTGGTAGCGGTTCTGGCCCTGGACGAGGACGTACCCCCGGTCACACCGGCGCAGCGCTTCCTTCGCGTTCTGTTCGACCATCAGGACCGACGTTCCGTCGGCGTTGATCTCGTCGATGCGATCGAACATCTCCTCGACGAGGTCGGGCGCGAGGCCGGCCGAGGGCTCGTCCAGCAGGAGGAGGTCCGGATCGAGCATCAGTGCCCGGCCCATCGCGAGCATCTGGCGCTGGCCGCCCGAGAGTGTCCCGGCTTTCTTTTGGGACCGCTCACGAAGGATCGGAAACCGGTCGTAGACGGCCTCGATCCGATCTTCGGGGACCGAATCGAGGATGTACGCACCCATCTCTAAGTTCTCCCGGATCGAGAGCGTCTCGAAGACGTTGTCGCTCTGTGGGACGTAGCCGATCCCCTCGTGGATGATCTGGTCGGGCCGTAGTTGCTCGATGTTGAGGCCGTCGAAGACGACCTGTCCGCCCATGTACGTCGTGAGCCCGAAAACCGACTTCATCACGGTCGACTTGCCGGCGCCGTTGGGGCCGACGATGACGACGTACTCGCCGTCGCCGACATCCATGTCCACGTCCGAGAGCACCTGGAGGTCGCCGTAGCCGGCGTCCAGGTCCCGAACCGAGAGGAGGCTCTCGGCAGGGTCCGGTAGCTCGACCTCTGTCGACCGCTGGGCGCTGGGACTCATACGTCACCTCCCAGGTAGGCGTCGAGTACACGCTCGTCGGACCGGATCGTCTCGGCGTCGCCCTCGGCCAGGACGCTCCCCTGGTGCATGACGATGATATGTTCACAGTGGTTCATGATCACGTCCATGTCGTGCTCGACCAGGAGGAAGGTCAGGCCGTCCTCCCGGAGGTCGTGGATGCGTTCGAGCAGTTTCTCCTCCAGCGTGGGGTTGACGCCGGCCAGCGGTTCGTCCAGCAGGACCATCTCCGGGTCGGTCATCAGGACGCGAGCCATCTCCAGCAGTTTCCGCTGGCCGCCCGAGAGGTTGCCGGCGTTCTCGTGGGCGAGGTGGTCGATCTCGAAGAAGTCCAGCGTCTCCCAGGCCCGCTCGACGACCTCGCGCTCGTCGCGTTCGACACCGCCGCGGAGGCCCGGCACCACGGCCCGCAGCGCCGACTCGCCGACCTGGCCGGGCGGGGCGAGCATGACGTTCTCCAGGACCGTCATCTCGGAGAGTTCGCGGGCGATCTGGAACGTCCGGACCAGCCCGCGCTGTGCGATCTCGTAGGGCGGGAGGCCTGTGATGTCCTGTCCGTCGAACCGGACGGTGCCGTCGGTCGGCGTATGTGCGCCGGTGATGCAGTTGAACGTCGTCGACTTGCCGGCGCCGTTTGGCCCGATCAGGCCGGTCAGCGCACCGGGTTCGACGGCGAAGGAGGCGTCGTCGACCGCGGTCACGCCCCCGAACTCCTTGCGGAGGCCGTCGACTTCCAGCAGCGGCGCGTCGATGGCGGCGCTCTCGACGGCGGGTCCGTCCTCCGTCGCTGTCTCGGTTCCTGCCGTCGACTCCCTGTCGGCGTCGGGGACAGTTTCACTCATCGTCCTCACCTCCCTGTGGGCGGTCCAGCGGGACGCTGCTCGCCGGTTCCGCCCGATGGCCCAGCAGCCCGTCGGGCTGGCGCTGGATGATGAGGATCAGGACGACGCCGATGAGGACGAACCGCAGCGTCGAGACGTTGGCCGCCGTGTAAGCGAGCATCGGCAGGGGGTCCAGCGACGACAGCGCCGCGACCGCCTCGACGATGTTGCCCGGCGTCCCGCTGCCAGCGACGGGCGCGTACTCGCCCAGGCGCGCAGGGACGTAGAACAGCAGGGCGGCGAAAGTCGCCGCGCCGAGGATGCTGCCGGTGTTCGACCCCGAGCCGCCGATGATGAGCGCCGCGAAGACGTAGAACGTGATCGCCGGCCGGAACTGCTGGGGACTGATGTAGCCCGCCTGGCCCCTGAACAGGGCGCCGGCAAGCCCCATCAGCGCACAGCCGATCATGAACGCCTTGATCTTGAACAGCCGGGTGTCCTTGCCCAGCGACTGGGTGACTGTCTCGTCCTCCCGGATCGCTTTCAGCACGCGACCGAACGGCGAGTTCACCACGCGGGCCAGCACCCAGTAGCCGCCGGCGACGACGGCCAGCAGGACCAGTCCGTAGGCGATGTTGGCGACGTTCGGGCCGGAGATGCCGACGCTCTCGGCGAGCGCGACGATCGGCTGACCCGGACCGTTGACGAGCCCCGAGACGATACCGCTGGGAGAGGGGAACGAGATCCCGGTCCCGCCGCCGGTCCCGAAGCGGGCACCGAACAGGCGGACCTCGGCGACGCCGCTCCAGTTGACGAACAGGCGGATGATCTCCGAGAGCGCGACCGTGACGATGGCGAGGTAGTCGGCCTTCAGTCGGAGCGCCGGCAGGGCGGCGACGGCACCGACGACGGCGGCCATCACCATCCCACCGAGCAGGCCGACCCACAGCGGGAGTCCGAAACCGGGGACAGACCCGGCACCGGCGTCGGCCGGCGCGGTCAGGATCGCCGTGGTGTAGGCGCCGACGGCCATGAAGCCGGCGACGCCGATGTTGAACAGCCCGGTGTACCCCCACTGGAGGTTCAGCGCCAACACGAGCAGAGCGTAGGCCGCTACCAGGATGGTGACGCTGCCGACGAAGCCGGCCGCGAGGTTCGTCCACTGCTGGCCGCCCACGAGGAACGCGAAGCCGGTCAGCAACAGCCAGATCGCCGCCAGGAAGCCGACGACCAGCACCGGGTCCGGGAGATTGTCCACGCGGGCGCGCAGACCGGCGGTGCTCATGCGGTCGTCACCCCCGAGAAGATGCCCGACGGGCGCAACAGGAGCACGACGATGAGCACGAAGAACGCGGCGGCCTTCGTCAGCCCCGAGGGGAGCCAGATCAGCGCCATGCTGTCGACCAGACCGATGAGGACGCCGCCGGCCATCGCGCCGTAGATCGAACCGATGCCGCCGACGATGACCGCCGAGAAGATGAGGAGGAGGAGGATCCAGCCGAAGTTGAAGGAGATCGTCCCGCTCTCCAGGACGAGCAGGTAGCCGCTGATCCCCGCGAGCCCGCCGCCGAGGATCCAGGTCAGCCGGACGACCCGCTCTGTCGGGATGCCCGTCACACGGGCCAGATCTTCGTTGTCGGCCATCGCGCGCATCGCCTTCCCGAGCGTGGTCCGCTGGAGCAACACGTGGACGCCCAGCATCGCCACGAGCGAGACGACCAGCAGCGTCAGTTCGTTGTCGGTGATCGTGATGGTGCCGCTGGGCAGCGCCAGCAGTGTGATCTGGAGGCCGCTGGTGGCGACCCCGCTGGTCTGTGTCCCGAACACGAACGCGATGCCGTACCGGAGCGCGAGCGCGACGCCGATCGAGGCGATCAGCAGCGAGATGTTACCCGAGTCACGCATCGGCTGGTAGGTCAGCCGATCGAGCAACAGGACGAGCGCGACCGTCCCGACGGCGGCCACCACGAGGCCGACAAGCACCGGGACGAACGTCGAGACGGCGCTCAACTGGACGCCGGAGTCGAACAGGAACAGTTGATCGAGCGACGCACCGGTTCCGGCCCCGGCGAGGACGTAGGCGACGACCCAGCCGAAGAAGGCGCCGGCGGTGACGGTGTCACCGTGTGCGAAGTTCGCGAAGTCGAGGATGCTGTAGGTCATCGAGAGGCCGATCCCGGCCAACCCGACGGCCAACCCGACCAGAATCCCGTCCAGCACCATCGTCCCCAGCGAGGACGGGGTGAGCGATCCACCGATCAGTTTGATGCCCCCGAAGTAGAGGTTCGTCCCACTCAGTTTCACGAGGAGGTCGAGCAGGAGATACCCGGCGACGGCGGCGACGACGAGTCCCCCGGGTCGCTCGACGAACAGGCGTCCTCGGTCTCGAACCGACTCTGCGATAGCCATCTGTTGTAGGCCGTTCGGGAGTCCGCCCTAAATAACACATCGGAACACGCGGAGAGTTGCGGGTCGATTGACGCGTTCGTGACGGTTCCGGCCCCGCTGGCACCGAATCTCGCCCGGTAACGTCGGCTTTCCACCCCGAGAGCGTCTGACACGCGACAGTTAAGCTTCTGGACCGAGAACCACGTAGTATGTTCGTCGGCCACGGACTGTTCGCGTTCGCCGTCGTCGTCCTCCTCGCCCAGTGGCTCGGCGTGGCGCCGCGGCGAGCGGTGCAGTTCGGCGCGGTAGCCGGCCTGTTCGCCGCAGTTCCGGACGTTGACGTGGTCTACGCACCGGTCGGACTCCTCTTGCGGTCGACAGCGACCGTCGGGCCGGACGTGTTCTGGGAGACGGCAAACGTCATCCACCGCGGCCCGACACACTCGCTCGTGATGGGGGGAACGCTGGCCGTCGCGGCCGTCTGCTGGCGGCTGTCGACGGGCGCCGGGCGTGCCCTCGCAGTCGCACTCGTCGTCTCGCTGACCGTCGTCGCGGCGGTCGTCAGCGGCCCAGTCGGCGGTGTCGTCACACTCGTGTTCGCCGCCAGCGGGCTCGCCGTCGCGGCGGTCGCCGGGCGGCTGGACGTATCGCCGCGGACACTCCTTCCGCTGGCGCTCGTGGGCCTGCTCTCACACCCCTTCGGCGACCTCTTCACCGGATCGCCGCCGCCGTTGCTGTACCCGTTCGACGTGCAGGTGGTCACCGATCTGGTGGTGCTCCACCCGGACCCGACACTGCATCTCCTCGGCGCGTTCGCCATCGAACTGAGTACGGTCTGGCTGGCGGTGTACGCCTACGCCCACAGCCGGGGCCAGTCGCTCACCCGGCTCGTCCACCCACGTGCGTCCCTCGGAGTCGGCTACGCCGGTGCCGCGCTCGTCATCCCCGCACCGACGCTGGAACAGTCGGCGCACTTCGTGTTCAGCGTCCTCGCGCTGGGGGCCGTCGGGACGCCGATCAGGCCGTTCAGCCGCGAGGTCGACTGGCTCTCGACGCTCGTGACCGGGCTCGCGGCGGTGACGATCGCGGCGCTCGCCTACGCGCTCGCGCTGGGCGCGCTCTGAGCGGCGGTAGACCTTTGCTCGTCCGACTGCACCCCCAGATATGAACCGCGATGTCCGTCGGTTGCTCCGTGACGAGCGAGCCAACGCTCTCGTGGCCTGGGCCATCGTCGCCGTCGTCGCCGTCGTCGTCGTGGCGAGTCTCGTCGACGGTGACTTCCTGTGGGCCGCGTTCGCGGCGGGGCTCGTCGCCCTGGCCGTCTTGCCGCCAGTGTTGTTGCGCCACCGGAACGCGATGCTCCCGTGGGAAGTCCTGTTGCTCGCGGCGCTTCCAGTGGTGGGGCGAGTGTTCGCCACCGTCCAGGTGACGGGGAACCTCGCGAAGTACCTCTCCGTGGCGGCGGTCGCGTTGATCATCGCGGTCGAACTCCACGTGTTCAGCCCGGTCCGCATGACGCCGCGGTTCGCCGTCGCGTTCGTCGTCGTCACGACGATGGCTACGGCAGGCGTGTGGGCAGTCGCTCGCTGGGGAGCGGACTTGCTGCTGGGGACGAGCTTTCTGCTCGACCCCGCGCTCTCCGAGCACGCCATCGAGGAGGCGCTGATGTGGGAGTTCGTCGCGTCGACGGTCGCCGGCGTCGGCGCGGGCCTCGTCTTCGCCGTCTACGTCGGTCGGCAAGTCGGCGTGAGCCGGGTCCCCGACGAGGTGAGCATCGAGCAATGAGGCTCCGTGACCGCATCGGGATCAGCGACGAGTGGCAGACTCGGCTCTCCCGGCTGATGCTGTTCGCGATGGTCGGACTGTTCGCTATCGGGGTCGAACGCGGAAGCACCGGGATCATCGTCAATACGGGTGTCGGTCTGCTGGTCGCACAGCTGCCCGCGGTGCTCGAACGGGACTACAACATCGCGCTCGACCCCGGGCTGACGCTGTGGATCTCGTCGGCGGTGTTCCTCCACGCCGTCGGCGTGGTCGGTCTCCCCGGGGCCGAACAGAACTTCTACGCCACGATTCCGGGCTGGGATCACGTCACACACGCGCTCTCGTCGTCGGTGGTCGCCGCCGTCGGCTACACCACGGTCAGGGCACTCGAAGAGCACTCCCCGGACCTCGTGTTACCGCCCCGGTTCACGTTCGTGTTCGTCCTCCTGTTCGTGATGGCCTTCGGCGTGCTGTGGGAGGTCATCGAGTTCTCGCTGGGGCTGCTGGCGACGACGCTGGGAAGCGGTAACATCCTCACACAGTACGGGCTCGAAGACACGATGCTCGATCTGGTGTTCGACACCATCGGTGCCATCATCGTCGCGACGTGGGGGACGGCCCACCTCACCGATGTCGTCGGCCACGTCGAGGGGTGGCTCGACCGCAACGCCGGGGACAGCGACTCCTGAACCGCGGGCTCGCAGACCACCCCTTTCCGTAGTTTTATATCCGATCGTGTGGCATGATACCATGCCATGGTGTTCAAGAAGATCACCCTCATCGGGACGAGTTCCGAGAGTTTCGACGCCGCCGCGGACGACGCGATCGAGCGCGCCGAGAAGACGCTTGACAACCTCAAGTGGGTAGAAGTCGAGGAGCTAGGCGTCGAGATCGGGAGCGTCGAAGGCAGGGAGTATCAGGCGGAAGTCGTCGTCGCGTTCGAACTCGAAGAGTGACAGCCGCCACACCGTAGCCCAGGGTCGCGTTCGGCAGGCCACCGGCGGGACAGTTCCCACCCTCGGTCGTCTCGGACGGTGCTCTCCCGTCCGGATCAGTCCGCGATCGGCCTCGACACTCGCGAAAGAACAGTGACAGCGCCGCTACGTCCGGAACGACTCGCCACAGCCACACTCGCTGACGATGTTGGGGTTCTCGACGTGGAAACCGGCCCCCTGGAGGCCGCCCTCGTAGTCCAGTACCGACCCCGAGATGTAGTCCAGGCTGGCGCCGTCGACGAACACCCGGAGCCCGTTGCGCTCGTAGACCGTATCGTCGTCCTCCGGTTCGTGCTCGAACCGCATCCCGTAGGAGAGGCCCGCACACCCGCCCTGCTGGACGAACAAGCGGAGCCCGGCGACATCGGTGTCCATCCCTTCACTGGTCAGTAGCTCCAGTGCTTCCTCGGCCGCCTGTTCGCTGACGGCGACGGCCGTCCGGTCCGGGTTCGGTTCCGGTTCGCCGTCGTCGGCTGTGCTGCTCATACCAACAGGTGCGCGTTCGACCCTCAAAACACTGACGCCGGCCAGCAGGTCAGTCCTCGAACCGCTTGCGGACGCTCTCGGCGTGGGCTTCGAGCCCCTCGGCCTCGGCGAGCGTCGTGACCGTCTCCGAGAGATCCGCGAGCGCATCGTGTGAGAGCCGCTGGACGGTCGTCGACCGGACGAACGTGTCGACCGAGAGCCCGCCGGTCACGCGAGCGCCGCCGCCGGTCGGCAGCACGTGGTTCGTGCCGGTCGCGTAGTCGCCGGCGGCGACCGGACTGTCCGGACCGAGGAACACCGACCCCGCGGAGGGAATCCGTTCGAGCAGTTCCTCGTCGTCGTCGGCCTGGATCGAGAGGTGTTCGGCGGCGTACTCCTCGGCGAACAGCACGGCCTCGCTCATCGAGCGGGCGTGGAGCACGGCCGACGCGTCGTTGTCGAGCGCGCTCCGGATGACCGCTTCGCGTTCCCGACCGGCGGCCTGTTCGTCGACCGCTTCGACGACGGCCTCGGCCAGCGCTTCGTCGTCGGTCACCGCGACGACAGAGGCGTTCTCGTCGTGTTCGGCCTGTGCGACCAGGTCGGCCGCGACCAGTTCGGGGTCGGCGGTCCCGTCGGCGACGACGAGGACCTCGGAGGGGCCGGCCAGGAAGTCGATCGCGACATCGCCACGGACCTCGGCTTTCGCCGCTGTCACCCAGCGGTTGCCCGGGCCGACGACGATATCGGTCGCGCTGACCGTCTCGGTCCCGTATGCCAGTGCCGCGATGGCCTGTGCCCCGCCGACCTGGTAGACGGCGTCGGCGCCGGCGACGTGGATGGCGGCCAGCGTCACGGGATTGATCGTCTCTGCGGGCGGTGTGGCGACGGCGACGTGCTCGACACCGGCCACCTTGGCGGGGATGACACCCATCAAGGCGCTGGACGGGTAGGCAGCGGTCCCGCCGGGCGCGTAGACGCCGGCGCTGTCGAGCGGCCGGAACCGCCGGCCCAGTTCCCGTCCGTCGACGGTCTCGCGCCAGTCCTCGGGGACCTGGCGCTCGTGGAACGCCCTGATGTTGTCGGCGGCGTGTTCGATCGCGGTGACGAGTTCGTCGTTGAGGTCGTCGTAGGCGCGTTCGGCGGCGTCGGTGATGTCGACGTTGCCGACTTCGACACCGTCGAACTCGCTCGCGAACCGACGGAGGGCAACGTCGCCCTCCTGGCGGACCTGCGAGACGATATCCCTCACGTCGTCGCGGACGGCCTCGACGCCGGCGTCACGGTCGAACAGCGCCGCGCGCTCGTCCGGCCCGAGGTCTGCGACGGAACGTACGTTCATACCCAGGGTTCGTGACGGGACGAAAAACGGGTTTCCCTTCGCGGCGGCGCTACACGTTCGCGGCGACGAGGAGTGCGGAGACGAACACGGTGATCCCGACCATCGAGACGCCGAGGACGGCGCCGACGAACGTCGAGATCACACCGACGGCGCCGGCGACCAGGAACACCGACGCGACGACGATCGAACTGACGAGCAACAACGCGTGGAGCACCACGGCGGTGTCGAGTTTGCTGAGGCTCCCGAGGACGGCACCGACACCGGTCGACTGCGCCGTCCCGACCCGCTGTCCCGGCGTGTAGTAGCTCGCTGCGGTCCCGTAGGCCGTCGTCCCCCCGCGCGTCTGCTGATCCGGTGTCGCGGTCCGTGCGGCCGGTCCCCGCCTGTCGACCTGCTCATTGGCGGCCTCGCTTGCGGCCGCACTGACGGTGCCGGGTTCGGTCGTGGCTCCCGCGGTCGCGTTCCAGCCGGCGAGGTTCGAACTGCGCCGGAGGTACGTCTCGTGGCCCAGTCGGTCGTACCGCGCCCGCTCGTCGGCGTCTGTGAGGACTTCCTTGGCCGTCGTGAGCCGCGTGAACCGCTCGGACGCGTCAGCGGCGTCGCTCACGTCGGGGTGGTGTCGCTTGACCTGTTCCCGATACGCCTGGCGGATCCGCTCCGTGTCGTCGTCGGGGGTGACTCCGAGTGCGCTGTAGAATGTGTCCACCTGGCCCATTCTTTCCACATAAATAGCTTGTGGCCGATCACATAACTGTACGGGCTGTTTCACGACGAGAACACGACTCTCCAGTTGTTTCGAGTTTCTTCGACCACACGAGCCGGGACGAACGTCGGACCAGCACCGACCGGAGTCGCCGGACTCAAACGGTCGCCCGACCAACCACGGGTATGAGCGACAGTCCCGACGGCTGGGCCGAGCAACTCCGTGCGAACCGCGCCGAGAAGGACCGGTTTTTCGCCGAGCACCGCCAGTCACCGATCCCGCCAGCAGAGCGCGACGGGTTCGACGGTCTGGCGTACTTCGACCCGGACCCGGCGTACCGTGTCACCGCGACGGTGACCGTCCACGAGGCGCCGGAGACCCTCGATCTGGAGACGACCGACGGGCCGCCGGTTCGGTACGAGCGGGTCGCCACACTCTCGTTCGCCATCGACGGCACCGACTGCGAACTGGCCGGCTATCGACAGCCCGACGAGGAGGCAGCGACGCTTTTCGTCCCCTTCCGCGACAAGACCACCGGACAGCAGACCTACGGGAACGGTCGGTACATCGAACTCGAACTCGACGGCGCGCTGACCGACGGCCAGGAGATCCCGCTGGATTTCAACCTGGCGTACGCGCCGTTCTGTGCGTACAGCGAGACGTTCTCCTGCCCGCTCCCGCCGGAGGAGAACTGGCTGGAAGTCGCCGTCGAAGCCGGCGAGCGGTCCCGGTAGCAGTCCCGTAAACGAACTGTTATCAGTCCCACACCACTACACTCCGGTGTCATGGCACGTGCAGTCGATCAGCACCAACAGTCTCCCCTCCAGACGGTCGTCGCGGTCGTCTCGGCGCTGGGGATGGGCGCGGGCGGTCTCCTCTTCGGGACGGCCCTGACGCTCCTGGCGTTCGTCGTCCTCCAGTTCGGGGCGGGAATCGACCTGACGACGACCCACCTCCTCGTCCTCGGTCTCGTCTTCGTCCAGGGGGTCGGGTGTGCCGGTGTCGCACTGGCGTACGTCGAGTTCAGACCCCGAATCGCGCCGGCGATCCGCGAACTCCTGGGTATCGACGGCCCCTTCGTCGAGTTCGACATCCCCGCCTCGATCCCCTCGCTCAGAGACGCCGCCGTGGTCATCGTGGGCTATTTCCTCGCGCTCGGCGCCGCCATCGGCGGGTCGCTGCTGGCCTCGCAACTGGCGGTCGACACCGGGACCAACTCCGCAGCCCAGGTCGGCATGGAGAACCCGGAGATCATCCTCCTGTTGATCCCCGCCTCGCTGTTGCTCGTCGGCCCCGGCGAGGAACTGCTGTTCCGCGGCGTCGTCCAGGGCCGGATCCGAACGGTGTTCAACCCCGTCGTCGGAATCCTCGTCCCGAGCATCGCTTTCGCCGGCCTCCACTGGTTCGCGCTCTCGGGGGGCTCGACGACGGGGAACCTCTTCGTCGTGAGCCTGCTCGTCCTCCCCGCGCTTGTCTTCGGCGTCAGCTACGAGTACACCGACAACATCGTGGTCCCCTCGCTGATCCACGGCTTCTACAACGCGACGCTGTTTACCGGCCTCTACGTCTCGGTCGTCTACGCCGACCAGGCCGCCCAGAGCGCGCTGCTGGCGCTGTGAGTCAGCGGACGACCACCACTCGGAGGTCGTTGACGTTCGTCCCGGTCGGGCCGGTCTCGACGAGCGCGTCATGGTCGGCCAGCAGTCCGTAGGCGTCGCTACGGTCGAGCGCGTCGCGTACCGCCGCCTCTCCGGGCCGGTTTCCGCCGTCGACGACAGCCCCGGCAGCGTCCGTCGCCCCGTCGATCCCGTCGGTGTCGACCGCCGCGAGGACGCTGTCGGCGGGCAGGTCCGCCAGCCCGCCGAGGACGAACTCCTGGTTCGGCCCGCCCTGTCCGTCTCCGGAGACCGTGACCGTCGTCTCGCCGCCCGAGAGCACCACTGCCGGAGGTTCGACCGGCGTCCCGGTCGCGCGAATCTCCGCAGCGATCGCCGCGTGCGTGCCGGCGGCGGTTCGTGCCTCGCCCCGGACCCGCGAGGAGAGGATCAGCGGTTCGTAGCCGGCCTCGGCCGCCCGCTCGCTCGCCGCCCGGAGGGCCGTCATGTTGTTGGCGACGACGTGTGTCGTGACCTGATCGAACACGGGATCGCCGGCATCGGGCGTCTCGGGCACGGCCCCCTCGACACCGCGTGTGAGCCGCCGGCGAACACTGTCGGGAACCGCGCCGTCGACTCCGTCGACCACGTCCAGCGCGTCCCGGAACGTCGACGGATCGGGCGTCAGCGGCCCGCTGGCGATCACGGACAGATCGTCGCCGACGACATCGCTCAGGACCAGTCCACAGACGCGGGCGGGTGCGAGCCGACGCGCCAACTGTCCGCCCTTGACCGCCGAGAGATGCTTGCGGACGGCGTTGACCGACTCGATCGGGACACCACCGTCCAGCAGCGTCCTCGTCGTCGACCGAAGGTCGGCCAGGGAGACGCCGTCGGGCGCGGCCAGACAGGCGCTGCCGCCCCCGGTCACCACCGCGATGACGAGCGTCCGCTCGCCGCAGTCGTCGGCCGCCGCCAGCAGTTCCCGTGTCGACTCGACGCCGCGTTCGCTGGGCAGCGGGTGGTCCGCGGGCAGCACGCGAACCCGGTCGAGATCGACCGGCGAATCCGTCACGACGACACCGCCGTCAAGCGCCGCGCCGAGCTCCCGTTCGAGCGCTGCCGCGACGTGACCGGCGGCGTTGCCCCCGCCCAGGACGACGAGTTCGTCGTACGCCCGTCGGTCGAACTGCTCGCCGGCGACCGTGATCGTCTGCCCGTCGCGGGCGACGACGGCGGGGACGACGGTTTCGGGCCGAGCGCGCTCGATTCCGGCCTCGATACAGTCGAGCGCGACGGTGACCGCAGGGTCCTCCGTGGCGCGTTCCCGGTCGCGGATCATACCGCCAGTACACCGCGGGAGTACAAGAGCGTTGGACACCGTGGCCGCGGTCGTCGCCACAGTCGATCGTGTGTTCGAGTCAGGGCCGGGCCGTCAGGTGTTCAGTTCCACGATCGCCCGCATCACGTCGTCCCCGTCGACCGGGCTCCCGCCGACGGTCGATCCGGTGTTGTACGCGGCGATCACGTCCAGCACGTCGCCTCTGTCGACCGTCCCGTCGCTATCGATATCGAACCGGCTGCTCGCGGACTGTGACGGCTGGACCGTGACGGCCACCGTATCGGTGCTCGACGCCGAGGCGTCCCGAACCACGAGTTCGAAGTCGAGCGTCGTCGGACTGCTGACACTCGGGGCCGTGAACGTCGGCTGTGCGGTCGTCGGTCCCGTCAGCACCACCGCTGTCCCGCCGGTCTGACTCCAGGTGTAAGACAGCGCGTCCCCGTCCGGATCGGTCGACTGAGAGCCATCGAGCGTCACCGACGATCCGACAGTCACTGACATGTTCGACCCGGCGTCAGCAGTCGGCGCGGTGTTCGACGGCGAGACGGTCACGGCCACGGTATCCGTTCCCCAGCCACCGTTGGCGTCTGTGACGGTCAGTTCGAACGTCAGCGTGGTCTGGCTGTTGACACTCGGAGCTGTAAACGTCGGCGTCGCCGTGTTCGGACTGCCGAGTGAAACCGCTGTCCCGCCGGTCTGACTCCAGCTGTAGATGAGGCTCTCACCGTCGGGATCTGTCGAGCCCGTCGCGTCCAGCGTCACCGACGACCCGCCGGTCACCGAGATGTCCGACCCGGCGTCCGCCGTCGGCGCGTTGTTGGACGGCGAGACGGTCACGGCGACCGTATCGGTATCCGACGCCCCGCTCGGGTCGGTCACCGACACCTCGAACGTCAACGTCGTCTGACTGTTGACTCCGGGGGCGGTAAACGTCGGTGTCGCCGTGTTCGAACTGCCCAGCGAAACTGCTGTGCCGCCGGTCTGTGTCCAGAAGTACGACAGCACGTCCCCGTCCGGATCGGTCGAGCCCGTCGCGTCCAGCGTTACCGGTGCGCCGCCGTTTACCGACACATCCGACCCGGCGTCCGCGGTCGGCACGGAATTCGACGGCGATACCGTGACAGCCACCGTATCCGTCCCCCAGCCGCCGTTACCGTCCGTAACCGTCACTTCGAACGTCAGCGTGGTCTGGCTGTTGACACTCGGGGCCGTGAACGTCGGCGTCGCCGTGTTCGGACTGCCGAGTGAAACCGCTGTCCCGCCGGTCTGACTCCAGCTGTAGATGAGGCTCTCACCGTCGGGGTCGGTCGAGCCCGTCGCGTCCAGCGTCACCGACGACCCGCCGGTCACCGAGATGTCCGACCCGGCGTCCGCCGTCGGCGGGGAGTTACCGACCGACAGCGCTCGGTCGGCCTGCACGAGTCCGTAGCCGGCTTCGTTGTCCCGTCCCGACGCCTCGATATCGAGGGCCGTGTCCTGCAATCGCTGCCGGACGGCCGACTCCGAGAGGTCCCTCGAACCGTCTTCGAGATCCTGGGCGATGACCAGCGCCGCGGCGCCCGCCACGTGGGGCGCCGCTGCGGACGTTCCGCCGAAGTAAACGGTCCCACCGCCGATACCGGTGGTGTCCTGTCCCGATCCGGGCGCGGCGAGTTCGATCTCGCTCCCTTCGGCGCTGAACGTGGTGGTCTGGTCGTTGCGGTCCGTCGCCGCGACGGCGATCGCGCCGCTGTATTTCGCCGGATACCCCACTTCGTTGGTCGCGGGGTCCCCGTCGCCGCTGTTGCCGGCGGAGGCGACGATAACCGCCCGGTCGCTGGCGTCCGCGATCGCGTTCCGGAGGTTGCTGGCGTCGCTGGCGCCGCCGAGACTCATCGAGAGGACATCGGCGTCGTCGTCGGTCCCCATCGTCCCGTCGGGGCCTTTCAGCGCCGCGTCGATCCCGCTGACCCACCAACTGTAGTAGCCCACGCCGGTCGAGTTCAACACCTTGATCGCGTAGAGGTCGGCGGTGGGCGCGACGCCGACGACGCCCCGGTTGTTGTCCTCGGCGGCCACGATGCCGGCCGCGTGGGTCCCGTGACCGTCGTTGTCGTCCGCGCTCGCGAGCGTCCGGTCGCTCGCCCCCTCGGAGAAGTTCGCCCCCCAGACCACGTTGTCGTCGAGGTCGGGATGCTGGTAGTCGATTCCGGTGTCGAGGACGGCCACGTCGACCGCCGAGACGGCGCTGTCGTCGACTTGCTGCTGGGCGTCGGGCGCGCCGACGCGGTCGATCCCCCACGGCGTCGACTGGCTCCGAGTCCCTCCGGTGGGATCGCCGGCCGTACTCGCGGCGGTGACGGGCTCGGGGGTCGTGACCACGGTATCGACGACGACGGACTCGACATCCGGGCGCGCCCGCAGTTCGGGCAGCACCGAGCGGGGAACGTTCGCGTACAGGACCGGCATGAACTGGACCTCGGTCCCGCCCTGCACGTCGATCCGGGGATGTGTCTCACGAAGCGACGCCTCGGCCCGTGCGGCGTCGCTGGTGAACTCGACCACGACACGGACACGCTCTGTGGCCTGGGTCGTCGCTTCGGTCCCCGGTTCCGTGGCCGCTGCCACCGCAGCGCCGGGTTTCCGGTCGTTCGTATCCTGCGGGTCCGCCGCCTCTAAACCGGTTGCCTGTGCCGGTGTGACGGCCACGAGCACGGCCAGGCAAACGACTGCCACGACGGAGAAGCCTCTCGACATGAGACACGATATCACGGCCGGCGATATGAACTCCCTGGCCCCAGTACCAATGTTGAGACTGAGGCGGATACCACCGCAGACCGCCGAACTGCCACATGAACTATAGGGGCCTCCGAAAAACACTGAACGGATGACAGGAGCGGGCGGGGTGTTGGCCGCTGCGCCGTTCGACGACACGGTCGTCCAGTTGGCGGTGGCGACCGCGCTGGGGATGTTCCTGGGGCTAGAACGGGAGTGGTCGGAGAAACCGGCCGGAATCCGGACGTTCTCGCTCGCGAGCCTGCTCGGCGCGGTGTTCGTCTATCTGGAGAGCGATCTGCTGCTCGCCGTCGGTGGCGTGTTCGTCGTCGTGCAGGGAGTCCTCATCGCCACGAAAGGCCTCCTCACCGACCGGGGGCTCTCCCTGACGACTTCGGCCTCGCTGTTGGTCGCCTACGGCGTCGGCGGCCTGGTCGCCGGCGGGTTCCTCCTCGAAGGCGTCGCGGTGGCGGTCATCTCGACGCTGTTGCTGGTGCTCAAGCGAGAGCTCCACACCTTCGCCTGGGGGCTCTCCCGTGAGGAACTCCGGTCGGCGACCGAGTTCGCCATCCTCGCGTTCGTCGTCTACCCCCTCCTGCCGACCGAGGCGACGATCCGTCTGGCCGGGTTCAGCCTCGGCTTCGAGCCGCGGATCGTCTGGCTGATGGTCGTGTTCGTCGCCGGCATCGGGATGGTCAACTACACCATCGTCACCCTGTACGGCGGTCGCGGGATCGCGATCACCGGGTTCTTCGGCGGGCTGGCCTCCTCGACGGCCGTCGTCGGAACGGTCGTCGACCACGTCAAACAGCGCCCGTCGACCAGCAGCTACGGGATCGCCGCGATCCTGCTGGCCGACGCCGCGATGGCGGTTCGAAACCTGGCTATCGTCATCGCGTTCACGGTTCCGGACCTGCTCGTCGGCGTCGTCGTCCCAGTCCTGGTCGTCGTCCTCGCGTGTGTCGCCATCGCGGCGGCCACCGCCGACTGGAGCGAGGAGTTCGAAGTCGAGTTACAGACGCCGTTCTCGCTCCGGTACGCCCTCGGCTTCGGGGCCGCGTTTCTCGTCGTCGTCCTCGCCGGTGCTGTCGGGAACGCCGAGTTCGGCGCGGTCGGCTTCTACGTGACTGCGGCGCTCTCGGGACTGGTCTCCAGTGCCTCTGCGACGACATCTGCGGTCCTCCTCTACCGGGCCGGGACACTGGACCAGACGACGGCGACGGTCGGCGTCCTGTTGGCGACGGTCACGAGCATCGTCGTCAAAGCGGGGTTGACGCTGACGACACGGGACCGCCAGTTCGTCGGTCGGGTCGCGCTGTGGAGCGTGGCGGTTGTCGCCGCCGGTACGGCCGCGACCGCGGTCGTCCTACTATCGTAGCTCGTGTGTCAGTCACGGAAACATCAGGTGAATTAATCGATATTAATGGTCGAACAGTGACTAGTCGGACGAGCCAGAAGGGCTTTACACGGGTACCTGTTGGCACCGAGTATGAGCCAGCCAGACGCACCGCGACAGAAGTCGACGCTGTTCTGTCCCGACTGTGGATACGAGAGTCCCGCCCCGATGGGGTGGCTGGAGTATACGCTCTCGGACCAGCAGCACAAGCGGTGCCCCAGCTGTTTCGCGCTCGTCGCCCGGCGTGCGACGGAGACGCCCGCGGACACGTGGGACCGCGGCCGAGACCAGGTCCGCTCCGGGTTCGCGCTCTGGCGTGCCAGCGTCTCGCACCTCCAGCAGTCCGTCGAGCGGCTATCCGTTCGCGGATAGGGACACTTCCACCGGGAGTTTATGCCGATTGGGCCCCCATCGCAACACGAGCCCGAGCCGGGGGGAGTGCGTTCGTGCAACCGCTGTGCCCCCGGTTCTCGTCGTCACGATGGCGGACACGACCGACACACATGCTCTCGGACACACCAGGGATCCACCACGTCACGGGAATCGTCCGCGACGGGCAGGCGAACGTCGACTTCTACAGAGACGTTCTCGGGCTGTCCCTCGTCAGGCAGACCGTGAACTTCAACGACAAGTTCACACGGCACCTCTTCTACGGTGACCGGACGGGTACGCCCGGGACGGTGTTGACGTTCTTCCCGTATCCGGCCGAAGACGACGGCCGTCCCGGAAAACCGGAGATCAGTGCCACCGCCATGGTGATCCCGCCGGAGTCGGTGTCGTACTGGCGGGACCGACTCGCGGACCACGGCGTCACAGTCCAGGGACCGGTCGACCGCTTCGACGGACGGGCGCTCCGCTTTAGCGACCCCGACGGGACGCGACTCGAACTCGTCACCGGCGAATCAGACGTATCCCCGTGGGCGGACGGACCGGTCCCGACGCGACACGCGATCCGTGGCATCCACGGCGTGACGCTGCGCTCGACCGACGTGTACGTGACGGCGAGCGTCCTGGAGACGCTGGGGTTCGAACTGGTCACGCAGGCGGGCGACCGCGTCCGCTACGAGACCGATGGGACCCGTGCGACCGTCGTCGACCTGCTCGACCAGGACGCCGAGTTCGCCCGGGAAGGCGCCGGATCGTTCCACCACGTCGCGGTCCGCGTCCCCGACGAGGAACAACTGTACGAGTGGCACAGCCTCTTCCGGGAGCGGGGCTACGACGTGTCACGGGTGAAAGACCGCCACTTCTTTCACTCGCTGTACGTCCGTGATTCCGGCGGTATCCTGTTCGAACTCGCGACCGACACCTCGGAATCCGGGGCGAGCGACGACGCCGACGCCGGCGATCGATCGCTGTTTCTCCCGCCGTGGCTGCAGGAGGACCGCGAGATGATCGAGAGCCAGCTCCCGCCGCTCGAACTCGGGCCCCCTTCGGGGACGACTCGATGACACGGGAGCCGCGATCAGACAGTACCCCGGCGGACCCACACGGCGACCGACCGATATCGACGGCCGGCGCACCACCCCAAGCGGCCCAGGCGGCCGTGATACTGCTCCACGGCCGCGGGTCGAACGCACGGAGCATGCTCACGCTCATCGACGAGTTTCTCCACCACGGCGTGATGTATCTCGCCCCGGAGGCAGCCCACAGTTCGTGGTATCCTCGCTCGGCCACGGCACCGGTCGAGGAGAACGAGCCGTGGCTGTCCTCCGCAGTCGAGCACGTGTCGACCGCGATAGCGACGGCCGCGAGCGCCGGTGTCCCCGCCGACCGGACGCTCCTCCTGGGGTTCTCACAGGGCGGCTGTCTCGCGAGCGAGTTCGTCGTCCGAACCCCCCGTCGGTACGGCGGACTCGTCGTTTTGTCCGGGAGTCTGCCCGGAGAGGAGACGACACGTGGGTCGGAAGGCTCGATCGAGGGAACACCGGTGTTTCTCGGCTACGGCGCCGACGACCCGGCCGTCACACCGGAACAGGTTCGGCGGACCGTTCGCGTGTTCGAACGGCTGGGTGGTCGCGTCGACAGCAGCCGCTACGAGGGGCTGGGTCACGAGATCAACGACGACGAGATTCGGCGGATCGATACGCTCGTCGAACAACTCGTTCCGTCCGGTTCTGGGTAGTGTCCGTGAAATGTCGCCCGGAACACTAACGTCCAGCGTCATCCTGGGCCGTGTGCCAGGTCGGCTGGCAAACCCTCGTGCCGGGCGGGTCGTCGTTCAGACGACCGGGTGCGCGAGCGGCGGTAGCCGCGAGCGCGGGAGACGCTGTGAACGCCTCGGTGTGCCGACGGTGTCGGCGGACCGCAATGTCGCGCGCCCGGGTTCTCCGGACCTTCATCGTCCCGAAGACGGGCCTCCGACGGGGATTGAAGGCGCGCACTCTCCCTAGCGGGCAGGCGTACCTAAGCGTTCGCCCTCAGATCGCGTAGTCGTCCTCGCGTAACTGGACGTAGCGGTTGCCCCGGTAGCCGAACTTCCCCCACTTGTAGCGGGCGACCAGTTCGACGCCGTGGAGTCCCCCGCGGAGGGCGGCGTCGGCCTTGATCCCCCGAACGTCCTGCAGCGCGCTCGCCGTCCCGAACGCGCGGTCCCAGTCGCCTGGTCCCCAGTCACGCACGAGATCGGCGAAGGTGACGTTCCGGCGCACCTCCTCGCCCAGCGCGGCCTCCCACTCGTCGTTGTACCGTTCGAGGCTGTCCTGTGCGGCGAGTCGACCGGCGATCTTGCCGGTCCGGACGGCGACGTGGTCCCCGCCCTCGTGGAAGGCCGAGGTCCCGCCCATCGCGCCGCCGGTGACGGCGATCCCGGCGCCGACCGGCGACTCGATCGGCCGCGTCGATGAGATGGGATAGGTCTCGGTGCCGCCGGACTTGCCCCGATCCTCGACCAGCGGGAAGTCCTCGATATCGTAGCTGGGGAACTGCCGGCGGAGCAGTCGGCGGACGTACTCGTTGCCCCGGGGGATGCCCTCGTCGCTCTCGTCGAGGAGGTCCCACTCGGCCACGTCGTAGTCCGCGATGTCGAGCCCGATCGGCATGGTCAGTCCGATCCGAGCGACCGGCGGGTCGTTCGGGAAGATCCAGGGGTAGGCGGTGTGGCCGGGCATGATCCCCCACCAGAACTCGATGTGGTCGGGGTCGAACAGCTCCTCGGGCATCCGGCGGTGTTCCTGGTACGCGATGTGGTTCGCTTTCGTCGACGGGAGCACGTCGCTCAGCCGCTGGTCGGGCGGAAGGAACTGATCGAGCGTGCCGCCCGTGACCGTCCGCTGTGGGCCGTCCGCGAGGACGACGTAGTCGGCGGTCAGGTCGTCGCCGTCGGCCAGCCGGACGGTGTGTCGGGGACGCCCGCCGAGGTCGGTCTCGACCTCGCGGACGCTGACGCCGACGCGGTAGTCGGCGCCGGCCGCAGTGGCCCGCTCGCGGAGCCAGTCGTCGAACCGGGCACGGTGGAACGTGAGGCCGAAACCGTCGTAGCTCGCGTCGATCCCCGTCTCCGTCATCACGAGTTCGTTGTTCGGGCCGTAGAACTTCGCCCCGTCGAGTTCGCTGAGCACGACGTGGTCGGGGAGTTCGTCGGGGGCGAAGTCCATGAGGTCGATCCAGTAGTCCAACAGCCCCGCCGCGTCCGTCGAGTCCGGCCCCGTCCGGTCGCGGTCGGCCCTGGGAACCCCCTTCTCCAGGACCACCGCGTCCGCGCCGTGGTCGGCGGCGGCCGCTGCCGCCGAGGAGCCGGCAGGCCCACCCCCGACGATAGCGACATCTACGTGTTCCATACGGACTACGGTGCCACCCGGACGGCTAAAACCTACTGCCTCGCGCCGACGGAGGGCACGGCGACATCCACGTCCGATCGCTCCAGGGCAGCCTCCACGGCCGTCCGCCAGCCCTCGGTACTGGTCGTCCGATCGAGCGCGTCGTCGATGGCCGAGCGCTGTGCCCGTAGTCGGGAGAGGAGCCGCGCGTACTCCTCGCACTCGTCGAGCCGACCCTGCTCGACGGTGGCATCGAGCGTCCCAGCCCGCGAGGCCAGCGCGAACAGCTCCCGCACCTCCGACGGGGCCTGTGCGACGACGCCGACACGTTCGATCGACCGCAGTACCGCGTCGCGCCCGACGGGTTTCGTGAGGTACTCGTCGACCGGGATATCGAGCAGGTCGACCGTCGGCTCGACGCCGCTGATCATCAGGACCCCCGGGTCGTACGGCCCGGCCGCGAGCTCGGCGGCCACCGTCTTACCGCTCGTTTCCGGCATCTCCCGGTCCAGCAGGAGCACGTCTACCGTGTCGTCGAGCCGTTCCAGCACCGCGTCGCCGTCGGCCACGGCGACCACGTCGTACGACTCCCCGAGCCAGAGCCGGTAGCACTCACGGAGATCCGGATCGTCGTCGGCGACCATGACACGCCCCACTGTGTCGCTCATCTGTATTCGGTACATAGCTGGTACGTAAATATACTCCCCCCACTGTTGAGATCGTTCACGACCGTTTAATACCGCGAAATAGGCCGACAACAGGGCTGAAACAGCCGAATTGATCCCGTCGAGGATGGATGCCGATAGCGTTTTGACGGAGCCGTTTGCAGCCACGGTATGTCCCTTCAGGGTGAGCGCCGATGACGGAGATTCTGGTGTTGCGCCACAAGATCCACGGGATGGTCGCCGACCGGTACGCCCAGTCACTCCGGGAACGGCTCCCGGACGCGACGGTGAAGTTAGCGAGGACACCCGCTGAAGAACGGGACCTCGTGACGGACGCGACGGTCGTAACCGGGAGTTCCTTCACCCCGGACCTGTTCGAACACGCGGAGGCGGCCGAACTGTTCGCCAGCACCTACGCCGGCTACGACCATCTCCCGCTGTCGGAACTACGCGATCGCGGGATCGCACTCACGACCGCTTCCGGCGTCCACGGGCCGAACATCGCCGAGTACGTCCTCGGCGCGTGGCTCTCGATGGCCCGCGGGTTCCTGACCGCGCGGCGACAGCAACGCGAGCGAGTCTGGCAGTCGTTCCAGGCCGACGATTTCGCCGACAGCCGGGTCTGTGTCGTCGGTATGGGCGCGATCGGGACGGCGTTGCTCGACCGGCTTGACGGGTTCGGCGTCGAGACGGTCGGCGTCAGGCACAGCCCGGAGAACGGCGGGCCGGCCGACGAGGTGTACGGTTACGACGACCTCCACACCGCCCTCGCGGAGGCCCGCTACGTCGCACTTGCCTGTCCACTGACCGAGCGGACCCGCGGACTGATCGACGCCGACGTGTTGCGGACGCTCCACACCGACGTGGTCTTAGTCAACGTCGCCCGCGGTCCGGTGATCGATACCGACGCGCTGGTCGGTGCGCTCCGTCGGAACCACGTCGGCGGCGCCGTCCTAGACGTGACCGACCCGGAACCGCTCCCGGAGGACCATCCGCTGTGGACCTTCGAGAACGTCCTGATAACGCCACACAACGCCGGGCACACACCGTCGTACTACGACCGGTTGGCCGATATCGTCGCCGAGAACGTCGAACGGGCCGCCGAAACCGGGTCCTGGGACGGGCTCAGAAACCAGATCGACCTGGGCTAGCTCACTCGACGAGGATGTGCGCCGGCAGGTCGTCCCGGATGATCGTCTCGCAGTACTCACAGCGGACGCCGTCGTCGGTGACGGCGAACCGGGACTCGACGGGCTCGTCCTTCGTCGAGATGCAGTTGTGGTTCGGACACTCCAGGACGCCCTCGACGACCTCCGGTCGCTCGACGCGGTGTTTCTCGACCACGTCGTACTCCCGGACGATGTTGATGGATGCCGCCGGCGCGATCAGCGAGAGCACGTCGACCTCGGCCTGAGACAGCTCCCGACCCTCGATTTTCACGATGTCTTTCTTCCCCAGTCGGTCCGAGGGGACGTTCATCGCCACCGAGAGCGCGTCGCCGCTGCCCCCGTCGATGCCCAAGATCGCGAGGACGTTCAGCGCCTGGCCGCCCGCGATGTGATCGATGACGGTGCCGTTCTTGATCTTCGAGACACGGAGTTGCTGGTCGTCGGTCATCGTGGCTCACCTCCGAGTATCAGATCGAGCAGTGCCATCCGTACCGGGACACCGTTGTGGGCCTGCTCGAAGTACTTCGCGTGGTCGGTCCGATCGACTTCGTGGGCGATCTCGTCGACGCGTGGCAGCGGATGCATCACCGTGAGGTCGTCTTTGGCCGCGTCGAGCGTCCCGGTGTCGATCTGGTACTGGCCGGCGACCTCGCGATACTCGCTCTCGTCGGGGAACCGCTCGCGCTGGATGCGAGTCACGTAGAGGACATCCAGCGCCGGCAGGATCTCGTCGAGGTCAGTATGTTCCCGAACGTCTGCGCCCTGCTCGTGGAGGTCGTACCGGACCGACCGGGGCAGTTGCAGTGATTCGGGGCTGATGAAGTGCTGGTGGGCGTCGACCGTCGTCAGCGCGTGGGCCAGCGAGTGGACCGTGCGTCCGTACTTCAGATCGCCCATGATCCCGATGGTGAGGTCGTCGAACCCGGCGTTCTCCCGGATCGTGTACAGATCGAGGAGCGTCTGTGTCGGGTGCTGACCGGCGCCGTCGCCGGCGTTGACGAGTGGCACGTCGACGAACTCGCTGGCCATCTTCGCGGAGCCCTCCATCGGATGCCGGAGGACGAGCGCGTCGGCGTAGCCCTCGACGACCCGGACCGTATCAGCCAGCGACTCCCCTTTCTTCACGCTGGAGGATTCGACCGATCCCATGTCGACGATATCCCCGCCGAGGCGCTTCATCGCCGTCGCGAAGCTCATCTTCGTCCGCGTACTCGGCTCGAAAAAGAGGAGCCCGAGCAGCGTGTCGCTGTGCCGGTCGGCGAAGGCTGTCGGGTCCGCCGCGATCGTAGCGGCGTGATCGAGCACCTCCTCGATATCGGCCCGTGAGAGCTGTTTGGCGCTGATGATGTGATCGTGCCGCATCGTACTCGGAAGGGCGCCCCCGACGCTCTTGAATCTCCCGACACGGCGAAGGTTGAAATCGGATCCCGGCGGGAACCCCTGTATGCTCGCAATCGCAGGCGGGAAAGGCGGCTGTGGGAAGACGACGACGGCGCTGGGCATCGCCAGCGAACTGGGCGCCCGCGGGAGTCGGCCGCTCGTCGTCGACGCGGACAGGCAGATGCCCGATATCCACCACCGCGTCGGGATCGACCGCACGCCCGGCCTCGGCTGTCTCGGTCGGGCAGCGCTGTCGCGACTTGCCCGCCGACCGAGTCGGTTTCCACGGATCGACGCGGTGCCGTGTGGCACCGCCGACAGATCGACGCTTTCGAGCGCCCTGGCCCGCCTCCGCGGGCGCCGGCGCCCCGTCCTCGTCGACTGTCCCGCCGGCGCGGGCCCCGACGCTGCCGTCCCGCTCCGCCACGCCGACGCGAGTATCGTCGTCGCGACGCCGACCGAACAGAGTCTCCGGGACGCGGCGAAGACGGCGGCGATGGCCCGTGAACTCGACGCCCCGCCGTCCTTTGCCGTCCTCACGCGCAGCGACGGATCAACCCAGCCAGGCGCGCTGCTTGGCTGTCGCGACGTGGTCCACGTCCCCGAGGTATCAGAACCTCCACTCGAAGCCAGGGCTGTCGCCGTTCGGTACGCAGCGGTCGCGACACGCCTGGCTAAGCGGAATATTTAATCCTGTGGGTTCTGTAGCTTCCGCTGGTATGGTGAACCGGCTACGGACGGGCATCGACGTTCTCGACAGGAAACTCGACGGAGGGATTCCTGCCGGGAGTATCGTCACGCTGTCCGCCCATCCGGCGAGCCAAGCGGAGCTGTTCCTCTACGAACTCACCGCCACCCGAGGGACGCTGTGGCTCTCGCTCGATCGGACCGCCGAGTCGGTCGTCGCCAGCATCGAACAGACCCCCGCAAACACTGGCGACCCGACGGTCCGACACATCTCCGGCGAGGCCCCGCTGGACAACGCGGGCAAGCTCGTCTCCGCGCTGCCCGAGACCTCGAACCTGATCGTCGATCCGCTGGATGTCCTCGAATCCCAGGAACCACACTCCCGGTTTCGGGCGTTCATGAACGACCTGCAGAACCACATCGTCAACACGAACAGCCTGGGCATCTTGCACTGTCTCAACGGCCGGGACGTGCCGCCGCTGCGTGACACCACCGAACACTTCGCCGACGTGGTCTTCCAGCTCAACACCCAGATCGAGGGCGACGAGATCGCCAACCGGCTGGCGATCCCGAAGTTCCGGGGCGGCCGCGCCCCCAACGACGTGATCAAACTCGACCTCGTCGAGGAGGTCAGCATCGACACGAGCCGGGATATCGCCTAAACTTTTTCCGCTCGGGTTCGCTGACGCGAACCACTCGCGCAAAAACTTTAGAAGCCAAAAAACGCCGGACGCTCGGCGGAGCCTCGCGTCCGGAGAACCGGCGGCTCCGCCGCCGGATGCTCTCAGACAACCCTGCCCTTCCCCAGGTCGTCGCACGGAGGCGACTCCCGGCCACATGGTCTCTGGCGAGCACGACACGCGTCGCTCGTCGGTCCGAAAGCGGAGAAGCGCGGTCGGCGTTACTCCTCGGCGCCTTCGATCTCTTCGGCGATCTCTTCGGCGTCGACATCCGCGTCTTCGAGCGCTTCTTCGAGGTCCGCGCCGCCGGGGCCGCCGCCCATACCGCCCATCATGCCGGGCATCCCCATACCGCCGCCACCGATCTCCTCCTGGACGATGATGCGGTCGACGCCGAGCAGCTGCGTGAGCTGCTGGGCGATCTGCTGTTTGCCCATCATCCACTGCTGGTTCATCGTCAGCTGCGGTGTCGCCTCGATGTAGAGCGTGTCCTTCTCGACCTCGACGGTCTCGTACTCGGGTTCGCTCTCCTCGTCGTCCTCGTCGTCGCTCTCGACGAGCTGTTCTTCCTCGACGGTGTCGGTCTCGAACCAGAGGTCCAGCTCCATGTCGAGCATCATCTGGATGATGCCCTGGGCCTTCTCCTCACGGTCGGTGACCTCGGCGGCGATCTCGTAGTCGTACTCCACGTCCTCGCCGGCCAGCGGGTGGTTGAAGTCGACGCGAGCGCGCCCGCCGATGATCGTCTCGATGTGACCCTGCTGGTTCTCGATCTGGACGTGCGCGCCGGGGTAACGGTCGTCCTCCGGGATCTTGTCCTTCGAGATGGTGCGGACCTCGTCCTCGTCGTACTCGCCGAAGGCGTCGGCGGCGGCGATCGTGACGGTGCCCTCGTCGCCGACCTCCTTCCCGATGATGTCGTCCTCGACATCGGGGAAGATGTGGCCCTCGCCCAGGACGATCGTCCGGGGGCCGAACTCCTGCTGGTCTGTGTCGACGCCCTCGTCCTCGGCGACTTCCTCGTCGGTCGTGTCGACGAGCGATCCGTCCTCGACGGTGCGCGCGGTGTAGGCGAGTTTGATCACGTCGCCATCCTGCAGGCCTGCCTCGGTTGGTTCGTCCGCTCCTTCCTCCACGTCGTCGGCGTCGGCCTCGGACTCGTTGCTCATACCGTGTTCGACTGTCGTGGCACTCTTAAGAACAACGTTTCCCGTCGGTCAGTCGGCGTGGTCGCTCTCGGCGAGGATGCGTTCGAGCTTCGATTGCTCGATGTTCCGGCCCGAGACGGGGATCACGACCGTCTTCCCGGCGATTTCCTCGCGCATCTGGAACGCGGCCGCGACGGCGGTAGCGCAGGCGCCCTCCAGAACGATGCGGTCCTCACAGAACACGCGGGCGACACCGTTCCTGATCGCGTCCTCGGAGACGAGCCGGAAATCGTCGAGATCGTCGCGTAGCACGTCCATCGTCAGCGCGAACGGGACGCGCGTCGCGACGCCCTCGGCCATCGTCTCCATACGGTCGTGGGCGGCCAGCGTGTCCTCGCTCCAGGCCCGGTACATCGCGGGCGCGGCCTCCGACTGCGCGCCGACGATCTCCGCGTCGGTCTGTGTCCCGACCGTGAGACAGTAGCCGGCGGCGGAGGAACCGCCCCCGATCGGGCTGAACAGGTAGTCGATGTCGTCGAGGGCGTCGAGGATCTCCAGGCCAGCCGTCCCGACGCCGGCGAGCAGTTTCGGCTCGTTGCCGGAGTGGACGTAGCGGGCCTGGCGTTCGACCGCCAGCTCCTCGATGTACTCACGGGCGTCGTCGTAGTCGGTGCCGTGGCGGATCACCTCCGCGCCGAGGCGTCGCATCTCCCGGACCTTGTCGTCGTTCGCCGCCTCGGGGACGCCGATCGTGACGGGTACGTCGAACTCGCGGCCGGCCCAGGCGACCGACTGGCCGTGGTTGCCGGAACTCGCGGCGACGAGGCCACGCTCGCGGAACTCCTCGGGCAACGTCGCGACGAGGTTGACCCCGCCGCGGACTTTGAACGCCCCGGTCGGGAGCGTGTCCTCGCGTTTGAGATACACGTCCGCGTCGAGCGCCGCCGAGAGGGGTTCGCTCCGGACGAGCGGTGTCGTCGGGAGGTACTCGTCGACGACTTCCCTGGCGGCCTCGACATCGGCTGGTGTCGGCGGCGTGAGGTCGTGATACGGGAAGACGGTCGTCTCGTCGGGGGACTCTACGGGTTCGTACTGACCGTCCATACACCCTCACGTGGCCCGGGAGACAGTAAACCCCGCGGTCGAAACAGGCGCTTTTTCACCGTCTCCGCCGTCCCCGACCACATGTACGAAGTGGAAGTGAAGGTCCCGGCCCACCTGGCGACGGTCGCGGACCGACTCGCCGACCTCGGGGCGGAACTGACCGGCACGGTCGTCCAGGAAGACACCTACTACGACGCGCCCCACAGGGACTTCGCCGAGACCGACGAGGCGCTGCGCGTCCGCCGCGAGACCCGTGCGGACGAGACGACGGCACGGATGACCTACAAGGGGCCGCTGGTCGACGAGGAGTCAAAGACGAGAGCGGAAGTCGAGACGGGCGTCGACGACGGGGACGACGCCGACTCGGTGTTCCAGAACCTCGGGTTCGATCCGGTCGCCACCGTCCGGAAGGACCGTCGATTCTACAGCTACGACGGGTACACGATCACGCTCGACGCCGTCGAGGGCGTCGGCGAGCACGTGGAGGTCGAAACCGAGGTCGGGGCCGAAGCCGACATCGACGCCGCGCGCGAGGGCGCGTACGACGTGCTCCGGGACCTGGGACTCGATCCGGCGGACCAGCGTCGCACGTCGTATCTCGGCATGCTGCTCGAAGATTCTTGAGAGTTATTTTTCGACGGCAGTCACTTCCCGTAAGTTATAGAACCCACCCCGGCGAACTACGCGATAATGACCGACCGGAACATCCACGTCCAGCCCGAAAGCGGGCTGGCGGTCGAGGACCAGGAAGTCGAGATCGTCGAGCGGAAGGGGATCGGTCACCCGGACTCTATCTGTGACGGCGTCGCAGAGAGCGTCTCCCGACGGCTGGCGACCGCGTACATCGACCGCGTCGGCAAAGTCCTCCACTACAACACCGACGAGACGCAACTCGTCGCCGGCACCGCCGCGCCCGCCTACGGCGGCGGCGAAGTGCTCGAACCGATCTATCTGCTCATCGTCGGCCGCGCGACCAAGACCTACGAAGGGACCCGGATCCCCGCGGAGCGCCTCGCCCTGGAGGCCGCCCGTGAGTACCTCGACGAGCAGTTCCCCCACCTCGATATCGGCTCGGACATCATCGTCGACGTGCAACTGGGCGAGGGGTCGGGCGATCTCCAGACCGTCTTCGGCGAGGAGGCCGCCGTCCCGATGGCCAACGACACGAGTTACGGCGTCGGCCACGCGCCCCTCTCAGAGACCGAGCAGATCGTCTACAACACCGAACGCCGCCTCACCGGGGAGTACGCCGCCGAGAACCCCGTCGTCGGCGAGGACGTGAAGGTGATGGGCAAACGCGAGGGTGACCACATCGACGTGACCGTCGCGGTCGCCATGGTCGACGAACACGTCGCCGACCTCTCGGCGTACAAGGACGCGGTCGCGAACGTCCGCGCGTACGTCGCCGATCTCGCGACGGAGTACACCGACCGGGAGGTCTCGGTCCACGTCAACACGGCCGACGACTACGACGAGGAGTCCATCTACCTGACGACGACCGGGACCAGCGCCGAGCAGGGTGACGACGGCTCCGTCGGCCGCGGCAACCGCGCCAACGGCCTCATCACGCCGAACCGCCCGATGAGCATGGAGGCCACCTCGGGGAAGAACCCGGTCAACCACATCGGGAAGATCTACAACCTCCTCTCGACCTCGATCGCCGAGTCCGTCGTCGACGAGGTCGACGGCATCCGTCAGCTTCAGGTCCGACTGCTCTCCCAGATCGGGTCGCCCATCGACGACCCCCACGTCGCCGACGCGATGCTCGTCACCGAGGACGGCGTCGCGGTCGGCGACATCGAGGACGAGGTCCGCGCGGCCGTCGACGAGGAACTCGCGGACGTGACCGACATCACTCGGCAGGTCATCGAGGGCGAGACCGCGACGTTCTGACTCCCGGACGAAACGGGAGCGTTCAAGCGTGCCGATCGGCTAGGCTGGACAGAGATGGGAACCCCGCCCCGGACGAGCGTCCTGTTGCCGACCTGCCGCCGGACCGACGTGGTCTCCGAGATCGTCGGCCAGCTTCGCGCGGGCGACGAGTTGCTGGTGGTCTGTGACGACGACGACGATCCGGCAGCGACACAGGCGGCCGAGTACGGCGAGCAGGTCCGGGCTGTCCCGGCCGGCGACCCGGAAGGTTGTTCCGGGAAGGCAAACGCCATCGCCGTGGGGATGGACGCTGCGGCACACGACCGGCTCGTCTGGACGGACGACGACTTCTACCATCCCGAAGGCTGGCTCGGGACACTCCTGGCGGACTACGAGACCCACGGACCCACCACCGAACTCCCACAGTTCGTGGGCACCGACCCGCTCTCGTACCTTGCGGAACCGCTGTACGCGCTGGCCGGGACCGGCGGCGTCTACGGGGCAGATCTGGCGTGGGGCGGTTCGCTCGTCTTCGACCGGTCTGACATCGACGAGGCCGCCTTCCTGGCCGATCTCCGCCGGTCGGTCAGCGACGACGGACTGCTCTCGGAGTTCTGCTCGTTCCACGCGGTCAGGCGGGTACGGACGGTACGTATCGGCGGTTCGATCCGGGCCTCGCTGGAGCGTCACGTCCGCTTCATCCAGATCGCGTGGTACCACGGGCGCCGCGAGTTGGTCGTCGGGACCGCACTGGGGACCCTCGTCGCGGTCGGCTGCCTGCTCGCACCGCTTCTAGGGCTGATCGGGACGACGCTGTTCTGTGCGGCGGTGTACCTGGCCTTCGGAATCCGGCGGTGGACGGTCCTGCTGGCGTATCCGGCCGCGCTCGCACAGGCACCGCTGTTCGTCTACGCACTGGCCCGCCAGTCGTTCGTCTGGGGCGGACGCCGGTACCGATGGCGCTCGCTGTTCGATGTCGAAGTGATCGATGCCGGCCCCGCCACCGAAAGCTAAATCGGGGCAGGCGGTCTGTCTCCGACAATGACACAGGTCTGTCTCGTCGGCGACGACGAGGTGAACCTCCGGTACGAACTCCTCTCCCGCGAAACGGCCAGGAACGCGCTGGCGACGTACGACCTGCGCGAACCGTTCGAGAACACCGTCGCGGTCGAGACGGTGAGTCTGGGTGCCGCCGTCGCGCTGCTGAACGACCTGAACTGGTATCTCGTCCGGTTCGTCGACGCCGCGCTCGTCAAGGAACCGTCGATCAGCGAGAACGAGTGGCTCTCCCGCGATCTGGCGGCGGCGATCAGAGACGACGCCGTCACGTCCGACGAGACCGACCGCTTCCTGATGGTCTACGGCGTCGAGGATCAGTCGGACGCGACGGACCCGGACGACCCCGACACGCAGCGCCCGCCACGGCTCGTCGAACCCATGCTGGTCACGCGGACGGGCGAGGTCATCCCGGAGTACGACCTCCGGGCGGTCGAGGAGACGCTTGTCGTCCGTGTCACGGGCGAGGAGTTCGGTGCGTAGAATCGTTCGACGAGTGGTCGAGTGTCAGAGGCATGTCCGGACGGACGTGACCACTCGCGGGGGCCGCAGTTACCACGGACCCATCAGAAGCCCAGGCGTTCGAACCTACTTATATCGACTGTCCGGTAGTTCTCCCACCCCGCGAAAAACCGCGGGACGAACGGACGACGACCGGCGAGAGTGACACGGTCCTCGTATGAGACGATGGCTTCTTATTCAATCACTTAGAGTAAACTGCCGATGGGAGACCCACCTGCGTTCGTCGATACCGTCGCCAGGCGACGGGAGTTTCTCGACCTGCTGACGGAGCCACGGACGAAGCCGGAACTCGTCGACGCGACCGATGTCGCCCGGTCGACCGTCGACAGAGCCATCGAGTCACTCCGCGAGGAAGGGCTCGTCAGCCGCGACGGAAGCGCCTACCAAGCGACGTACGCCGGCCGGCACGTCGGCGAGGCATACGACCAGTTCGTGTCCCGGACGCGGACGCTCCAGACCGCCCAGCCGGTTCTGGAACCCTTGCCAGCAGACACCACGATTCCGCCGGCCGCCCTCGACGGTGCGACAGTGCTGGAAGCGACGCCCGAGGCACCGCAGGCACCGGTCGACCACAACACCGAACTGGTCGCCGGGGCGACCGAGTTCCGTGGGACGGGGCCGGCCGTCATCCCGCAGTACACCGAAACTGTGGCCGGACTCGTCGAGACCGGGACGACCGTCGAGTTGGTCCTGACCGAGGCCGTCGTCGACGCGCTCCGGCGGGAGTACGCCGAGGGGTTCGAGCGGCTCCGGACGGCGGACGACCTCGGGCTGTACGTCACCGACGAGTCGGTCCCCTACGCGGTCTGGACCGCGCGAACGCCCGACGGTCCAGTCAGTGGGCTGGTCGTCTACACCGAGTCGGGGATCAAGGGCGTCGTCACGAACGGGACGGCGGCGATGAACGAGTGGGCGCGGGCCGAATACGAGTCCTACAGGGCGACCGCCGAGCCGCTGGATTAGTCGAACATCCCGGTCGACATGTACCGCTCGCCGCTGTCCCAGTAGACCGTGACGACCAGCGGGTCCGCGACGCCGTCGTCGAGTAGCCGCTGTGCCCACTCGCGGGCGGCGAGGTTCGAGGCGCCGGAGGACTGCCCGACGAGGACTCCCTCCTCGCGAGCCAGGCGGCGGCACTCGGTTTCGGCCTCGTCGAGTTCGACGGTGAGCACCTCGTCGATGAGGTCGACATCGGTGTTGGGGCTGACAAAGCCCGGTCCCATGCCCTGGAAACTGTCCTCGCCGGTCCCCGGTTCCAGCCCCGAGAGGACGGCGTTGTCCGCGGGCTCGACGGCGACTACGTCCATGTTGGGAAAGGCCTCCCTGAGCCGCCGGCCGGTGCCGCTGATCGTCCCGCCCGTGCCGACACCCGCCACGAGAGCGTCGACGGTCCGGTCGCCGACCTGTTCGACGATCTCGGCGCCGGTCGTCTCGTAGTGGGACTGTGGGTTCGCGGGGTTGTCGAACTGGCGCAACTGGACGTAGCCGTCCCGGTCTGTCAGCTCGTCGGCCCTGTCCTTGGCCGCCGAGATGTCGCCATCGACGAGTTCGATCTCGGCGCCGTAGGCCGTCATGATCTGGCGGCGCTCGGGCGACTTCGAGGACGGCATCACGAGCACCACGTCGTACCCCTTGACCGCGCCGACCATCGCCATCCCGATGCCGGTGTTGCCGCTTGTCGGTTCGACGAGCGTGTCCCCGGTCGAGAGGTCGCCGTCGCGTTCGGCCCGCTCGATCATGAACTTCGCCGGCCGGTCCTTGGCGGAGCCACCGGGGTTGAACGATTCGACTTTGGCGGCGACCGTCGCCCCCGCCGGCGCGTCGACCGACACCAGGGGAGAACCGATGGTGTCGAGGATCGAGTCGTGCATGACTCCGGGTACGCCACGGGGGCCTAAACCCCTACTGGAGCCCCCAAACCGTGATGGGGGTCGCCGGTGGCGGCAGGCTTTTCCGCTGGCTGGGCGACACCCCGGGTATGACCGGGACCGTCGGCGACACCTACGTCGCCGCGCTCCAGCACGGACTCGCCGACCTGGACGGCGACGAGACGCTGGTCGGCGTCGTCCGGGAACCGACAGGCTGGTTCCACGCTACGGTCGACGAGAACGTCCCGGACCTGGGACCGCCCGCCGATCTGCTCGCGGAGACGAAACGGGTCACAGCGGAGTTCAAACGGGGCGGGATGTGCGACGAGGGCGCGCACAACGCCGCCTGGGAGGAGACGGAGTTCGCCGAGCGATACCGGACGTATCTGGACACCGAGGACGCACCACGGGCGGCGCTTACCGACCTCCGGGAGCGACTCGCCGCCGAGGAATCGCTCGTCCTGGTCTGTTTCGAAGGGCCGTCCAAACGCTGTCACCGGTCGATCCTGCGCGAGCGGCTGTCGGGCGAGGACGGCGAGTGAGCCGGGAACTTCAAGCCGGTGGGTCCGTTACCGGGTGCCATGAGCGACTCGGAGCGACTGGAGACGATGGAGCCGAACCCGGTGTGGGTCGAGGACGCCTACAGCGACTCGATCGACGTGCTGAAACGCCACCGTGACGACCTGATCTTCAAGATCTGGGGCGGGGACTGGTGTAAGGACTGTCGCGCTCAGCTCCCCGATTTCGGGGCGGCACTCGAAGCGGCCGGGATTCCGGACGCACAGATCTACCACTACCCCGTCGAGAAGGAAGAGGACGGCTCCAAGACCGGCGAAGCCGTCGATGCCTACGAGATCGAATACATCCCGACCGTCGTCGTCGAACGCGACGGCGAGGAGATCGCCCGCTTCGTCGAGGAGGAACCCGTCCCGATCCTGGTGTACCTGGCCGACGAGATCGAGGCCGCGCTGGAGTAGCCGGCTTCTTTGGGATCAGCCCTGGCCCCACTCTAGCGCCGCCGCCAGGTCGTGTCGTGGCGGCGAACACGCGAAGTTCCGGCAGGCGTAGACCGTCGGCTCGCCGTCTGCTCGGTCACGACCGGCCCAGATCGGCGGTGCCTCGGCCAGTTCCAGCGCGTCGAGCCACGCGTCGAACGCCCCCTCGTCGGCCGGGCGCCAGGCGACGAGTCGCCGCGGGACGTACGTCCCCGCGAGCGTCTCGACCCACTCGGTCGGCGGTTCGGTCGGGTCACAGACGAGCGTCAGTTCGAGCGACCCCTGCTCGTAGGTGTCTGTCGCCAGCGTGAGCGAGGCGTGCTGGAGCGGGTTCGCGGAGACCCGGTTCGCGTGGGTCCGGACGACCCCCTCTGCGACGCCTTCGAAGCGGTCGTCGGCCCGGAAGTGATCGAGCGCGAGCAGGAGGTCGACGGCGACGCCGGTGCTAGACGGCGTCGACTGGTCGGTGAGTTCCTGCGGTCGAGCGACCAGCGCCTCGCCGCCGGTCGGCGTGAAATACAGCGTCTCCTCGCCGTCGTCCCGGAACGCCTCGGTGATCGCCTCGGCCAGTTCCATCGCGAACGCGAGGTGGTCGACCTCGCCGGTCGCCTCGAACAGCGCCAGCGCGCCACGGCCCAGGAACGCGTAGTCTTCGAGATAGCCGTCGATCGCTACGTCGCCGTCCTTGTACCGCCGGGAGAGTCGCCCTTCGGCGGCGTCCCAGAGGTGTTCCCGGACGAACGACAGCGCGTCGGCCGCCACGTCGGCGTAGGCGTCGTCGAGGACCATCGCGCCCTCGGCCAGCGCGCGGATCATCAGCCCGTTCCACCCCGCGAGGATCTTCTCGTCGCGGGCCGGTCGGGGCCGGTCCTGCCGGGCGGCGAACGTCTCGTCGAGGGCCGTCTCCAGGCGCTCGGTGACCTCGCCCTCGGTCATCTCGAACTCCTCGGCCAGTACCGGGAGCGGTTTGCGAACGCCCAGCACGGTCGCCCCCTCGAAGTTGCCGCGGCCTGTGACGCCGTAGTACTCACAGAACAGCTCCGTGGTGGTCTCGTCGTCGACGGCGTCGTGGACCTGGTCGGGCGTCCAGACGTAGAACGCTCCCTCCTCGGTGGCGGCACCGGCATCGGTTCCCGGCGGCCGGCTCACCGCGTCCAGCGTGCTGAAGAAGCCACCGTCGTCGTGCTGGAGTTCCCGCTGGACGAACGCGAACGTCTCCCGGACGACGCTGGCGTACCGTTCGGAGCCGACGGCCTGGTAGCCCGCGAGGAAGGCCCGCGGGATCTCGGCGTTGTCGTACAGCATCTTCTCGAAGTGGGGGACTGCCCACTGCTGGTCCGTCGAGTAGCGGTGGAAGCCGCCACCGACGTGGTCGTACAGCCCCCGATCGGCCATCACGTCGAGCGTCTCCTCGACGACGGCGAGGTAGCTGTCGTCGTCTCCGTCGCTGTCGTCACGCTGTGACGGGGCGGTCCCCGAATCGCCGGGCGACCCGCCGTCGGCGTGAGCGCGAAGGAGCGCGTGGAGCCGTCCAGTCTGGGGGAACTTCGGCCCGCCCGAGCCCCAGCCGCCGTCCTGGCGGTCGGCACCGCGGTGGGCGATGGTCGCAGCAGTCTGGATCAGGTCCTCGGCGGGGTCCTCGGGGTCGGCCGGCGTCGCCTCCAGATCGCTCTCGATGGCGTCGGTCCACTGCTGGGCGCGGTTCTCCATCTCCGCGCGGTCCTCGGGGTCCGCCCACGACTCGGCCAGTCGCTCCAGCAGGTCGCCGAACCCGGGCTGGCCGCGCTTCTCCTCGGGCGGGAAGTAGGTCCCGACGTAGAAGGGCTTGCCCTCCGGTGTGAGCCAAGCCGACAGCGGCCACCCGCCCCCGCCGGTCACCTGCTGGCAGATGCTCATGTAGACGCTGTCGATGTCGGGCCGTTCCTCCCGATCGACTTTGATCGGGACGAACTTCTCGTTGAGGAGGGCAGCCGTCTCCTCGTCCTGGAAGCTCTCCTCCTCCATGACGTGACACCAGTGACAGGCGGCGTAGCCGATCGAGAGGAAGATCGGTTTCTCCTGCTCGCGGGCGGCGTCGAGTGCCTGCTGGTCCCATGGCTGCCAGTTGACGGGGTTGTCGGCGTGCTGACGGAGATACGGACTCTGTGCCTCGTCCAGACGGTTCCGTGACGTGGGCGTGTCGCTCATGGCTCCCCCTCGGAGTGCCGCGGGGAAAAGGGACGCGCCGGGCAGCCACCGGCGCGCACCGAGAGAGCAATACTTACGTCCGTTCCCGTCGCGGCTTCGGATATGACAGAGACTGTGCTGCTCGTGGGCGGCGGCGGCCGCGAACACGCCGTCGCGCGTGCGCTCGCGGTGTCCGACGCCGACCTCTACGCCTGTGCCGGCAACCGTAACCCCGGAATCGCCGCGCTGGCCGAGGGGTTCGAGACGCTCGATACGACCAACCCGACGGCCGTGACGACCTACGCTCGCGAGGTCGACGCGACGCTCGCCGTCGTCGGTCCGGAGGCACCGCTGGCCGCGGGCGTCGCCGACGCGCTTGACGACGCCGGCGTCTACGCCTTCGGCCCACAGGAGGCCGAGGCCCGCATCGAGACGGACAAAGCCTTCCAGCGGCGGTTCATGCGTGACAACGACATCCCGGGCTGTCCGGACTTCGCGACCTTCGACGACATGGAGGCCGCCTGCGAGTACGTCGACGACTACGAGGGCGACCTGGCGATCAAGCCCGCCGGCCTCACTGGCGGGAAGGGCGTCCGTGTCACGGGCGACCAGATCACCAAAGCGGAAGCCAAGGAGTACATCCGCGAGTCGGGCTACGACCGGATCGTCCTCGAAGAGCGTCTCGTCGGCGAGGAGTTCACCGTCCAGGCGTTCGTCGCCAACGGCGAGGTCCGCGTCACGCCGGCCGTCCAGGACCACAAACGGGCCTACGAGGGCGACGAGGGGCCAAACACCGGCGGGATGGGGAGTTACACCGACGCCGGCCTCGAACTACCGTTCATGGACGAGGGCGACTACATGGCCGCCGTCGACGTGATCGAGGCGACCGTCGAGGCCCTGGACGGATACAAGGGCGTCCTCTACGGCCAGTTCATGCTCACCAGCGAGGGGCCGAAAGTCGTGGAGTTCAACGCCCGCTTTGGCGACCCCGAGGCGATGAACACGCTCCCCGTGCTGAACACCCCGTTCCTCGACGTGTTGACCGCCGCCCGGGACGAGGAAGCGCTGCCACAGCTGTCCTTCCAGCCCAAGGCGACCGTGTGTAAGTACGCCGTTCCCGACGGCTACCCGACCGATCCGGAAGCAGGCGCACGGGTGACCATCGACGAGGACAACGCTGGCGACGCGCTGTTGTTCTACGCCAGCGTCGATCAGCGCGAGGACGGCATCTACACCACCACGTCGCGCTCGTATGCCGTCGTCGGCATCGCCGACAGCATCAGCGAGGCAGAGACGATCGCCGAGGACGCGCTCGAACGGGCCGGCACCGAGGGGCTTCGGGTCCGCCACGACATCGGGACGGCGGAGCTCGTCCAGCAGCGCATCGACCACATGGCCGAGATCCGCGGCGAGCACTGACCCGCAGCACGCGAGGTGGTTTCAAGAGTCCGGTCCGTGTATCCCCCGTCGTGTTCGGAGACATCGGTGTCGGTGACGGGGAGCGGGAAGGCAGTCCGAGGGGTGACTGCCCGTGTCGCTGACGACGGTCGACGTACGGTCGTCGCTGAACGTCCTCGGATCGATCCTGCAGTACCTCGCGGTCCCCCTTCTCGTCCCCCTGATCGCCGCTCTCGCCTACGGCGAGTCGCCGATGCCGTATCTCGCCACCATCGCGGTCTCGGTCGGTGTCGGGACGACCCTCGCGCAGTTTCCCCGACGACGGATCGACGACCGCGAGGCGTTCCTGACCGTGTCGCTGGCCTGGCTGTCGATCGCCGTCGTCGGCGCGATTCCGATGGTGATCGAGGGGACCGGCGTCTTTTCGAGCCCGATAAACGCCGCCTTCGAGGGCATGAGCGGGATCACGACGACCGGCGCGACGGTCATCCGGGATTTCGATGCCCACTCGCGGGCGTTGCTGCTGTGGCGGCAGGTCCTCCAGTGGCTCGGCGGACTGGGCGTCTTGCTGCTCGCGACCGCCGTGCTGTCCCGGCTCTCGGTCGCCGGCGCGCAGTTGATGGAGACCGAATCCCGCACGGAGGACGTGACGAAACTCACGCCGGGGATCGAGGACACGGCGAAGATCCTCGGGCGCCTCTATCTCGGGCTCACCGTCGGCGCGACCCTGGTACTGCTCGCGCTCGGTGCGGTGGGGGTGGCGCCGAACATGACCGTCTACGACGCCGTCGCCCACGCCCTGACCTCGATCGCCACCGCCGGGTTCTCGCCGCGGGCCGAGAGCCTCGGCGCGTTCTCGCCGGCCGTCCAGTGGGCGACAGTCCTGTTCATGGTCGTCGGCGCGACGAACTTCGTCCTCATCTACGCGGTCCTCCGTGGCAATGTCGGTCGGCTCCGGGAGAGCCCCGAGTTCCGGTTCTACGTCGGCGTCTTGCTCACCGTCAGCGTCCTCCTGACAGGGTTGTTGTTCGCCAACCGGACGATCCCGGGCGGGATCGAACCGACCGTCCGTCACGCGGTCTTCCAGACGGCCTCGATCGTGACGACGACCGGCTACGCCTCGACCGACTTCAACACCTGGTCCGCCGCGGCCAAACACATCCTGTTTAGCTGTATGTTCATCGGCGGGATGGCCGGCAGCACGACCTGCTCGCTGAAGGCGCTGCGGTGGCTGATCGTCTCGAAGTCGTTCTGGCGTGACCTCAACGTCGCCGCCCACCCGCGGAGCATCGTGCCGGTGCGACTCGGCGAGGAGGTCGTCGACGAGTCGACGGTCCGGGACGTGTACGCCTACACGCTCGTGGCGCTGGTGTTTTTTCTGGTGGGGACCGTGATCCTCGTCGCGGACGGCGAACGGGCGAACGTCCCGCTGACGGAGTTCGAAGCACTGTCGGCGGCCGCCTCGATGTTTTTCAACATCGGGCCGGCGTTCGGACAGGCGGGGCCGTACGGGACCTACGCGGGCTTTGCCTGGTCGAGCAAGGTCGTCATGTTCCTGCTGATGTGGGTCGGGCGCATCGAGATCGTCCCGGTGTTGGTGTTGCTGACGCCGACGTTCTGGCGACGGTAGCGAGGCGTTCAAGGGAGCGGCCGTCCTACGGGTCGACGTGAGCGATACGCAGGCGTCCGGGCCGGACGGTGACGACGGCGAGGCGGAGCCTCGGAGCAGTGAGAGCCGCCACGACCGCCTGACTCGGACGCCGACGCCGGGGCCGCGAAACTCCCTGCTGCACTGGCCGGAGGCGAAGTCTCCGCTCGGCCTCATGCTCAACGCGGTCCTGATCTGGACCGTCCGGTACTCGCCGAGCCTGCAGTTCAAGAACTGGCTGCTCCGACGGCTGGGTGCGACCGTCGGCGAGGGCGTCGCGCTGGGCCTGACGGCGACGCCGGACGTGTTCTTCCCGGAGCTCATCACGCTTGAAGCCGACGCTATCGTCGGCTACGACGCGACGATCCTCTGTCACGAGTTCCTCCAGGACGAGTACCGGACCGGCGAGGTCGTCGTCGGCGAGCGGGCGATGATCGGTGCCGGCGCGGTCGTCCTCCCGGGCGTCGAGATCGGCGCCGACGCACAGGTCGCGGCGAACTCCCTGGTCGCCGAAGACGTGCCGCCGGAAACGACCGTCGCGGGGGTGCCGGCGACGCCCGTCGGCGGTGAGCACTCCCCCGACTAGTTCCGAACCCGGACGATCCCCGACTGGAGGACCTGTTGGTTCGGGATGATGTACTCCCGGCCGTCGCTCTCGACGTGGGTGACGAACATGTCGACTTCCTGGACGATCCCCTCGTGGTCGTCGATGATGACCTCGTCGCCGATACTGTACGGTTCGGTCAACAGGAGGTAGATACCGGCTGCCCCCGCGGACAGCAGATCGCGGAACGCCAGCCCACAGAGGAACACGAGGCCGAAGGCGTAGGCGGCCAGCAGGATCAGCAGGGCCAGCGTGTCGACGCCGAGTTGCCCCAGCGCGATCAACAGCGCGAGATAGAAGATGCTGTACTTGACGAGTTCCGGGAGCACGGTCGCCTCCGGCATCTTGACACTCCGGAGGCGTTCGGAGACGACGAGTTTCGCCTTGTCGGCGGCGATCAGGCCGACGATGATGGCGAAGGCGGCGATGAACAGATCCGGCAGGAACTCGGTCAGGCGTGCCCAGTAGGCCGCGGGACTGACCAACTGCGCGATGTTGAGCGCGATCGTGATCGCGATGACGTAGATGAAAAGCGCCGCGAGGTTCGAGATGATCCCGACCGTCGAGGTCCCCAGGCTCCGGGCGGTTCGCTCGAAGGGAGTCCCCTCGACGGCCTCGGTGACGCCGAGTTCGGCCATGAACCGCCGCGAGGCGCGCCAGACGAGATAGCCGACGACGATCCCCAGAAAGAGGACGGCGACGGAGATGATGAACGTCCCTTTCGGCGAGAATATCGTCCGGATGGCGTCGGGCCAGTTGAATCCAGACTGCATCGTCAGTACTCCTCTGGATCGATCTCCAGGACGAGTTCACCGCCTTTGAACGCCCGGACCATCCCGTCGCTCTCCGAGAGGACGATGGCAGTCGCGTTCGTGTCCCGCGTGATCGCACCGCCGGCCATGTGCCGGGCACCGAGGCCCTTCGGGATGTCGACGCCCTCGGCCGAGGGTTCGAGGTACCGGTACGCCGAGACGATCTTCCCCGAGTCAGAGATGATGAAGGCACCGTCGAGCCGCGAGAACTCCTTGAGCATCACGTTGACGATCGGGTCGCCGACGTGGACGTGGGACTTCTCGAAGGGGTTGTACGACAGCGGGCGGGACTTGTTCATCACCTTCCCGGCGTCGCCGACGACGAACAGGGCGCCGACCGGTTTCCCCTTCTGGCCTTTCTTCCCGAGTTCGATGGCCACCTCCAGTACGTCACGGACGACGGCGGGTTCGGCCCGGGAGTTGGTGAACAGATCGTAGACACCCGACGGCGAGAACGTGTCCGTCTGGATCCGGACGATCGAGTTCTCGGTCCCACCGAAGAGGTCCGCGACGCAGACGATCTCGTCGCCCTCTTCGACGACCTCCCGTTCTAGGGCCCCTTCGATCCCGAAACGGACCCGGCCTTCGAGGTCGGTAAACTCGATCGGGAGTTCGACGAACTCTTCGGCCCCGACGGCGTTCTCGTCGGCGACGACCACGAGCGGGAGGTCGGTGCCGTCCTGGAACCGCTCGAAGAACGCGGCCGTCGGCGAGAAGAGGAACACCGCGTCGACACCGGCGACGACATCGTCTAACAACTCCTGCAACTCGGTCATTGTCCCTACCACGCATCCATATCGGAAAAAAGGTTGCGGGCGGCTGACGGCCCTGATCGGCGGTCAGCGTCGAGGCCCTGGCTCGACGCTCGCAGAGAGGAGTGTATCGAACGCACCGCTCTCGGCGTGGCAGTGCGCGTACGTCCCCAGCGTCCGGTACTCGGTCAGTCCGTCCCGCTCGCCGTCGATTCCCTCGCCCCGGATCACGTCGAACACGAGCGTCGCGTCGTCGGCGACCGACGCCTCGGAGTAGTGGAACTCGTGGCCGCGGCGCCGGTCGCCCGCGCCGGCGGTCACCGTCGCCCGCCGAGCGCGGAGTTCCACGTGATCGAGTGCCTGGTACCGGTCTCGCATTCGGACCTGTGCCGGGAGGACACCCGCCATCCCGTAGCTGTCGCCCTCGGTCGTCGTCAGCGACTCCGACAGCGCCATCAGGCCGCCACACTCCCCGTAGATCGGGACGCCGTCGGCCGCTCGGTCGGCCAGGTCGTCGAGCGTCACTGAGTCGGCCAGTTCGGGGCCGAACCGCTCGGGGTAGCCACCCGGGAGGTAGACGGCGTCGGCGTCGGGCAGCGGGTCCCCGGCGACCGGCGAGAACTGTTCGACGGTCGCGCCCTGTCGGAGCCGTTCGACCGTCGAGGGGTAGACGAAACAGAACGCCTCGTCCCGGGCGACGGCGACGGTCGGCGTCGCCGGGGCGTCGGCCGTCGGCGGGTCGTCTGTCCCGAGCCGGCTGGTCGCCGTGCCGGTTCCATCGCCGCCAGCAGTCGATCCGTCCGGACGCCCTCGGCAGCGGCCGCCAGCGCCTCGCGGTCGACCGGGGACTCCTCGCCCAGCACGAGCCCCAGGTGGCGGTCGGGTATCTCCAGGTCCGAACGCGGAGGAATCCGGCCGAAGTAGGTCAACTCCTCGGGAAGCGCCTCGCGGATCCCCTCGGCGTGGCGGCCGCCGTGGGCCTGCTGGGCGAGGACGCCGACGACATCGACGTCGGCGTCGACGCGGTCGGCGTACGCCCGGAACCCAAGCGCCGTCGCGGCGACGCTCTCCATCCCCGCGCTGGCGTCGACCACGAGGACTACCGGGAGGTCGAGACAGGCCGCGACCCGGGCCGTCGAGCAGACGCTCCCGTCGTACAGCCCCATCATTCCCTCGACGACACAGACATCGCCGTCGCCGCGCCAGTAGGTCCGGCGGGTACCCTCCGACCCGGACAGCCACGGGTCCAGACTGCGGGAGGGCGTGTCGGTCACCGTGCGGTGGTGACTCGGGTCGATGAAGTCCGGGCCGGCCTTGGCCGGTTGCACGTCCCGACCCGCCGATTCGAGGGCGACCAGCGTCGCCAGCGTCGCGACGGTCTTGCCGACGCCCGACTGGGTGCCCGCGAGGACGACTCCCTTCATCCGTCGAGCAGTTGCGCGTAGCTGTCGGCGAACGACTCGCGGACCGCGGCCATCGGGACGCCGGCCCGCTCGGCAAGCGCGAGCGCGCCGCCCATCCCGACGCCCTCCTTCGCTTCGCCGGCGACGAACCGGGTCATGCCGACGTGGTCTTCGCGGTCGAAACCGGGATCGGTGACCGTCAGATCGAGGTCGAACGCGTCGGCGCCGGCCCGGAGGTCCGCCGTCGGGTCCTCGGCCACGTAGCTGGTCGTCGCCAGCGACAGCGGTCCCTCGTAGCCGCCGTGGCGGACCAGCGCGGCGACGGCGAGTTGCTGGCTCCCGCCGGCGAGTGTCACCGCAGTGTCCGTCTCGACGGCCCCGGCGGTCAGGCCCGACAGCGTCGCGAGCACCGGGTCGCCCATCCGCCGGAGCGCCCGCTTTGGCTGTCCGGCAGCGTCGCCGGCGTCGAGCGAACTGGCGGCCAACCCCTCCGCGACGAGTTCGCGCTTCCGCTCGATCGGGTTCTCCGGCAGCGAGGAGGAGACCATCACGTCCTCACCGAGCGCCCGCAACACACCCAGCGCAGTCGTGGTCCCGCCCGGAATCGTCTCGGCGAGCCACAGTTCGGCGTTGGGCAGCGCCCGGCCGAACTGTCTGGCCGCCTCGAAGGCGCCGTAGGCCGTCGGCACCGTGTCCTGCTCGGCGATGTCGCGGCCGGGTTTCGCCCCGACCGACACCGTCGGTGCGGCGGTCGGTTCCGCCACCCCGGCGTCGACGACGGTCACGTCGAAGCCGACACGGTCCCGGACCGCTCGCGTGACCAGCGCCGGCGTGGGACAGCCCTCGGGACTGACAGGGACCGTCTCGGTCCTGACCGGCCGACCGTACGTGAGTAGCTCCGCGTCGGCCGACGGCGTCGTTCCCACCATCGCCGGATCGGCCCCCGCGGCGCTGATGCCGTCACGCTCGGCCGTCGCCGTCGTCCCCGCCGCCAGGACGAACCGCGTCTCGTGCATGGAGAGGCCACGCTCGCGGGCGGTGATTAACCCACCGGATCGCGGCGTGTGATTTATACCCACAGCAGCCGCCACCGCGTGTATGGAGGATTTCGACGAACTCGTCTCGTCGCTGACGCCCCGTGAGGACAACGAGGCGATCAAATCGTACCAGAACACGACTGCCGTCGCCTGTCCCTCGTGTGAACAGCCCTTCGACGACATGGTCGTCTGCAAACAGGAGTTCACGTCCCTGAACCTCGACTTCGAGATGGACCTCTGTACGACCGTCCACGACGGCAACGTCGTGTTGTTCACCCACAAGTAGAAGCCGAGCGGATTCGCACAGCCGCTTGCATCCGCCCGTTTCAGGCCGCATATTTAATATCAAGCACCGTCAAGCGGGTGTATGGCCGCATACGGCCGGCCGACCCTTCGAGACCTGTTCGATGAATCACCGACGCCGCACATCGCGCACCCACCCCGAAGCCACCATCGGGACTTCTACCTCGCCACAGACGGTTCCTTCAGACCTCACGCCGGCGAGACGACGGAGTACGGCGGCGGGCTGGGCGTCGTCATCGAGACCTTCGACGGCGAGCGCGTCACACGGCTGTCGGTGCCCGACACGGCCCCGGACAACAACGTCGCGGAGTATCGCGCACTCCACCTCGGACTCGACGTGCTGGCGGCGCGTGCGCCTCGGGACGCCCGGATCGGGTTGCTCATCGACCACGACCAGCTAGCGGGCAACGTCAACGCCGAGGTGCTCGCGACACACGGTTCCGTCTACGACCCGCCACACGCCGTCACCGTCCCCCGACGGACGGGGCTGCACTGGCGTGGTATCCAGGCTCGGCTGAACGGCTTCGCGGAGGTCAGGGCGGCCCGGATTTCGGGCGACCGGAACCCGGCTCACCCGCTGGCCAACGCACCAGACCAGTACGCACACGTCAACGGTGAACCCGACCGCTGCGTGCTCCCACGGACGACCACCACCGACGACCGGGTCCCACCGCCTTCCCGGTCCGAACGTGGTGAAGCGTCGGACTGAGGGCAGTTCGGGAGCCGGCCGCCGTCCCCACAGGGTCCCCCTCCCCATTCTGCGTGCGCTGTCGACTGTCTCCGGGCGACAGGCTCACTCGACTCGCTGCCGTCGGCGTCCCCGACGCGCTGTTCCTGAACCCGCCCACACGCGGGGACCGGTCGGATCGGTGTGCCTCCTTTGGCTCCGAACCGCTACTCCTGTTGCGCGTCGACGACCGCCACGCCCGCGAGGTTCACGATGTCTTTGACCTCGTCGCCGCGCTGGAGGACGTGGACGGGTTTGTCCATCCCGACCAGCATCGGGCCGATGGCTTCCGCGCCACCCAGCCGTTGCAGGAGCTTGTAGCCGATGTTGCCCGCTTCGAGGTTCGGGAAGACGAGGACGTTCGCCGGGCCGTCGAGGTCGGCAAAGTCGTAGGTGTCTTCGAGGATGTCCTCGACGACGGCGGTGTCGGCCTGCATCTCGCCGTCGACCTGGAAGTCGACCGTCGCGTCGCTCTGGAGGCGTTCGACCGCTTTCCGGGGCTTTCGCGTCCCCGGATTGTCGACGCTGCCGAAGTTCGAGTACGACAGCATCGCCGCGCGTGGCTCGACGTTGAACCGCCGGGCCAGATCCGCGGTGTGTTTGGTCACCTCGGCCAGGACGGCCGCGTCGGGGTCCTGATTGACGGTGGTGTCGGCACAGAAGACGACGCGGTTCTTGAACGTCAGCATGTAGACGCCGGCCGCGTAGTCGGCGTCCTCGGCGGTGCCGATGACCTGCAGCGGCGGCCGGAGCGCCGACGGGTAGTGGTGGGTCAGCCCGGTCAGCATCGCGTCGGCGTCGCCCATCTCGACCATCACGCTGCCCAGGTAGTTGCTGTCCCGGACCAGGTCCTCGGCCTCGCGCCGGGTGATCCCCTTGCGCTGTCGGAGTTCGTAGAGCCGGTCGGCGTAGGCGTCGACATCGGCGCTCTCGGGGTCGACCACGACGGGGTCGAACTCCAGCCCGAACCGTCGGCGGGTGGCCTCGATCTCGTCGGCGTCGCCCAGCAGGATCGGCTCGGCGATCCCCTGGTCGACGAGCTGGTAGGCCGCCCGGATCATCTTCTCGTCGTGGCCCTCCGCCAGCACGACCCGCTTCGGGTCGCTCTTGGCCTTGTTGAGGACCACCCGCATCATCTCTCTGGACTTGCCCAGCCGGGCCTCCAGGCGCTCGACGTAGGCGTCCAGATCGAGGTCTTTCCGCGCCGCACCGCTGTCCATCGCGGCGCGGGCGACGGCCGGCGTCACCTCGAACAGGACCCGCGGATCGAGCGGCTTCGGGATGATGTAGTCGGCGCCGAACTGCAACGGCTGGTCGCCGTAGGCCTTGACGACGGCGTCGGGCACGTCCTGTCGGGCCAGTTCGGCCAGCGCCTCGGCGGCGGCGACTTTCATCGCTTCGTTGATCTCGGTCGCCCGAACGTCCAGGGCGCCCCGGAAGATGAACGGGAACCCGAGGACGTTGTTGACCTGGTTCGGGTAGTCAGAGCGCCCCGTCGCCATGATGACCGTGTCGTCTCTGGCCTGTTTGGCCGTCTCGTAGTCGATCTCCGGGTCGGGGTTGGCCATGGCGAAGACGATCGGGTCCGACGCCATCGACTGGACCATCGTCTCGTCGACGATGCCGCCCACCGAGAGCCCGACGAACACGTCCGCGCCGGCCATCGCGTCAGCGAGGTCGCCCCCGGAAACGTCGCTGGCGAACTCCTGTTTGAACTCGTTGAGCCCCTCGGTCTCGGCCCGATCGGTCGTGATGATCCCCGAGGAGTCACACATGGTGATGTTCGATTTGTCGGCGCCCAGCGAGACGTAGAACCGGGCGGTCGCGATGGCGGACGCCCCGGCCCCCGAGAAGACGATGTCGAGGTCCGAGAGGTCCTTGTCGGCGATGTCGGCCGCGTTCAACAGCGCCGCCCCGGAGATGATCGCCGTCCCGTGCTGGTCGTCGTGGAACACCGGAATGTCCATCTGCTCGCGGAGTCGGCGCTCGATCTCGAAACACTCCGGCGCCTTGATGTCTTCGAGGTTGATGCCCCCGAAGGTCGGCCCCATCGTGCTGATCGTCTGGACCATCGTGTCGACATCGTGGGTGTCGAGTTCGATGTCGAACACGTCGATGTCGGCGAACCGTTTGAACAACACGCCCTTGCCCTCCATGACCGGTTTGGAGGCCTCGGGGCCGATGTCGCCCAGCCCCAGCACCGCCGAGCCGTTGGAGACGACGCCGACCAGGTTCCCCTTGGCCGTGTACGTGTAGGCCTGCTCCCGATCGGCGGCGATCTCCTCGCACGGGGCAGCGACGCCCGGGGAGTACGCGAGCGAGAGGTCCCGCTGCGTGTTGGTCGGCTTCGTCGTCGCGATCTCGATCTTCCCTGGTGGGTCCTGACTGTGGTAGTCAAGCGCGTCCTCGTCGAGTCCCATGCCGAGAGGTGTCCCCGGATCAAGAAAAAGGCGCGTTTCGCGACAAACATCGAAGGGAAAATCGACAATCGTCGTACCCCGCCGGCAGTGGATGCAGGCGGCCCGTCACACCGAGCGCGTGCCGTCGTCGGACAGTTCCTCGACGCGGGTGACGAGTTCCTCGACGGCGGCGGTCTGTTGATCCGTGGCGGCGACGATCTGGTCGGTCGCGTCCTCGGCAGCACGGGCGTGTTCGCGTGCGTCCTCGATCGTCGACGTGATGTTCTCGATGGCGCTGGCCTGGTCGTCGTTCGCGTCGGCGACCTCCTGGATTCCGGTCGCCGCCGACTCGACGGCGTCGCTGATCTCGTCCAGCGCCGCGAGCGCCTCGTCGATCTCGGACTCGGCGCGCTGGACCTGTTCGTGCGAGGTCTCGACCATCTCGGCCGTCTCGGTGGCCTGCGCCTGGATCGTGTCGATGCTGTCTGAGATCTCGGCGGCGTGGTCGCTGGTCTCGTTTGCCAGTGTCTTGACCTCGTCGGCGACGACCGCGAAGCCGCTCCCGCTCTCGCCGGCGCGTGCCGCCTCGATGTTGGCGTTCAACGCGAGCATGTTCGTCTGTTCGGCCACGTCGGCGATGACTTCGACGACCTCGCTCACCTCGTCCATCCGGGATTCGAGGTCGGTGACGCTGTCGACGAGTTCTTCGCTCGTCTCGGTCAGCGTGTCCGTCACGTCCTGGACGGTTTCGCTCGCTTCCGCGCCGTCTTCAGCCGCCGCGAGGGCGCGGTCGGCCGAGGCCGCGACCTCGTTCGAGGTCGCCGCGACCTGTTGCATCCCCGCGCTCACGTCGTGGACGTTGTCGGCCGCCGTCGACAGCGTCTCGGCCTGCTGTGTGACCTGTTGCTCGACGGTCCTGGCGGCCGAGGCGGTCTGATCGATCGCGCTCGCCAGCTCGGCGGTCTGTTCGTCGACCTGCTCGGTCATGGACTCGTGGCGCGCCGCCATGTTGTTGAGCGAGTCGACCACGTCGAGCAGTGCCTCGTCGATGTGGTCCGTCGACTCGACGGACGCGCGGGCGTCGAGGTCGCCCCGTTCCAGCGCCTGCATCGTCGTGCTCAGTTCCTCGACGAGCGACGTGATCTCGGTGTGTCGCTCGGCCTCGTCGGTCCGGTCCTGGACCATCTCGACGACCGCGACCACCTCGCCGCCGTCGTAGATGGGGGCCGCGCTGAACGAGATGTGCCGGTCCTCGCCGTACTGGTCCTGCATGACGCTCGTGTCTCGATACAGGGTGAAGTCAGCCGACTCGACCTTCGGAACGTCGTACTCCGTGTGGGTCTGTTCGGGGGCGTCAAGCACCTTGTCGGCGAGGGTCTTCGCCCGACGGCCGTCGGGGTAAAACGCCATGCTCGCCATCTCCATCGACTTCGCCTCGGCCTCCTCGACCCCGGTGAGTTCGGCGAGCGAACTGTTCCAGGTCACCACGCCGCCGTCCGTATCGAGGACGAAAAGCGGCGTGCCGATGTGGTGGAGCACGTCGTGGAAATCGATCGAGAGCGCGCTCTCGGCCCCCGGCTCTCTAGTCTCCTCGGCTTCTCCCGCCGGCTCACCGGTCCCTTCGGTCTCTCCCGCCGACGCGAAGGCGTCGAGTCCGGTCTGTGTGGTCTCGGTAACCGTGTCCAGTTCGGTCAGTAGGTCCGCTTCGACGGCGTCGAGGGTCCCCCGAGCGTCCTCGGCGAGGGCGTCCCGGAGGGTGTCGAAGGCAGCCTCGACGAGCGCGTCCCTGGCGACAGCCTGGGTCTCGACGAAGGCGTCCCGACAGACGCCGGCAGTACGGTACTCCTCGACGATTGCGGCGACATCGCCGTCCGCGTGTTCCAGTTGCTCGGAGAGCTGCCGTCGTGCGGCCGGGAGCGCGTCGGTCGCCTCGAGACGCGACGGGACTCGCTGCGGGTCCGGATCGTACGACGCCGCGACTGTGCTCCCGGCGTCTGCGCTGTGAACCGCTGTTCCCCCGTCGGTCTCGGCGACGGTCGGTTCGGTGCTGTCCGTGCTACTGTCGAGCCACTCCCGGAGCCGAGATCGAAACATGCCTACGAACACGAACAAATTTCACCAACGATTATATAAAACCCCGCACCCCGGAAGCGGTGGCACCGGCCGAAGCTGTCGCACTCTCAACCAGACACCACCGCGGAGACGGGACAGACATTTACCGCCGGCGGTCCAGCGCGAGGGTATGAGCGAGGTGGCTATCGAGTACTGTGTGCCGTGTGGGTTCCGCGACCGCGCCCTGAGCGTGCAGCAAGCGATTCTCAACGGGCTGGAGAGCGACATCGACGAGCTCCGCTTGGTCATGGGCGACCACGGCGTGTTCCGGGTGACCGTCGACGGCGAGACGGTCTACGACAAGGATGAGGACGGCGACTACGATGTCGACGGACTCGTCCGGACGGTTCGGGACGTGCTCTGAGAACGGAACGGCTTTCGGCGGGGCGGCCGGACCAGCCAGCATGGACGAGGTACTGGTCGCCGAAGATGTCAGACGGCAGTACGGCGACACCGTCGCAGTCGACGGCGTCTCGCTTTCGGTCCGTGGCGGCGAGGTGCTCGCGCTTGTCGGCCCCAACGGCGCCGGGAAGACGACGCTCGTTCGCGCGCTCACCGGAACGACCGACGCCACCGGTCGGGTAGAGCTGTTCGGACAGTCCCCGCGGACGGTCGACCGCGACCGGATCGGACTGCTCCCGCAGGCGTTTACCCCCCACGAACGGTTGAGTGCGCGCGAACTGGTCGACTACTACGCCGGGCTGTACGACGAGACCAGAGCCGTCGACGCGGTGCTGTCGGATGTCGGACTCACCGAGGACGCCGACACCGCCTACGAGAACCTCTCGGGCGGTCAACAGCGCCGGACCTGCGTGGCGATCACGCTCGTCAACGATCCGGACCTGCTGATCCTCGACGAGCCGACGACCGGCATCGACCCCGCGGGCCGACGGGACATGTGGGAGCTGCTCGACGGATTGGCCGACCGCGGGGTGACCATCGTCGTGACGACCCACTACATGGAAGAAGCCCAGCGGCTCGCGGACCGGGTCGGACTCATGGACGACGGCCGACTCGTCACTGTCGGCTCACCGGCAGACCTGATCGCCGACCACGGCGGCGACAGCCGACTGGTGGTCGACGGACCCATCGACGAGACGGCGGTCGAGTCGATCGACTATCCGGCCCGGATGCGGCGGCTGAACGGCCGCCTGATCGTCTACGGGGTCCGACCGGAGTCGATCGGCCGGGTCGTCGACGAACTCGACGCGGCCGGCGTCGGCTACGACAGCCTCACCTGGGAACAGCCCGACCTCGAAGACGTGTACCTGGAACTGACCGGGACCGCGGTCACCGACAGCGGCGACGCCCGCGGCACTGTCGAGTCCCCACAGGCGGGTGAGTCGGCATGAGCCGATTCGGGCGGCTCCGGTCCGAGACCCACGCTGCGACGCTGGCGTTCCTGCGGCGACGGACCGCGGTCTTTTTCACCTTCTTCTTCCCGGTGATCATCGTCGTCATCTTCGGCGTGCTCGTCCAGACGCGACCGGGTGGCGGCGGGCTGTTCACCGAGCCGCCGAGTTACTACGTCCCCGGCTATCTCGCCGTCGTCGTGCTGTTCACGCCGCTGTCCCGCGTCGGCAGCGAGGTCGCGCGCCACCGGGACGGCAACCGGTTCGAGAAACTGGCGACGACGCCGCTGACCCGCACCGAGTGGCTGCTGGCCCAGACGGCCGTCAATGTCGTCGTCATCGGACTGGCCGGCCTGCTCCTGTTGTTCCTGATGGTCGGCGTGACGGGCGCCTCGATCCGGCCGTCGCCGCTGTTGCTCCCCTTCGTCGCCCTCGGTGTCGCGCTGTTCTGTGGCGTCGGCGCCCTCATCGGCAGTCTCGCCAGCTCACAGGACGGTGTCATCTCGGCGAGCAACGGCATCGCGCTCCCGTTGTTGTTCCTCTCTGAGACGTTCGTCCCGCCGACGCTGTTGCCCGGGTGGCTCCCCACCTGGCTCTCGCCGCTGACGTACTTCTCTCGGGGTGTCCGAGCGGCGACGACCGGAACGGGCGACACGCTCGTTCCGTTTGCGATCCTGGCTGCCTGTGCCGCCCTCGCGTTCGTCGTCGCCGCCCGACTCCTCCCCCGGACGGACTGAGAGCGATCGGTCCTGGCTCCGGTCCCGTCACACTACCGCAACGACTCCGGTACCGTGCTGGTCGTCCATTATTAACTACAATCGTCAATAATCGTTGGACTTATACCCATGTACATGCCAGCTAGTGTGAAATGGTTGGGGAACAATTAGAACAAGCTTCTGACGGACTCTCCCGTCGTGGGTTTCTCGGTGGTGTCTCGTCGCTGCTGGCAGCGGCGGCGTACTCCCGGGACGTACCCGAAGACGTGGCCGCACAGGTCACGAATGGGAACAACAGCGACACACAGACGGTGTCCTCCCCGGACGGCTCGATCACGGTCACGGTCGATGTCACGTCCGGCATCCCGACGTACAGTATCGACTACAACAACACGACCTACATCACGGGGTCGCGACTCGGGTTCGACTTCCAGAACCAGGCGACGTTCGGTCTGTCCGCCGGGAGTTCGAACGGGGCCGCGGTCACGGTCACGGGGGCCGAGAACAACTCGGGTACCGAAGCCTGGGACCCGGTGTGGGGCCAGTACAACAGCGTCTCGGAGGACTACAACCTCCTGCGGGTGGGGCTCGAAGAGACGGCTTCGCCGAGTCGATCGTTGAACCTCGAAATCAAGGTGTTCAACGACGGACTGGGCTTCCGTGTCACCTTCGACGACGACTTCGTCGGTAACAGCGATCAGATCGTCATTAGCTCGGAGAACACGGAGTTCAACTTCGCCGGCGACTACACGAGCTGGTGGATCGAGAACACGTTCGTCAATCCACGCTTCGAACAGGAGTACTCCGAGACCAACCTGAGCGAACTCCCCTCGGGGACCACGCCGATCGAGGACAGCGACGGCATCAGTCCCGTGGGCGAGAACGACCGCAGAGCCGGTGCCCACACGCCGCTGACGGTCGAGGCGGACGACGGAACCTATCTCAGCCTCCACGAGGCAGACCTCGACGACTACGCGACGATGTCGCTCGCGCCGGATTCGGCCGGTTCGACCGATCTCTCGGCCGAACTCGCGCCGCTGCCCGACGGGACGAAAGTCTCCACGAGCGCACCACACGTGACGCCGTGGCGGACAGTCCAAATCGGTGCGACTCCGGGCGACCTGATCGAGTCCTCGCTGATCCCGCTGCTCAACGAACCGCTGGAGACACAGTACTTCCCGGGTGACGGTTCGGGCGGCGTCGACACGAGTTGGATGACACCCCGGATGTACATCGGCATCTGGTGGACGATGATCGCGGGCAACGCGAACTGGGAGTACAAGAGCGATACGCAGATATCCAACAACGGCAACGACCCGGCGGCGTACATCCACGGTGCTCGCACTCAGCGCATGAAACGATACATGCGGTTCGCCAGCGAGCACAACGTCGACAGCGTCCTCGTCGAAGGGTGGAACAAAGGCTGGGACTCCTACGGCGCCTCCGCCAACGGCAGCACCCTGGAGATGGGTGTCGCGGACTCCTATCCCGACTTCAGCGTTCCGGAAGTTACCGACTACGGTCTGAACCTCTCGTCGTCGGTCGAGATGACTATCCACAACGAGACCTCAGGGAACCTCTACAACTACGAGGACGAGATCAACAACAAGGGCATCTTCTCGGAGTACGAGAACGCGGGGATCCGCTCGATCAAGAACGGCTACGTCAACGACTTCGGCCTGTACGACGACTCGAACGCACCGGACACCGCGACGACGAACCAGCATTCGCAGGTCGCAGTCGATCACCACCGAACGGTCATCCAGAACGCTGCTCAGTACCGGCAGACACTGGAGATCCACGAGGGGATCAAACCGACGGGTGAACGCCGGACGTACCCGAACGTCGCCGCTCGCGAGGTCGTCCTCGCACAGGAGTACGACGGCTTCGGTGCGCTCGGATCGGGTGTCGGCCGGGACCACCACGTGACGCTTCCGTTCACGCGGATGCTCGCCGGCCCGACGAGCTACCAGCCCGGAATCTTCGACATCACGTTCAACGACAGCACGGGCGGCCAGATCCAGACCACCCGCGCCAAACAGCTTGCGATGTACCCGAGCTACAACGCGGGCATCCAGATGGCCGCGGACCGGGTAGAGGCCTACATCGACGACACCTTCGAAGTCGGCGAGTACCTGCAGGCCCAGTGTGGGACCCTGGACGGGATGATCACTGCCGACGATTGGCGCAACGCCTTCGGCGCACACTACGTCCCGATCGATCCCAACAGGGAAGCCTCCGGTTCCCGCGTCGAGTTTACCGTCAAGAACGTCTCTAGCGCCGGAACCTACGACCTTCACCTTCGATACGCCAGCGACGGAACCGTCAACGCACAGCGTGTCATCGACAACGGCGAAGGACAGGCGACGGTCTCGGTCAACGGAACGACACAGACGATCACACCGTCCTTCACCGGCGGCTGGGACCAGTGGGAAGTCATCACGACCCAGGTCTCGCTCCAGAGCGGGGACAACACCGTCGCCATCGAACTCGACTACGACGACTCCAGTGGCTTTACCGGCGACGTGGGCGGGTTCAACGTCAACACGGTCGGCGTGACGGCACAGGGTGCGGGCGCGCCGTTCCCGGCAGACTACACCAGCCTCACGGACAGCCAGATCGAGAACGAGAACTTCGACTACGATCCGGACTTCAAGTACATCGAGGACGTGCCCGCCGGCGGCTGGGACGAGACGAGAGTGCTCGACAGCCAGATCGGCGACTACACCGTCACCGCACGCCGCAAGGGCAACGAGTGGTACGTCGGTGCGATGAACGACGACAACGGTCGGTCGTTCGAGGTCACACTGGACTTCCTCACGAGCGAGACCTCCGGCTGGAAGATGGAGATGTACACGGACGATGTCGGGACGAACGTCGATACGGACCCGACTGGCGTCCGCCGGACGACATCGATCGTCGGCGTCGGCGACACGGTGACGCTGTCGGCGGCCCGCGGCGGTGGGACGGCCGTTCGACTCGTTCCGGCAACGTCCTCGGAGGCGTCGAACCTCCAGTCCTACCAGCAGCCGGCACAGAACCTCTCGTTCGAGATCGACAGTTCCGCCGTCGTCAGTGAATCGATCGCCCGCGCCACCGGTTCGAACGCGACGAACTTCATCAGCGGCGAGACGGTCGAAGTCGTCGTCGATGGATCTGTCCAGTCGCTGGAGAACATCAGGCTCGCACCGAACTCCGGGTCCCAGACCATCGAACTCGAACAGTCGTTCTCCAGCACCGGGAGCTACAGCGTCGAGATTCGCGCCCTCGATGGCACGACACTGGCATCGAAGACGGTGTCGATCACCAACCCGACGACGGTCGCGCAGTTCAGTGATCCCGACGACGCCTCGGACGCACTCGGGCCGGGCTCGTACGTCAACGCGACCAACTACGCCGACGGCTCGATGGACATCCAGCAGTTCACCGTCAAGGAGACGCCGTCTAACGCGATCTTCGAGTTCGAGATCGGTTCGCTGAACGACCCCTACAACGCCGAAACGAACGGCACGAACAATTTCTCCCCACAGTGGTTCTTCGTCTGGCTCCGAGACCCCGACAAGTCGACGGGAAGTATCACCGACGCCGGTAACCTCGGCGATCCCGGACTGAACGCCACCTTCGAGTCCGAGTGGCACTACCGCGTCGACGCCTACGGGTTCGGACAGAACGCCATCGACAACAACGGTCAGGGACTCACGGATGCGAACGGCAACCCCGTGTCGCCGACAGTCTCCTCGGACAAGAGCAACAACACGGTGTCGCTCCAGCTTCCGAAGAGTGCTCTCGGCGGCACAGACCTGTTCGACATGGAAGTCATCGCAGCTGTCCACTCCGATGACTTCGGTGCGCTACGGGCGATCAACGAGACCGCCGGTTCCGACCAGTTCGGTGGTCTCGACCCCGCAAAAGCCGGAAACGCGCCGCGTCTCATGGACATGATCACGCCGCCGGGTGTCGACAAATCGGACGCGCTCGGGTACACCGCGACCGAGAAGGCGACCCTGCCGTTCACACCGATCTACACCGATCGCCTCGGCGATGTCGACCGTGTGGTGACGCTTGATGACAGTACGGGCGATTCGTATGGACCCGCGGAAGACTCTAACGGGCAGAACGCTTTCTCCTATCCGTCGACAGACGATATCAAACCACAGGACCACGATATTGAACGGGTCGATATCTACGAGGACGACTCGAACTACACGTTCCTCGTCCGCGTACCGGAGCTTCGGAACCCGGCCACCTTCGAGCAGAACAGCGACTATGGCTATGGACTCCAACACATCCAAATCTACGTCTCAGACCCGAATGGACAGACAGGGAGTATAGGTTGTCGTGACGGTGTCCACGCCTTCGATGGTCGGGACGAAATATTCGGACAGCAATATCACCGCCGCATTGTTGCCCACGGTTTCGACCGCAATATCGATACAAACGTCTTCGAAGAAGGTGGTCGATATCCAGTTGTAGAGGACGGATTCTGGCAAGTAGTTGCGGATGCCGACAGTGGTGTCAGTACGCGTGGTATTCCTGAGGTCGATGCTATCGAGATTACTGTTCCTCGAAGTACAATTCCGTCGGATATTCGTGAGACAGACATCGTCCCGATGATGTTCAGTTACGCAGGTGGTGGGACTGGTGAAATCAGAAAGGTTGAAAACGCCAACGCCATCAATACCGACGGTAATCCGGATAACGATGTAGACCCGTTCACATTCACCGGTGCCCCATCGAGCTACCACCACAACAATATCTTGGACATAGTCTTTCCGGACGGTGTCTCTCAAGCTGATATTCTCGACCCAACTGCAAGCGATATCGACAGTGACGACGCCTTCGACGGCTACGATATCCCGTTCGTCGCGCTGAGCGACAAAGCCAACAGCATCCGAGAGGCTCTCGCCGGCAACGGGAAGGTGACCACCGCCCACTTCGAGGAAGTCAAACAGGCCTACGAGACCGAAAGTGCAGTCGAAGGGACCGGTGGGCTGGTACCGGACTACGATGACCTCCGTTCGATCGCTCGGGAGGTGCAGAACTGATGAGCGACACGCCAAGCCGGAAACTGCTGTCGCTGTGTATGGCGACGCTGGTCGTCGCCGCGCTTCCGGTCGCCGTCTTCGGTCCGATCGGCGTCGGTGCGGCCGACGCCGGCAACGCAGGCAACACGGCGGTCGACTGGCCCTCGTTCCAGTCCGGTCAGCAAAACACCGGAGACGCTTCGGACGCACCACCGTACGACGCGCTGTCGACAGGCTGGACCGCAAGCGGTAGTACCGACATCGCGTCCGGCCCCGCCGTCGTCGACGGGACGGCCTACGTCGCCGACGGCACCACGATCAAGGCCGTCGACGCCGGGACCGGGTCGGAAACCTGGAGTACCACCGTCGACGGGACGGTTTACGGAACGCCCGCCTACGCGAACGGACAGCTCTACGTCGCCACGGCGAGTGGGACGGTCACTGCCCTCAACGCCGCGGACGGCTCCGAAGCCTGGTCCGTCTCGACCGACGGGAACGGTAACGATCTGGGCGCGTTCTATGGCTCCGTGGCGACCGACGGCTCGGACGACCTCTACGTCGCCAGCAAGGATGGAGTGCTCCACAAACTCGCTGCCGACGGCTCTGGTGTCATTACCTCTACTGAGTTGTCGAGCCAGGCCGGGGCCATGACTCCCGCGGTCTACGACGGGAGCGTCTACGTCGGTGACCGTGGCGGGACCCTGCACGCGCTATCGACCGACCTGACGAGCGAGTTCACGAAGTCGGTCACCGGCTCCGGTTCACTCACCTCGCCAGCGGTCGACACGGCCACTGGAACCGTCGTCGTCACGACGACCGACGGGACCGTCGCCGCCTACGCCCCCGACGGGACCCAGGTCTGGCAGGACACTAGCTACTCGGGAAGCCTCGCAAGTGCTGCCGTCCACGACGGCCTCGCAGTCGTCGGGACGACCGACGGGACGGTCGCGGCCCACGACATCACGAGCGGGTCCGTCGAGTGGACGACGACAGTCCCCAGCGAAGGGACGTTCGGCCCGTCGGTGTCGACCGGGAGCGACACGGTCTTCGTCGGCACCGACACGGGCGTTCTGGCGTTACTCGACGACCAGAGCGGCCAGGTGAAGTACGACACGACGCTGTCGGGTTCGCCGATGCTGACCGCGCCGACGGTGTACGGTGACTGGCTGCTGGTGGGGACCGAAGACGGGACCCTCGCGCAGTTCACCGACACGCCGGTCTTCGAAGTCACCGATATCTCCGCGCCCGAGACCGTCACCGAGGGCGACACGGCGACCATCGACGCGACCGTTCGGAACAACGACGACAGTCAGCGGAGCTACAAAGCGAAGCTGGAAGTCGACGGAGCCGAAGTCGACAGCAAGACCGTCCAGATCGCGGCCGGGAGCACGCAGACTGTCTCCTTCGACCGGACGTTAACCTCGACCGGCATTCGAACGGTGACGATCGGGAGCCAGTCGACGAGCATAGCGGTTCAAGAGAAGTCGACGCCAACACCGACACCAACGGATACGCCGACCACGTCGACACCAACGGATACGCCGACCACGTCGACACCAACGGATACGCCGACCACGTCGACACCAACGGATACGCCGACCACGTCGACACCAACGGATACGCCGACCACGTCGACACCAACGGATACGCCGACCACGTCGACACCAACGGATACGCCGACCACGTCGACACCAACGGATACGCCGACCACGTCGACACCAACGGATACGCCGACCACGTCGACACCAACGGATACGCCGACCCCGACGGACACGCCAACGCCAACACCGACCCCGACGGCAGAGCCGTCGCCGGCACTCTCGGTGGCGGATATCTCGGCACCCGGAACGATCGACCGGGGGCAGACCGGGACGATCGAGGTGACGATCTCGAACGCGGGCTCGGCAGCGGGCATCTACACGGCCGAGTTGAAAGTCGATGGAGCCAGCGCCGGCATCGAGTCGGTCGGTGTCGAACCCGGAACCTCGGAGACGGTCACCTTCGACTACACCTTCGGGACCGCCGGTGACCGGACCCTGACTGTCGGAGCGGCCTCGACGACGGTGACTGTCGACGCGCCGACGCCGACCCCGACGGCCACGCCAACGCCGACCCCGACGGTGACTCCGACCCCCACGCCGACCCCGACGGCCACGCCGACGCCGACTCCCACACCGACGCCGGAGCCGGAACCCGAGTTCACCGTGACTGACATCGACGTGCCGGGGACGGTCACGACCGGTGAGCGTCAGCCTATCAGAGCGACCGTCGCCAACACCGGGACCGGTGTCGGGACCTACACGGCCGTGCTGCGGATCGACGGCCAACCGGTGGCGAGCGAGAACGTCAGGATGGGCGCCAACAGCACCCGAGAAGTCGTCTTCAGGCAGTCGTTCCAGAGCGCCGGAACGAAGACGATCTCGGTCGGCGACGCGTCCGTGAATTTGACAGTCCAGCCCGCGAACGGGAGTTCGCCCGCGGATGTCTACGAGAGTGACGACGGTCGCGTCTCGACCAGCGAAGTGCTGGACGCCGTCGTGAAGTTCAACTCCGGCCAGGATCTCCCTGGCCACGGCGAACTCACGGTCGGCGATCTGCTGGAGATCATCGTCGCGTTCAACAGCGACAACTGAGCTGACGCCCGTTTTTCGCCTGTCGGTGTGTTTTCAGTCGACCGATTCCGCAGCGGGGCGACCGCTTACTGGCGTCGAAGCGGGCCGGCGACCACGAGCAACAGCGCTGCTTCACCGCCGCGTGGCACCCAACCGTAGACGTGGTTCAACATGACGTACGTGACCAGCCCCAGGAAGAGGCTGAGGCTCCAGGCGGCCGCGGCGATACGGCCGACCCGTGCGTGGACGGTCTCGCGCAGTTCCGCGGGCGTGTGGGTGAGCCCGAGCACGACTGCGTGAACGACGACCGGGACGGAGATCGCCGACAGCAGGATGTGGATCGCCAGCATCACGATGTAGGCGGTCCAGACCGCGCCGCTCGCGAGGATCTCCTTCTCGAAGCCGCCGCCGACCTTCACCAGGTACATCACGAGGAACGCGAGGATGAGGGTGAACGCGGTCAGCATCGCCGTCCGGTGGCGCTGGATCTGGTCGTGCTTGATGAAGTAGACGCCGGCGACGATCGCGGAGAGGGCACCTGCGTTGACGACCGCGATCGCGTCGCTCAGGAGGACGACCGTGTCGTTGGAGATGTCCGGGAGGGGCAACACGCCGCCGAAGGCACCGAACACGAGGGCGTACCCGACGATCGAGACGACAGCGGTGATAACTGCGGGTCGCGAGCGGGCGCTGGTCCGGAGTTGGTCCGTGACTGCCATACCCGACCCTTGGCGCGAACGGGTTTCTGTGTTCTGGAACGTGAGGAAACGCCTCGACGAGAGAGCCCGGCCGCCTCAGGCGAACGTCCGCGAGATGTCTTCGTCTTCGGTCTCTTCCTGCTGGATCTTCTCCCAGGCGTCGTAGAAGTCCGACATCTGGACCTCGGTCCTGTCGTCGCGGATAGCGAACATCCCCGCTTCCGTACAGATCGCCTTCACGTCGGCACCGGAGGCCTCGTCGATCTCCGCGGCGAGTTCCTCGAACTCGACGCCGTCCGCGAGGTTCATGTCGCGGGTGTGGATCTGGAAGATCTGCCGGCGACCCTCCACGTCGGGTTTGGGAACTTCGATGAGGCGGTCGAACCGGCCGGGCCGGAGGATCGCCCGGTCGAGCATGTCGAAGCGGTTGGTCGCCGCGATGATCCGGATCTCGCCGCGGTCGTCGAACCCGTCCATCTCCGAGAGCAGTTGCATCATCGTCCGCTGGACCTCCGCGTCACCGGAGGTCTTCGACTCCGTACGTTTGGCCGCGATAGCGTCGATCTCGTCGATAAAGACGACGGCGGGCTCTTCCTGGCGAGCCAGGTCGAACAGGTCACGGACGAGCTTCGACCCCTCGCCGATGAACTTGTGGACCAGTTCCGAGCCGGCCATCTTGATGAACGTGGCGTCGGTCTCGTTGGCCACTGCCTTCGCGAGCATCGTCTTCCCGGTGCCGGGCGGGCCGTGCAGCAGGACGCCGCTTGGCGGGTCGATCCCAACGTCTTCGAACATCTCCGGGGACTTCAGCGGCATCTCGACGGTCTCGCGGACCTCGTCCATCTGCTCTTCGATCCCACCGATGTCCTGATAGGTGACCGACGGCGACTGGTCGACCTGCATCACCCGGGCGCGAACGTCGGTTTCGTCGTCGAGTTGCTTGACGATCGAGAGGGAGTTGTTGACGGCGACGCGGTCGTCGGGCGAGAGATCCTCGCGCATCTCGTCGGTGACCTCGGTCAGGGCCTCCTGATTGTTGCCGTGCTGTTTGATGATGACACCCTCGTCGGTCAGTTCCTGGACGGTCGCGACGAACAGTGGCGACTGTTTGAGCTTCTTGTTCTCGTGGGTGAGCCGTTCGAGCTTCTGCTGGTACTTGTTGTTCTCGGCGTTCGCGTCGAGCAGCTTGTCCCGCATCTCCTCGTTCTGTGATTCGAGGACTTCGAGCCGTTCCTGCAGCGCCTCGATCTTCTTCTGCTGTGAGGCGTTCTCGTCGTACGGTAAGTCGACATCGTCGACGGTGTCGGTCATTACGCCCGGTATAGTAGATGAACGGTTATGAGGCTTCGGGTCGTCTGAACTGACTGATAGCGCGGTGTCGAGCCGAATCGGCAGCTTTCTTCTGTCCGGACAAGTACGCCGGCATATGCCATCCGAACGCGAAGACGTGATCGTCGTCGGCGGCGGTGTCGCTGGCCTCTCCGCGGCGATCTACACCGCCAGAGCCGGCCTGTCGACCCGAATCGTCTCGACCGGCGAGTCGATCCTCGGACGGAACGCCCACCTGGAGAACTACCCCGGCTTCCCGGCGGGGATCAACCCCCGGCTCCTGCTGGAACTGATCCAGGCACAGGCCCGCCGGGCCGGCGTGTGGTTCATCGACGGGGAGGCGACCGACGTGGAGCGAACGGACGGCCGGTTCCACGTCACCCTGGCCGACGACGAGGAGTACGACGCACAGTACCTGATCGCCGCCTCCTGGGCTGACTCGTCCTACCTCGACGGGCTCGATATCGAGACGATCGATCGGGGCTCGAAGGAGTTCGTCGGCGTCGACGACTGCGGCCGGACGGGCGTCGACGGGCTCTACGCTGCCGGACGACTGGCCGAGCAACACCACCAGGCCATCGTCGCCGCCGGTCACGGCGCACAGGTCGGCTTGACCCTGATCGAGGACTCGGGCGTTGACTTCTACCACGACTGGACCGCCCCGGAGGGGTACTTCACCGATCGGGGGCGTGAGGTCCCGCCGGGCTGTGAGGAGATCGACGAGGCCGAACGGCAACAGCGAGAAGAGGAGTCCCTGGAGATCATGCGCCGGTACTTCGAACAGCCCATGCCCGGCGAGCCGACGCCCCATCCGAGTCTCGCCGACGACGAGTAGCTCAGCCCTCGGAGTCGTCGGTCTCGGTTGGGTACTCGAAGGCGGAGGCGCCACCATCGCCACCCTGCTCCCGTTCTCGCATGCTCTGTCGGGTGAACTGTGGCTTCGCCCGGACGCCTTTCTTCGAACGGAACGACCACCACAGCGCGCCGGTCAGTAACAGCGCGCCGCCACCGGCGACGCCCGCGCCGGTCAGCGAGGACTCGGCGTACAGCAGCGCAGTCGAGAACAGCGTGCTGGCGAGCACCATCCCGAGGATGAGCCGCTTGGTCATCGCCGCCAGCAGGCGGTCGGAGTCCTCCAGGTCAGCTCTGACGTGGAGGTCCTCGCGTTCGACCCGGTCGAGCACCGATTCGAGTTTCGGCGGGATACGGACGGCCGACCGGGTGGCGTCCTGGAGTTCCCGCTGACGGTCCTCGATGTAGTTCCGGACGCCCTCGGCGAGGTACCCCTCCTGGCGGAGGTAGTCCGTCGCCACGGAGATGAAGTCGAACTCGGGGTCGAGCGTGACACAGACACCCTCGACGACTGTCGCCACCCGGAGCACGAGCGCGAGGTTCGAGGGCAGTCGCAGGGGGAACTCGTAGATGGTGTCCTCGACTTGCTGGATGATCTGCTGGACGCGGTACTGTTCGATATCCTCCCCGCGCGCGTCCGCGATGGCAAGCTCCATCACGTCGCCCATCACCTGCCGGTCGGCCTCGGGGGAGAGCGTCCCCATCTCGATCAGCGCGTCGAGGATCGCGTCGATGTCCTGGTCCGCGACGGCGGCGTAGAAGTCGACGATCTTGTCCTGGACGAACGAGTCCACCCGGCCCGACATCCCGAAGTCGTAGAAGACGAGCGTCCCGTCGTCCTGAACGGCCAGGTTCCCCGGGTGGGGATCGGCGTGGAAGACCCCGTCGTCGATGATCATCTGGAGGTACGCCCGCTGGAGCGTCTCCGCGAGCCGGGTCCGGTCGAGGCCCCGCTCGTCGAGGTCGTCGATGTCGTTGATCTTCGTTCCCGGGACGTACTCCATCGTGAGGACCCGCTCGGTGGAGTGGCTCTCCGTGACCTCGGGGATGCGGACGCGGTCGTTGCCCGCGAAGTTCGCCCGGATCTCGGTGAGCATGCGCGCCTCCCGTTCGTAGTCCATCTCCTCGCGGATCGTCTTCGAGAACTCGTCGGCGAGCGTCTCCAGCGAGAACGAACGGGCCTCCCCGACGAAGTACATCAGCGCCGGGAGCGACCACTTGATGACACGGAGGTCGGCCTCGACGAGCGCCTCGATCCCGGGCCGTCTGACCTTCACCGCGACGGGGTCGCCGTCGATCCTGGCGCGGTAGACCTGGCCCAGCGAGGCGCCGCTGATCGCTTCCTCCTCGAACTCCGCGAAGGCGTCGTCGATCGGTCCGAGTTCGTCCTCCAGGACCTGCCGTGCGGCCTCCCACTCGGCCGGCGGCACGCGGTCCTGGAGCTTCGAGAACTCCTCGATGTACTCCGGCGGGAGGATGTCCGGCCGGGTCGAGAGGAGCTGTCCGAGTTTGATGAACGTCGGCCCGAGCGTCAACAGCGAGTCGAGCAGCGCCTGGGCCCGCTTGCGGCGCTGTTCGCTCGTCACGGGGCGGGACCGGCCCACCACGATGAACCGATGGCGGTCACGGGCGTACGCGAGCAACAGGGGCAGGAAGTGGCGTGCGACGACGAAGAATCGCCAGTACGCGCGGAAGTTCACCAGCAGGCCACCCCGAGATCAGTCCTCGTCGATGGGAACCGTAGTACTCGGCGCGGCCGTGGCCTTGGGGAGCCGGAGTTCCAGGACGCCCTTGCGGACGGTCCCCTCGGCACCCTGTCCGGTCGCGTTCGGCGGCAAGGGGAGTTCGGCGTCGAGAAACACCGAACGGTCCTCCTCGACGAACCGGAACTCGCGGGGCACGTCCTTGCTGCGCTGGCCTTCGATGACGAGTCGGCCGCCCTCGACACGGACATCGATCGTGTCGCTGGTGACGCCCGGGAGGTCCAGGACGAGCAGATATGCGTCGTCGGATTCGAGTACGTCCGCGAACACCGCGTCGGGGAGGTCACGTAACGCCTCACGCAGCGCTGACATACACGGCCGTAAGGGACGACCCTCGTTAAACCCGACGGTCCCGGCCGGTCAAGCGAAGAGCCCGACGGCGAAGAGTGCCGCAAACGCCACCACCGCGAACCCCAGGCCGGCCCTGAGGAGCCCCTTCCGGGCGATTCGCCAGGCGGTGCCCCGCTCGTCCGTATCCGAGATGACGAACACTGGTGTTCCCGCCCCCGTGCCGACGACGGCGTCGACGCGGTTGCTTCCCCACTCGGCGGCCGGCCCACGGCGCGCCAGGCCGTAGACGTAGACGTGTTCCCCGGGGTCGAGCCGTCGTTCGATAAAGCGCTGTTTGTTCCCGACGGCCAGTTCCGTCACGACGAGATCCAGCGTCCGGTCCTGTTCGTCGACCGCGTCGGAGGCCGCGACGTACCGGGCGAGACTCTCGGGCAGTTCGGTCCCCGGTGGGACGGTCACGGAGTGTGAATCCAGGCGGATGTCGGCGCCTTCGGGGTCGACGCGCACCCGGTCGGTGGTGTCGTCGACGAGGAAGTTCACGCCGCCCATCCCCTCGTCGAGTGTCTCCCAGTTGGAGTTCTTGCCCGAGGAGCGGAGCTCCTGGACCTCGTAGGTGTAGGCCAGGCAGTCCGTACCGGTCAGTGGCGACCTGACAGTGCCGTACTCGTCGTCGGTGACGGCGGTCCCCTCGATTTCGACGGGCCCCGTGTAGCCGTCGAGCGTCCTGATCGGGACGGGGTCGTTCCGGAGGATGTGAAAGACCGTGTACAGTTCCCGGCCGCCGACGAAGAAGAAGTACCCACCGACAGCGGCGATACCGAGGAGGATCAACTGCGGGACGACCATACACGCAGTGGCGACGTGCAGGCTGATAAGCGTACACGCTCCGTGTCACCCCGACGCGGGGTGCTTTTGCGGGTCGGGACGTAAGTGCCGACATGGCCCACCCCCCGGAGCCCGACGACGACGCGCTCGCGCTGGAGACGGCACGACGAGAGCTCGGCAGTTACGCGGTCCCGGTCGACCGGACCGACCGCATCCCGCTGTCGGTCGCCGTCGGGCGCGTGCTGGCGACGGACGCGACGGCCGTCGACGCGGTCTCCGACGCCGGGATCGACCCCGAGACGCCGGTGTTCGAACGCGGTCACCAGATCCGACCCGCCGACGTTGGGCTGTTGCGAGCGGCCGGCGTCACCGAACTGCTCGTGTATCAGCGCCCGCAGGTCGGGATCGTCCCGACCGGCGACGAACTCGTCCAGCACGGCGCCGGGGCCGACGAGCGCGTCGAGACGGCCGGCTTCACCCTCTCCCAGTACGTCGATCGCTGGGGCGGCAAAGTGACCTACCGCGACCCCGTGGCCGACGACAGGCCGGCACTGCGAATGGCCGTCCAGCGCGACCTCACACGGGACGTGCTCGTCGTCACGGGGACGACGCCCGGCGACACGCTCCGGGGGGTCGTCGCCGACCTCGGGACGGTGCTGACCGACGAACTCCGCCTCGATCCCGGTCGCCGGGCGGGTCTTGCGGTCGTCGAGGACCGGCCGGTGGTGTTGCTCCCCGAGGAGCCGGTTTCGGCACACGTCGTCGCGGTCCAGTTGGTGCGTCCGCTGCTCAAGAGCTTCGCCGGCGCACCACTCACCGACCACCCACACCGAACCGTCACCCTCGCCGAAGGGGTCTCCGTCGATCGCGACGCCCGAGCGTACGTCCCGCTCGCGGTCGAGGACGACGCCGCGACGCCGCTCTCCGGGAGGGGGCTGGGAACGGTCACCGGTGCGGACGGGTGGCTCACGGTCCCGGCCGGCGAGGCGCCGCCGGCCGCCGGATCGGACTGCGAGGTCGAGAACTGGGACTACCTACCCTGATCAGCGCAGGTCGAGCAGTGACGTGACCTGCCGGTCGCCCCAGACACAGCGGCCGTCGACCTCGGGTGGCCGGCGCTGGACGTGGATGCCGTCGAGTCCGGCGTTGCGCGCCGCACCGATGTCGTCGGGGTCGTCTCCCACGAGGGCACCCGCAGGCTCGGTCCCGCCGTCGGTCATCAGCCGTCCCGAACCGTCGAGCAGTCCCAGGTCCCGCATCGCCCGCTCGACGGGCGTCGGGTCCGGCTTCCAGCCGATCTCGTCGTCACAGCAGACCACCGTATCGAACCAGTCGGCGATGTCCAACGCCTCCAGGACCGGGCCGGTGAGGTAGTCCTGGCAGTGCGTGACGAGGCCCAGCGGGGCGTCACACGACGCGAGGAACTGTTCGGCGTCGTCGTAGAGATACGTCGCTTTCGCGCGGTCGGTGGGATTCTCGACTTCGTGGAACACGTCCCAGAACTGGTCGGGATCGATCCCCCGCCGGGCGAGGAAGTCGTCGCGAGCGCCGCCGAGACCGTACCACAGGACTCTGGCGTCCTCCTCGGAGAACCCGACCCCGAGGCGGTCGCCGACCTCGCCCATCACCGCTGTCGGATACGACGGCTCGATGTCGACGAGCGTCCCGTCGAGGTCGAACAGCCAGAAGTCGTAGTGGTCGGTTGTCATGGGGACTACTGTATAGGGGAGTATCTGATAAAGGTTTTCGGGCCCTTCTACCGAGGTAGTCGACAGATATCGGCCGTAGACGGTTCCTAATCGGAACGTACTACTGTGCGTGTCACTCTCTCACTCGACACGGATCGAGCTTCCGAGATACTTCGAGAGGACTTCGGTGACCGAGTCGGCGTTGAACAGGTCCAGATCGGCGGCGATCGCGGTTTTCAGTTCGTCGAGGTGCGCCTCGCTCGTCTGGAGTTCGCTGAACGCGACCGACTCGACGGGCACGCCCAGTTCGGACTCGACGATCGACCGGAACTGCGAGTCGTCGACCAGGTCGCCCCGCCAGCAGTTGTCCCGAAAGAACAGCCAGCCCGGCTCACCCGGTGGATCGGCCCGGCGATAGACGGTCGTCTCGAACCGATCGGGCTCGGCCGCGACACCACCGGGCGTGTCGAGCCGGAACCGTACTCGAAAGACGTAACGCGCCGCTGCCTCGCGGGGGTCCGCCGGTGGCACGGCTCAGTCGTAGATACCGTCGAGTCGCTCGGCGAGGTCGATGTCTTTCTGGGTGATCCCGCCGGCGTCGTGGGTCGTCAGCCGGACCTCGACCTCCCCCCAGGAGATCGTCATCTCGGGGTGGTGCCAGGCGTCTTCGGCCAGCCCCGCGGCGGCACCGAGAAAGCCCGACGCGTCCAGGTAGCCGTCGAACTCGAAAGCACGGACGATCTCGTCGCCCTCTCGGTTCCAGCCGTCGGGGAGACGCTGTGCGATCTCGTCGTCGGAAAGCAGGTCTGCCATAGCTGAACGCTGGACTGCCATCCCGAAAACGGTTGTGCCGGTCACTCGTCGGCGTCGATCGCCCGGCGGAGCTTCCACTGCGCCCAGAGGACGCCCACCGTCACGACCGCCAGCGCGACGACCGCCCAGACCGGCAAGACCCCGCTTGTGGCGCCGGTCCAGATAGCGAACCCACCGAGTCCGAGCATCACTATGCACCCGTACGTGAACACCTGTGCCAGCCGCCGGTGGGCGCGACGCTGCTCCTCGTCGTACCCGGTCACCTCCAGTAACCCGCCGATCGCGACGGCGACGAAACCGGCGCCGACGACCAGGGGCGTGATGCTGACCATCGGCTCAGTCGTCGGCCAGTTCGTCGAGGACGGCGTTGGGGATCTCGTCGCGCATCCCGTCGGGGATGTCCTCGGGGTGCATCTCCTCGACGAACTCCGGCGGTGAGGACTGGTCGTCCCCGCCGAAGTCGGGATCGAACAGTTCCAGCGCGGTGTGGATCGTCGACCAGTCGTCCTCCTCGGCGGCGTCTCTGAGACTCCGGGTCGGCGCGGCGAGCAACTGCGAGACGATAGCGTCGGCCATCGACTCGACGACCTCGCGCTGGTCCTCGTCGAACTCCGCCGCCGAGAGCGCGGTGTTGAGTTCGGCGGCCTTGACCTGCTCGGCGCTCTCGTACATCGTCGAGATGACCCGGTCGGCCCGCTTGCGCTTGTACTGGGTCAGCAGGTGCTCGAACTCCTCGTCGACGAGCCGTTCGACCGCCTCGGCCGCCTCGCGCCGCTGTGTGCGCGTCTCCTCGGTGACCGATTCGAGCGCGTCCAGGTCGTAGACCGTCACCGACTCGAAGTCGGCGGCCTCGGCCGGGACATCGCGGGGCTGGGCGATGTCGACGACGGCCGTCTCGCCGGCGTCCTCGAACGCCGCCGCCTCGAAGACCTTGTCGTTGCTTCCGGTCGCGGAGACTACGACCGTCGCCTCCTCGACGGCGGCGTCGAGCGCGTCCAGCGCGACCGCACTCGCCTCGGTGTCGATGGCGTCCGCCAGGTGTTCCGCGTGCGGGACCGTCCGGTTGGCGACGATCACCCGATCGACGCGTTCTGCGAGCGCGACCGCCGCGAGCCGTCCCATCTCGCCGGCACCGACCACGAGCGCGCTCTCGCCGTCGAGGTCCCGGTCGGACCCGACGAGCCGGACCGCAGCGGAGGCCAGCGAGACGACGCCCTCGTTGATCCGCGTCTCCGAGCGGGCGCGCTCGCCGACGTGGATCGCTTTGGTGATCCCGTCCTCCAGGACGGGGCCGATACCGCCGACACCGCGGGCCTGCTCGTAGGCGGTCCTGAGCTGACCCAGGATCTGGTCCTCGCCGAGGACGATCGACTCCAGTCCGGCGGCCACGCGGAGCAGGTGGCGGAGGCTCTCCTCGTGATCCATCACGACGGCCGCGTCGTCGTCGAGGTCCTGTGTGAACAGCTCCAGTGCCGACACGCCGACCTCGTGAGAGGCGGCGACGACGTAGCCCTCGGTCCGGTTACACGTCTGGAGGGCCAGCGCCTCCTCGACCCCCGGTCGGGACAGCAGCGTCTCGACGGCGAAACGCTGGCTGTCCGTGGCTGCGGCTTCCAACTGATCCACGGTCGCGTGCTCGTGGGACACGCTCACGCCGACGATGACTCCGTGTTGCTCTCTCACGCCGTCTCACCCGGTAGATCCTCGATCACGGCTGCTAGTACTTGTTCGGGTTTGGGTTCGCCCCTATCTAAAGCCTTCCAAAGCTCTCGGTTTCTGACAACGGCCCGGACGATGTCCCGCCGGCGGGCCGGGTCGACCTCCCGGTCCTGAAGGTCCTCGCGCAGGTCCCCCACCAGCGTCGCCATGTCGCCGGCCGAGCCGAACTGTGCCTCGAACTCCTCGCGGAGGTACTTCGACAGCGCGGGCGCGCGACCGCCGGTGGCGACGGCGAGCGTGACGGGGTCGTTCCGGACCGTCGCGGGCACCGCCACGTCGTCGACCGCGCGCTCGCCGTGGTCGTCCGCGCGATTGACGAGCGCGCCGGCCTCGCGTGCCGCTGCCGCCGCCGCGTCGTTGAGGTCCCCGTCGTCGGTCGCGGCGACGACGAGCGCCGGGTCGGTCCGCTCGATCCACGCCGCGATGCCGTCCGCGTCGGGTGCTGCCCGCACGCGCTGGGCGTCGCCGAACTCCCGGTCCGCGAACTCGGGACTGACGACGACGACGCGCGCCTCGGCCCCGAACCGCCGCGCCTTCCGCGCGCCGACCGGTCCGCCGCCGACGACCAGCACCGTCTCGTCGGTGAAGTCGTGCAGGAGGGGGATCACGGTTCGGTTTCCGCGGCGGTGCCGGTTCCTGTCCCCGCCTCTGCGTTGGCGCGCGCCCGCTCGTCCAGCCTGATGCCGGTCTTCTTGAGGATCCGCGTCGAGAACAGCGTGTCCCAGTCCTCGTCGCCGACAGCCCAGTACTGCGCCATCCGGTCGTGGACCTGCTGGATGCGCCGGTCGCTCTCTGCCTCGCTGCGGCCGTGGGTCATCGCGAAGAAGTTGTACGGCCAGGCCCCCTCGTGGCGGGGCCGCTCGTAGCAGTGGGTGACGAAGTCGAACTCCGCGATCGCGGGGCCAACCTCGTCGACCACGTCGTCGGGGACGTTCCAGACGGTCATCCCGTTCTCGCTGTAGCCCAGCGCGTAGTGGTTGGGGATGGCGCCGACCCGGCGCACCTTCCCCTCCTCGTTGAACCGCTTGATCGTCTCGACGACCCACTCCGTGTCCGCGCCGATCTCCGCCGCCACGTCGGCGTAGGGCGTCTCGGTGATCGGCAGGCCGTCCTGGATCGCCAACACGAGATCGAGTTCGTCGGCCGTCAGCGACCGGCGATCCGTCGGTGTCACGTCCGGGCCGGCCGCCGAACAGTCGACGGCCTGGGTCTGTGGTCCCTCGACGGGGAACTTCGCGCCGACGTGGAACTCCTGTTGTTTGGGGAGGTTGTAGGTCGCCTCGCCGGTCTCGGCCTCGATCTCGGCGAGTACGTCCTCGACGCGGTCCTCGTCGGCGACCGAGAGGACGAACCACATGTTGAGATGCGGGTGCTCCCGTTCGTAGTTGTGGGCGACCTCGGGGTGGTCGTTGATCAGGTCCGCGTGCTCGTCGTAGCTGTCCGGCGGCGCGTGTGTCGCCACGAGCGTCGCCGTCCCGCCGATGGCCTCGGCGTTGATGAGCGCGCCAAATCGGGTCAGTACCCCCTCGTCGTCGAGTCGCTGGACCCTGGCGAGAAGCGCCGCGGCGGTCACGTCGATGCCGTGGTCGGCCAGCGCGTCGGCGGCCGGTTCGAACGGGCGTTCGACGACCGGGAACCCTCCCTGGAAGGCGTTGAGAATCGCGCGGTCGACCGATTCGAGGTCCGCTGTCATACGACGGTCTCGGGTCTGGGTAGACATAAGCCACCCGGACGCCACAACGACCGGAGAGCGCCAGAGGGCTTTACTGGGTCCCGACCTAACAGCGTACGTGACGATCTCCACGCTCGAACTGGGATTCCGACTGTTCGTCTTCCTCTGCGTACTGGTCGCCGTCCCGGGCTCGTTCATTCTCATGTTCCGGGTGCTCGACTACGCCGCGAAGGACACGCTGATCGAACAGTTCTCGGGCGGGCAACGGCCCGACGCGGGGCAGCTGAACGCCTACTTCGAGCAGGCGGCCGTCGAGGCGGTCACCTGCCGGATCTGTGGCTCGGCGAACGGCGTCGACTACACCTACTGTCACAACTGCCAGGAACGCTTACAGCACTGAGTCGGTCTACTCGCCCTCGACGCCGGTGACCACGTAGCCCCGGTCTTCGAGGTCGGCCAGCAGCCCCGCGTGGTCGGCACTCGCCTCGTAGTAGAAGACCAGGTCGAACGACCCCTCACGGAGCAACTGCTGGCACTCCCAGACGAACGACTCGTCGTCCAGTGTCAATCCCTGGTGCTGGTTCGAGGCGAACTCCGGGTCGTCGCTGCCCGAGTAGACGAACGTGTCAGCGGGGTCGTGACCCGCCGCGGCGGCGATGCGCTCGCCGACATCGATGGTCGCCTGCATCATCTCGATCTCGTCGCTGCCGTCGTACTCCGTGTGGACGATAGCGCCGTTGAGTTCGATGTCGCCGGGTTCGAGGAGCTGTTTCGTCCGTCGGTAGAGATCCTCGTCGAGCGCGTCTGCGTCAGGCATGGCTGGACCTGCGTCCCGGTCACTCTAATGCACTTCGCATTGGCAGTCGCTCGAAGAATGCCGCACGGAGTCGGTCCGCCGACGGCCCGTTACCGTCGGGTATCAGTACCAGTGGACGCGGGTACAGAGACCCGTCTTACAGGCGCTTCAGATTGGTTGCCCGAGGGCCCTTATCTGCCTGCTCGATGTCGAACTCGACTTCCTGACCCTCTTCGAGGTCGGGACCGCCGACGTCTTCCATGTGGAAGAACACGTCTTCGTCAGCGTCGTCAGTTTCGATGAATCCGTAACCGCCAGTGTCGTTGAAGAAGTCAACCGTACCGGTCGCCATTGCACTAGTACACACGACGCCGGGGATATATAAAATGTGTGCCCGCACTGTTCGTTCGCTCGATCGCCGACCGTTCCAGGGTAGGCGGCCGGTCGCTTCCACAAAGTCCTTATCGGCGCGTTGATATCACTCCAGTAATGCTGAGCAGGGTGCGTGAGATCGGCTACGCGATGTACGAGCGGCTGCTGCGACTGGAGATCGGAGGCGCACCCGACCACGTCGCCGTCATCATGGACGGGAACCGCCGCTACGCACGCAAGCAGGGCGAGGACACGAACGAGGGCCATCGCGAGGGGGCTCAGACGACCGAACAGCTACTCGACTGGTGTGACGAACTGGGCGTCCGCGAGGTGACGCTGTACACCTTCTCGACGGAGAACTTCGACCGGCCGGCCGACCAGCGGGAGTTCATCTTCGATCTCGTCGAGGAGAAACTCCGGACCTTCGCCGACGCGGACCGAGTCCACGACGCCGGGGTGTGTATCCGCGCGATCGGCGAACGCGAGATGCTCCCCGAGCGGGTCGTCGACGCCATCGACTACGCCGAGTCCCGGACCGCACAGTACGACAGGCTCAACCTCAACATCGCACTCGCCTACGGCGGCCGGGCGGAACTGCTGGGCGCTGCCCGTGACGTTGCCCGTTCGGTCGCGACGGGGGACATCGACCCGGGCGACGTTGACGTTGACACGGTCGAGGAGTACCTCTACCGTGGCCCGACACGCGACGTGGACCTGATCGTCCGGACCGGCGGTGCCGAGCGAACATCGAACTTCCTCCCCTGGCACGCCAACGGCAACGAGGCGGCGACGTTCTTCTGTACGCCGTACTGGCCCGAGTTCCGGAAGATCGACTTCCTGCGGGCGATCCGGACCTACCAGAACCGCCAGGAGACCTGGCGGACGACTCGCGCCCGGCGGGCGCTCGCGCTCGTTCGCTCGCTGGGCGACCGGGAGGTCCCGCAGGCACAGGCTGCCCTCCGTCGGTTCCGGGACGCGCTGCCGAACAGCGAGCGCGAACAGGCCGACGAGGAGTACGAACTCGCCGATTAACGGACCGACCCGAACGGGACCCGGCGGATTCGGAGGTCACCGACGGGCGTCAGCAACACCGTCAGCGGTCGCTGGAACTCCGGCGACCCGTCGAGGCGCCAGTCGGCGGTGGCCGTGGCCCCGCTCGCCGTCTCCGCTCTGACGCGGTAGGTCCCGCGGCGGTAGGTGACACTCTCCTGTTGGACGCTGCCGGTCGGTTCGACGGTGTACTCCCGGTCGAGCACCGGCGACGACCCGCCGTCGGTCGTCAACGCGACCGAGACCGTGAGCTGGTGGGTCGCCGTATCGAAGTTGTGGACGCGGTAGGACGCCCACTGCCCCTCACAGGGTGTCGCGAAGTTCTCCGCGCTGTCCTCGCTGGCGAAGACTTCCGAACAGTCGAAGGACCGATCCCTGTAGTCGCCCGGTCTGACGACGAGTCCGGGGCTGACGAAGTAGAGGACCGGAAGCTGCCCCCAGTCGGCGTGCACGTCGTCGGCGTAGTTGGCGTAGCCCGTCGCGGTCGCGAGCACGTAGTGGCCGCCGTGTGCGGCCCGGTCGTGTCCGGCCGCGCCCTCGACGCTGATGTCTTCGACGTTCTCCGCGTGTAGTTTGTTGTACGCTCGCGTTCGCTCGAACGCCCTGGCGAACTCGACGGCGGCCTCGCGGTCCGGCTCTGTGGGCCGATTCGGGTACGGTTCGGGTCCCGACGGTGTCGGGGCGTACGTTCCCGTCTCGTCGGGCGTCGGAACCGGCGTCGGCGTGCTCTCGGATGTCGCCTCGCCGGCGTCGCCCCGTCCATCCGTGGCCGAGCGACAGCCGGCCAGAGAGAGGACCGCCCCGGCGGCTCCAGTCCGGAGGAACCGACGGCGGGTCAGCGGTGTGTCCATATCGGGGGTTCCGGTAGCCGTGGCAAGTGCTTTCGGTGCGATCAAACGGCGGTTTGAGCGTCCGGTCCCGGCGGCTGTGAGGCCCGATCAGCGGCCGAACCGCCGCTGGCGCTCCTGGTAGTCCCTGAGCGCGCGTAGATAGTCCCGCTGGCGGAAGTTCTGCCAGTTCACGTCGGTGAAGTACAGTTCGGAGTAGACCGACTGCCAGATCATGAAATCAGAGAGCCGCTCGGCGCCGGTCTTGATGATGAGGTCCGGGTCCGTCGGGAAGACCAGATGCTCCTCGACGGCGCCCTCGTCGATCTCGTCGGGGCGCAGTTCCCCGTCGGCGACATCCTCGGCGAGCTTCGCGACGGCCGTCGCGAACTCGGACTGGCCGCCCAGCCCGATGGAGATCTGGATCGGCGCGTCCGCTCTGCTCTCGTCGTCGGGCCCCCTGACGGCGACGGCACTCGGTGCCCGGATATCCGAGAGTTCCTGTCGGATGGTCGGGACGACTTCCTCGTCGAGGACGCTCACGTAGACGACGATCGTCTCGGCGCCGTACCGGACCGCCCAGTCGAGGAACTGCTCCAGGGTCCCGTAGGCGCCCTCGGTCAGGAGGTCCCGTTCGGTGATGACGAGGGCGACACGCTCGGGGAGGGCGGCGTCGCTCATCCGGAGACGGGTCGCGAGGTAGCGGTCGTACAGACCCACGCCGCGGGATACGCCCAGGGGTCGCCTAAAGCTCACGACTCGGTGTGGGGCTCGACGGCGCGGCGAACGCCCCTCCCGGAGTTCGGAAACGGTAAGTGGCTCTCCGGGGTACCGGAGAGACGTGACATCGACCGTACGGCGGGCGGCCGGGTTCGCCCTCGTCGGGACGCTCGCCCTCGTGGTCCCGCTCGCGACAGCCATCCGGTCGCCGGCGCTGTCGACCGTCGCCGCGACCGGGCCGTTCGTGCTCGTCGCCGCGCTCGCGCTGACGGTCGTCGATCCCGGCTCCCGGCTGTTCGACCTGTTCGCTCGCCCGGGCGACTACGAGGACGGGAAGCTCCACGGGCTCGCCGCGTTCTCGCTCGCCGCCGCGGGGCTGGCGCTGTTTGCCGTCCAGTTCGGGATGCCCGCATGGGTGTTCGTCGGGACGGTGTTCGTCCTCGCCTTCGGGAACCTCGGCCAGCGACTCGTCGCCACCGTCAGGAGCGATCAGTTCGTCGCGACGGCGGCGTTCGTCGTCGCCGGGTTCGCCGCCGGGCTGGTCGGCCACGTCGTCGGCGCACGGCTCCAGACGGTTGCCGTCGAACTCCCCCTCGTCGTGTTCCTGGCGGCGACCGGGTCGCTGGTGGCCGCGCTGTTGCGCTCCGTCCTGTTCGAGCGCGACGACCCGCTCGTTTTACTCACCGTCGGGCTCCTGTTGTGGCTGTTGTTCGTGCTTGACCCGTCGGTCGCGACACAGCGAATCGCCGTCGCGCTGGTCGTCACGGCGGTGCTTGGCTACGTCTCCTACGCGCTGGACACGGCGTCGCTGCCCGGCATGTTGACCGGCATCTTGCTCGCGCTGTTGACGATCGTCCTCGGTGGGTACGGCTGGTTCGCGATGCTCGTGACATTCTTCGGCCTCGGCGGGCTCTCCTCGAAGTACCGCTACGAGGAGAAGCTAGAGCGGGGGATCGCCGAGGAGAACGAAGGGGCCAGAGGCAGCGGGAACGTCCTCGCGAACTCGATCGTGGCGCTCGTCGCGGTTCTGGCGACCGCCGCGAGCCCCTCACACATCGCGGTCGACCCCGTCCTCTTCCTCTATGCCTTCGCCGGCGCGGTCGCGGCGGCGATGACCGACACCTTCTCCAGCGAGTTCGGCGGACTCTACGACAACCCGCGCCTCATCACGACCTTCCGCCGGGTCGAACCAGGCACGGACGGTGCGGTCACCTGGCAGGGGGTCGCCGCCGGCCTGGTCGGCGCGGGGATCATCGCCGGTATCGCGTCGGTCCTCCTGGCCCCGGTTGGGACCGTCGGCGCCGTCGCCGTGGTCGTCTGTGGCCTGGTCGGGATGACCGTCGACAGTCTTCTCGGTGCGACAGTCGAGGGGACCGTCGTCGGCAACCAGGGCGTCAACATGCTGGCGACGCTGACCGCGGCGATCACCGGCGCGGTGCTGGCACTCGGTGGCGGCCTCGTATGACGCCGATCCGCGAGGGTCGCCCGGCCGACCGCGCCCGGTTGCGGGCGATCCAGGCGGCCGCGCTGGATCACCCCTGGCCGGACCTGCTGTCGGTCGCCGTCGACGGGCCGCCGGAACTGCTCGTCTACGACGACGGCGGGCCGGTCGGGTACGCACTCGTGGTTCCGGACCACCCAATCGCGTACTTGGCGGAACTGGCCGTCGCGCCCGCCGAACAGGGCCGGGGGATCGGGACGCAGTTGCTCTCGACGCTGTTCGAACGGCTCCGAGCGGCGGGCTTCGAGACCGTCCGGCTCACCGCCCGCGCCGACGACGAGCGGGTCCGGGGGTTCTACGACAAACTCGGGTTCAGCGAGGAGGGACGGCTCCCGGAGCACTACGACGACGGCGACGGCGTCCTGTTGACGCGTCAGCTCTGATCGCCGTCTTCGATCCGGACGTGGACGCTCGTGGGCTGTTTGACGTACTCGCCGTGTTCGGTGGCGACGACCACGTCGACGCCCCGCTGTGCGGCCACGTCGAGTACTTTCTGTGAACACGGGCCGTCGAGGACGACCGTCTCGGGGACCGTCTCGCTCTCGGCGACCAGCGAGACGGTGTCGTCGGCGTCCCCGTCCGCGAGGACCGCACCGTCCGGGCCGAGGAGGCGAGCCTGTCCGGTCCCGGCCCCGATGACGGCGGCGACGTGGTCCGAGAGCGTCTCCGGGACCGCTGTCGACTCGGCGTCCGGTGTCGCTCCCGTCTCGTCGGCCGCTGGCGTCTCGACGGTCTCGGTGACGGCGACCGCGCCGCCCTCCTCGGAACGCTCGTCGCCCTCGGCGGGCGGTGTAGGGTCGACGGCGACCGGGCCGTCCGCTCTGGCCGTCCCGGACGAGTCCTGGCTCGACTCGCCGTCCGCTCCGTCCACGAACTCCTCGTACGGGATCTTGTCCCGCAGGGCCGTCATCGCGTCGGCCCGCGAGAGATCTTCGACCGACTGTCCGCGCGGTGCCAGCGCGACGTAGTCGATCTCGCCGACCTGCCCGAGTTCCTTCAGGATGAGGTCGCCGCCCCGGTCGCCGTCCAGAAACGCGGTGACAGTCCGGTCGGCGGTCAGGTCGGCGACGGTGTCGGGAACGTCGGTGCCTTCGACGGCGATCGCGTTCTTGACGCCGTATTTCAACAGCTGGACTACGTCGGCACGCCCCTCGACCACGACGATAGCGTCGGAGTCGGCCACCCGTGGCCCGGCGGGGAACCCGTCGTACTCCGTGACATCTTCGACCCGGACCCGCTGGCGGACGGTCTCGACGATGTCTTCGGTCGTCACCGAGTCGGCCTCGAACTGGGCGAGGAGTTCCGTCGCCCGGTCGACGACCTCCCGGCGCTTGGCGCTTCTGATGTCTTCGATGTTCGTGACGGTGATCTCCGCGCCACAGGGACCGACCTGCTCGATCGTCTCCAGCGCCGCCGCGAGGATCGCCGTCTCGACCTTGTCCAGGCCGCTCGCGACGGTCACTTCGCCGCGGGACTGGCCGCCCTCCGCGGCGATCTCGACATCGATCCGGCCGACCTTCTTCGAGTCCTGGAGGTCCCGTAGGTCCATGTCGTCGCCGAGCAACCCCTCGGTCTGTCCGAACACCGCGCCGACCACGTCGCTGCGCTCGACGACGCCGGCCGCGGTGATGTCAGCGTGTATCAGATATTTTGCGGTGTCTTGCATCGTTGTGCTCCGGGCGGCCGGCCCATTTTCGACAGGGCCGGCCCGCGAGTTCTATCGCTCCGTAGACGGGGCGGACTCAAATAAGCTGTCCACCCGACCGCTCACTCGACGGCGAGCGTCGAGAGCACGTCGGCGGCCGCCGCCATCGCTTCGATCGGTGCCGCCGGATCGTCGTGTTCGAAGACGAGCCACTCCGTCCCGGCCGCCCGCGCGGCGTCGACGACCGCCTGGAGATCGACGACCCCCTCGCCCAGCCCGGTGGGCTCCCCGTCGGCGGTCACGTCTTTCAGATGGACGACTGGGGCGCGGCCCGACAGTGTTTCTAGGAGGGCAACCGGGTCACGACCCGCCGCCTGTGCCCATCCGATGTCGAGTTCGATACCGACTGTCGTCTCCTCGATCAGCCGATCGAACGCTGTCTCGGTCCCGATCGGGACGAACTCGTGTGTGTGATTGTGATAGAGGAGCGGCTTCTCGACGGCGCCGGACAGGTCGTCGAGCATCGTCGCCGTCTCGGCGACCGCCGCCGCGTCCGCGAAATGGTCGTCGTCGAGGTACGGGACCACGACGTAGGGGACACCCAGCGTCGCGAGGTCGTCGGTGACGCCGGCGGGGTCGGCCCGGATCGCCTCGGCGTCGACGTGTGCGCCGGCGGCGAGCAGGCCCGCCGCCTCCAGCTTCCGAGCCGTCTCGACCGGGTCCGACAGGCCCGCGAACTCGACGCCGTCGTAGCCGGCCGCGGCGATACGCTCGAAGGTCTCGGCCTGTGGCCCCGAGTGATCGCGCAGCGTCCACAGCTGGATCGCGGTGTGCATGTCGCTTCCTGGGACCGCGACCGTGATATAACCGGCCCCACAAAATCCGGGCCATGGGACTCACAGAGGCGCAGATCGATCCCGAGCAGTTCCTCGAAGACGTTGAGATGCGCGTCGGCGAGGTGGTCGACGTGGCGGACTTCCCGGCCGCACGGAAGGACGTGTACAAGCTGACGGTCGACTTCGGCGACGAGGAGCGACAGTCGGCGGCGGGGCTGACCGACCTGTACGAGCACGAGGACCTGCTGGGCGCGCAGGTGATCGCCGTCGTGAACCTCGGACCGGTGACCATCGCCGGCTTCGAGAGCGAGTGTCTCGTCACCGGCGTCGACGGTGAGGACGGCGTCGTTCACCTGACCACGGAGCGGGACGTGGAGCCGGGCACCCGCGTGTATTGAAGACAAATTCTCTTCGGATTGGTCGACCGAAGGAACGAAATTGCTTTGTACCGGAACTAACTAGATCCGTCCAACAATCATGAGACACACGCGGACCGCCGGGTGGGCAGTCGTCGGGCTCGTGTTGATGGCGCTTGCCGTCCCGTGGTTCCTCTGGGACAGCGCACAGGTTGTCGCCGGCCTCCCGGTGTGGCTGTGGTGGCACATCGGCTGGATGGGGCTGGCGAGCCTGGTCTTCGCCGTCTTCGCACGCACTGCCTGGGGACTGGGCATCGAGGAGGTGCCGGCCGATGGCTGAGACCACGCTGCAACTGGGCATCGTCGGCGCCTACATGGTCGTGGCGCTGGCGGTCGGTGTCGTCGCCTACCGGCTGACCGACCGCAACGCCGAGGACTACTACCTCGCCAGCCGGACGCTTGGCACGGTCGTCCTCCTCTTTACGACCTTCGCGACGCTGCTGTCGGCGTTTACCTTCTTCGGCGGTCCGAACCTCGCGTTCTCGGCCGGCCCCGAGTGGATCCTCGTGATGGGGCTGATGGACGGCATCATCTTCGCGGTGCTGTGGTACGTGCTTGGCTACAAGCAGTGGCTCGTCGGGAAGCGCCACGGCTACGTCACCCTGGGGGAGATGCTGGGCGACCGCTTTGGCTCGACACCGCTGCGGATGGTCGTCGCCGGCGTGAGCCTCGTGTGGCTGTTCCCCTACGTGATGCTCCAGCAGAAAGGCGCCGGCCAGGCCATCGTCGGCCTGACCGAGGGCGCGGTCCCGTTCTGGGTCGGCGCGGGCGGGATCACCCTCTTCATGATCCTCTACGTCACCGTCTCGGGGATGCGCGGGGTCGCCTGGACCGACACGCTCCAGGGACTCTTTATGCTCTCCCTGGTCTGGGTCGCCGTGGCCTGGGTGCTCTCGTCGGTCGGCGGGGCCGGCGAGGCGACGGCGCTGCTCGCCGAGACCAACCCCGAGTTCCTGGCGCTGGGCGGCGGCCTCTACACCCAGCAGTACATCGTCTCGACGGCGGTCAGTATCGCCTTCGGCGTGACGATGTTCCCACAGATCAATCAGCGCTTCTTCGCCGCGGGCTCGAAGACCGTCCTCAAGCGGACGTTCGCGCTGTGGCCCGTCCTCGTCCTGTTGCTGTTCGTCCCGGCGTTCATGCTGGGTGCGTGGGCTGCGGGCCTGGGCGTGGAGGTCGCCCAGGGCGGCAACGTCATCCCGGCGCTGCTGGCCGAGTACACGCCGACGTGGTTCGCGGCGCTGGTCATCGCCGGCGCGATGGCCGCGATGATGTCCTCCAGCGACTCGATGCTGCTGTCGGGGTCGTCGTATCTCACGCGGGACCTCTACCGGCCGCTGACCGGTCGGTCTACGGGAGCGGACGACGGCCGCGAGACGCTGGTCGCTCGTGTGGGCGTGATCGGGTTCGCGACCCTGTCGTTCGTCGCGAGCCTCTACACGCCGGGCACGCTCGTCCAGATCGGCGACACCGCCTTCAGCGGGTTCGCACAGCTGACGATGCCCGTCGCGCTGGCGCTGTACTGGCGCGGGACGACCAGAAGCGGCGTGTACGCCGGTATCCTCGGGAGTCAGGTGTTCTACGTCCTGCACGTCCTACCGGTGCTCGAAACGGTCGCCGGGCTGGTCGGGCTCACGGTGGCGCTGCCGACCGCGTACCTCGGCTGGACGCCGGGAATCGTCGGGATTCTCCTGGGAACGGTCCTGACGGTCGGGGTCTCGGTCGTGACCGCGCCGGCCGCGGCGGAGAACCCGACCGCCTACCGCGTCGACGCCGACTGACGCTCCCGGGCGAAGTCGCTGTTCGACCCCGATGGGTGACACTAAAGAGCGTGGGGCTCCCGGTTCCGGTATGGACACTGAGACCGCTGGCGACCGAAGTCGCCTCGTCCGCGTACTGCTGGCCGTCGGCCTTGGCATCCTCGCCCTCCGCTCGTTGCGGGGTGGAAAACGACTCCGTGGCATCCTGACCGGCGTCGGCGCCGTTGCCCTCGGCGTCTCCGCGGCCGGCGACAGCGGCCCCGCCGTCGAACCGCTCCACGAGACGGACAAGACCGACTTCGACACGGACGCGGATACCGAGACGGACCTCGACACCGACAGTTCGGACGTGTCCGTGGTGGCAGACGACTCGGCCGACGACCACGCCGAGCCAGCCCCCGGCTCGCTCACCTGTGTCGCGTGTGGCGAACCGATCGTCGCGGGCCAGCGCCGCCGCCCCAACGCCGACGGCGAGACCGTCCACGACGACTGTCTGTGAACCGGCTGGACTGACGGCGGGGACCGCCCCACCCGATCGAAAAACCGTACTTCTGGGACCGGCTGCTTCCCTGCAGTACGGTGCCGCCGTTTCCCGGTGTACCCTGACCACCGACCCGACCGTCGTCGAACGCTACGACGGCTCCGGTTCGGCCGGTTCGGACACGAACACCCAGCCGTCGCTTCGGACTTCGATGCGGTACTCGGCGTACCGAAACGTGACGGCTCCGGTCCCGTCCCGGGACTCCCCGGAGCTGTCCGAGCCGAAAAAGGCGGCTTCGATCGCCGGCACGTCGACGGACTCGTACAGCGGCGGTGACTTCACCTCCTCCGGGGAAACATCGCTCGCCGCCGCGATCGCGAACACGATCGTCGTCGTGAGTTCTCGGTTTCCGCCGGGCCGGTAACAGCGCTGTGCGACCTGCGACCAGCGTGTCTCGGGCTCGGTCGCGGGGGTGTCAACAACCCCGTCTCCGTCCTCATTCCGTTCGTTCATCGATCTCCTCCCGGGCGTGTGTCTCCTGACTTGCGTCGAGACTGGCCCCCATTCCTTCGAGCGCGGCCAGGACCTGTTCGGCGTGTTCGGCGACCGTGATCGTCTCGGTGGTCTCGTCGAACGCGATCACACCCTCGTCGACCAACTTCGGGACGTGGGCGTGATACAGCGAGACGTACACCGCTTCCCGTCGGTCGTTCGTCACGGCGTGTTCGGGAACGTCGTTCTCCCAGGCGGCGATCTTCGTCGCCAGTTCGGTCAGCGTCCACTCGGTGTCTTCGAGCAGCGTGTAACACAGATAGCGGCGGCGGGGGTGGCCCAGCGCCTCGTACACGGTTTCGACCTCCAGCACGTCCGGTGATAGTTGCTCGTCGGGGGAGGGGGAGGCGTCCCCTCTTGCTTCGTCACGCGAGTCAGAGTCGTCGCTCATATGTACGAACTCACGCGGCAGGGTCAAAACAGTATCCCATGGTTGACAAAATTCGCGTGTTCGCTACCGATTATCAACGATTGGCGGGGATTTACGTACAGATCTGAACCAGTTACGGACACGTCCCGACGGTGACGGCTCGCGCTCCCGGGCCACAGCGACCGGCTCGGCATCCAGCGCGACAGAGCGGAACCGACCCCCGGCACACCCGTCCCGAGACTGGCACTTTATATCGCCGCCGCCACCACGTATCGGATATGCACACCCACATCGTCCCGGTCGGCTTCGATTACGACCGGCTCATCGCGCCGCTCGTGCGCGAGCAACTCGACGTGGACCGGGTCATCCTCCTGGAGGGCGCGGTCGGGAGCGAGGCCAACGTCGAGTACTCGCGCAACCTCGCGAGGAAGTTGGAGAAAGACTACGAGAACCTCCTGGGCGCCGAGACCGAGCGGTTCGTCATCGCCGATGTCTACGACTACGACGACGCCTTCGAGCAGGCGTTCGAACTCATCAACGCTGAACTTGACTCGGGTAGCGAGGTGTGGGTCAACGTCTCGGCGATGCCCCGCACCGTCTCCTTTGCCTTCGCGACGGCGGCCCACTCGATCATGGTCGAACGCGAGGGCGACCGGGACCGCATCCACACCTACTACACGGTCCCCGAGAAGTACCTGGAGACGGAACTGGCCGAGGAACTGCGCCGGCAGGTCGACCTCCTGAAAGACCTCCAGGCCGGCGAGGGTGTCGACGACCGCGTCGACGAGCGACTCCGGACCGCGGTCGACCTGCTCGACGAGTTCGACGAGCGCGGGACGACCATCGGCGCGAAGGAGATCGACGGCTCCCACATCGTCGAACTGCCCGTCGCCTCCTTCTCGAACGTCAAGCCCTTCGAGGAAGTCATCCTCTTTACGCTGGGCGAACACGGCGAGTTCGAGTCGGTTTCGGAACTCGCCCAGGAACTCGCCCGCGACCTTGGCGAGGAGTACACCGATTCCTTCCGCTCGAAGGTCATCTACAACGTCGACCGGCTCGGCCCGGGCGGGAAGGGGTACATCGAGCAGGAAGACCGAGGGAAGTCCTACCGGACACGGCTCTCACGCATCGGGGAGCTGTGGGTGCGGGCACACTCGGCGGAAGACCGCGACCGGGAACTGCCGTAGGCGACAGGAAACCGAAGTCGTTAATCCGTGGGTGGGCTACGGTACACCTAATGGCGCGTCGAGGCACCACCCAGCCCGTTCTCGTACCGGTAGTAGGGGCGCCCAGCCCCAACTAACCCCACCGCCCGACGCCCGTACCGTTTTCGACCGACCGCCGCCACAGCCAAGACATGAGTGACACACAGGACCCACCGACCGACGAATCGACAGCCGACCAGTCAGACAGCCTCGACGGGGAGTACGACCCACAGGCCGTCGAACCCACCTGGCAGGACCAGTGGGTCGCCGACGGCACCTACGCCTACGACGGCGACGCCGACACCCGATTCAGCATCGATACGCCGCCGCCGACGGTGTCGGGCAACCTCCACATGGGGCACCTCTATCAGTTCACGCTCCAGGACTTCGTCGCCCGCTATCACCGGATGGCCGACGACACCGTCTTCTTCCCCTTCGGCTACGACGACAACGGCATCGCCTCCGAACGGCTGACCGAGCGCGAACTCGACATCCGCCACCAGGACTTCGAGCGCCGGGAGTTCCAGGAGAAGTGCCGCGAGATCTGTAGCCGATACGAGGCCGAGTTCACCGAGGACGTGCAGTCGCTGGCGATCTCGGTCGACTGGGACAACACCTACAAGACCATCGCCCCCGAGGTCCAGCGCGTCTCACAGCTCTCTTTCCTCGACCTCTACGAGAAAGGGCGGGAGTACCGCCAGCGCGCGCCGACCATCTGGTGTCCCGACTGCGAGACGGCCATCTCACAGGTCGAACAGGAAGACGAGGACAAACACACGAAGTTCAACGACATCGCGTTCGATCTCGTCGAGGACGGGAACGGCGACGCCCCGGGCGAGGGCGGCGCCGAGGAGACGTTCACCATCTCCACCACGCGACCCGAACTGCTGCCGGCCTGTGTCTCGGTGTTCGTCCACCCCGACGACGACGAGAACCAGCACCTCGTCGGCGGGACCGCCCGGGTCCCGCTGTTCGAGCAGGAGGTCCCGATCATCGCCGACGAGCGCGTCGACATGGAGACCGGGAGCGGCCTGGTCATGTGTTGTACGTTCGGCGACCAGAACGACATCGAGTGGTACCAGGCCCACGACCTGGAGCTCCGGCTGGCCATCGACGAGTCCGCGACGATGACCGAGGTGGCCGGCGACTACGAGGGGATGAGCACCACGCAGGCCCGCGCCGCGATCATCGAAGATCTGGATGTCGAGGGGTACCTCCTCGAATCCCGTGACCACGAACACACCGTCCAGGTCCACGAGCGCTGTGGCGTCGAGGTCGAGTATCTCGTCACCGAACAGTGGTACATCGAGCTCCTGGACAAGAAAGGCGAGTACCTCCAGGCCGGCCGGGACATGGAGTGGTTCCCCGAGAAGATGTTCAGCCGCTACCAGCACTGGATCGAGGGGCTTGAGTGGGACTGGTGTATCTCCCGACAGCGCGACTCGGGCATCCCGATCCCGGTCTGGTACTGTGACGAGTGTGGCGAGCCGACCCTGGCCGAACCGGAGCAACTGCCCGCCGACCCGCTCTCGGACGACCCGCCGGTCGACGGCTGCCCGGCGTGTGGCCACGACACGTTCACCCCCGAAGAGGACGTGTTCGACACCTGGGCGACCTCCTCGCTCACGCCGCTGGTCAACGCCGGCTGGGACTGGTCCGCGGACGGGTCGGCTGCCGACGGCCCCCAGTCGATCACCGACGGGACCTTCGAGATGGCGATGGACGAACTGTACCCGTTCGACCTGCGCCCGCAGGGCCACGACATCATCTCCTTCTGGCTGTTCCACACCGTCGTCAAGTGTTACGAACACACCGGCGAGGTCCCCTTCGAGAACGTGATGATAAACGGGATGGTGTTAGACGAGAACCGCGAGGCGATGTCCAAATCGAAGGGCAACGTCATCCCGCCCAGCGAGGTCCTAGAGAACTTCCCGGTCGACGCTGCCCGCTACTGGGCCGCCGGGACCTCTATCGGCGACGACTTCCCGTACAAGGAGGGCGACCTCGAAGCGGGCGAACGCCTGCTCCAGAAGCTCTGGAACGCCTCCCGGCTGGTCGATCAGCTCACCCCCGCCGCGGACGCCGTCGACGCGGTCGAGGAGGACGACCTTGCGGCCGTCGACCGCTGGCTGCTGGCCGAGCTCGACGCGACCGTCGAGTCGGTCACCGAGAAGTTCGAGGACTACGCGTTCTCGAAGGCCCGCAACGAACTGCGGTCGTTCTTCTGGAACACCTTCTGTGACGACTACCTGGAGATCGCCAAACAGCGCCTCTCGGACGGCAGTGACCTCTCGACCGAGTACACGCTGGTCCGTGCCCACCGCACCTTCCTGAAGCTGTTCGCCCCGTTCCTCCCCCACATCACCGAGGAACTGTGGAGCCGCCTCTACGCCGACGACGAGGGCTCGATCCACACCACCGACTGGCCCGTCGCCGGTGGCTACGAGGCCGACCTGGCCGCGGGCGAGACGGCCATGGAGGTCGTCTCGGCGCTGCGCCGCTACAAGACCGAACACGGCCTGCCACTGAACGCCGACCTCGATAGCGTCGAGGTGTACGGCCACGTCGCCGGCTTCGAGGACGCCATCGCCGAGGCGATGCACGTCGAGCGCCTGGAGACCTACGACGAGGCCCCCGAGATCACGACCGAGATCAGCGGGATCGACCTCGATTACTCGCTGGTCGGACCGGAGTTCGGCAACAGCGTCGGCGACATCGACGCCGCAATCGAGGCCGGCGACTACGAGATCGACGGCGATCGGCTGATCGTCGCCGTGGAGTTCGAACTCGACGCCGAGATGTTCGAGATCGAGGAGTCCCGGACCTACTCCGGCGACGGGGAGATGACCGAGACGGAGTCGGCGGTCGTCGTGGTCCAGTAGGGCAGTCTTACGAGCGGACTCGTCCCGTCGGCCGAACGGGGGCTCGGGCCGGCGTCGCCGTGGAAAAGGCTAACCGGGGCGCCACAGGACCTAGCGTCACTGTGACACCGTCCGTCTTCGATCCCGGGCTGGAGTCGATCACCGTCGCGGAGACGGAACTGAGCGACGTGGACGGCGAGGCCGGCGAACTCGTCGTCCGCGGCTATCCGATCGCGGAACTGGCCGCCAACGCGACCTACGAGGAGAGCGTCGCACTGCTGTTAGACGGGGACCTCCCGCCGGCCGACCGGCGAGAGACGGTCCGGGCGGCACTGACCGATTCCCGCGGGCTCGACGACGCCGTCCGGACGCTGGTAGAGACGGCGGCAGCGGCCGGCGTGGACCCGATGGACGCCCTGCGGATGGGCGTCGCCGCGGCGACGCTCGGGACCGACGACGAGGGGCCGTCGGCGACCGCGCTGCGGGTGATCGCCGTCGTCCCGACGGTCGTGGGGACCTACTGGCGCGCCCGCCGGGGCGAGTCCGTCGTCGATCCCGACCCGTCGCTGTCCCACGCCGCGAACTACCGGTACATGGTGACGGGCGAGCGGCCCACGGCGGCCGAGACACGCGCTCTCGACGCGTTTCTGACGACGATCGTCGACCACGGACTCAATCCGTCGACGTTCACCGCGCGGACGGTCGTCTCCACGGAGTCGGACCTCGTGTCGGCGGCGACGGCCGCAGTCGGGACGCTGAAGGGGCCGCGCCACGGCGGGAACCTCCGGCGCGTCTTCGAACTGCTTCGGACGGCCCACGAGGCCGACGATGTCGGCGCGGCCGTCCGCGAGCGACTCGCAGACGGCGACGACCTGCCCGGGTTCGGCCACCGGGTGTACGAGGTCCGGGACCCGCGGGCGGCGGTCCTCTCGGCGGCGATGGAGCGGCTCCCCGTCGGCGGCGAGTTCCGGGCGACGGTCAGGGACCTCGAATCCGCGGGCGTGGCGGCTCTGGACGATCGCTTCCCCAGGCGACACGCGGCCGCCACCGTCGAGTTCTACGCCGCGGCGCTGTTGTACGCCGTCGACATCCCGCCGGCGCTGTTCACACCGACCTTCGCCGTCGCCCGGGTCGCCGGCTGGATGGCCCACTGTCTGGAACAGCGAGCCGACAACGTCCTCGTTCGCCCCGTCTCTCGGTACGTCGGGCCGACCGGGCGGACCTGGACGCCGGTCGAGGAGCGAGAGCCGACCGACGGGGTGACCGAGCGAGCGGCCGTCGAACCCGTCTCGGAGACGTTACAGACCCTCGCCGAACCGGCCCGACTGGAGGTCCTGTTCGCGCTGGCGGCCGCCGACGGGCCGGTCGCGTACTCGACGCTCCGGGAACGCACGTCGATCGAGGACAACGGTCGGTTCAACTACCACCTCCGACAGCTTCGCGGGGCGTTCGTCGCCGACGGGGACGCCGGCTACGCGCTGACCGCGGCCGGCGAGCGGTTCGTCGAGACGGTCCTCGCCGACGATGCCTTCCCCGCGGACCCGTGATCGCTCGGGAGAACGCGCTTTCCCCGTCACGCCCGGCGGAGTCCGTTCGATGGGCGGCTCGGACTGTCGACACAGACCTATCACCGGCCGAGAAGAAGCGCGCTTCTCCGAGCCCTTACGTCGCTCTCGGCGCTACTCACTGTCGATGCTCGGACCACGATCGGCCGCAGCTGCCCCGCCCGCGCGACAGCCCCTCCCGGCCACCGACTCGGTCGACCCAGCCACGGGGGTGATGGCGTGACCGACGACACCGTCCGCCCGGGGCTGGAGGGCGTGACCGTCGCCGAGACTCGCCTCAGCCGGGTCGACGGGGAGGCCGGCGAACTCCTCGTCGGGGGCTATCCCGTCGAAACGCTGGCGGGCAACGCCTCCTTCGAGGAGGCCGTCTACCTCCTGTTCGAGGACCGCCTCCCGACCGGCCGGGAACTCGATCGGTTCCGGTCGGAACTCGCGGCCCACCGCACGCTCGACGAGGAGGTCCACGGCGTCGTCCGCCGGGCCGCGGCCGACGGGGACCCCGCGATGGACGCACTGCGGATGGGCGTCGCCGCGGCCAGCCTCGGGATCGACGCCGAGGACCCGCGGACGGCCGCCACCCGCGTCGTCGCGGTCGCCCCGACGATCGTCGCGGCATACTGGCGCTACCGCCAGGACGAGGCCCCGATCGAGCCCGACCCGGACTTGTCCCACGCCGCGAACTACCTGTACATGCTGACCGGCGAACGGCCCAGCGACGCCGCCGTTCGGGGCCTGGAGACCTATCTGGCGACCGTGATCGACCACGGGCTCAACGCCTCGACGTTCACCGCGCGGACGGTCGTCTCCACGGAGTCGGACCTGGTCTCCGCGGGAACGGCCGCGATCGGGACACTGAAAGGACCGCTCCACGGCGGCGCGCCGGGGCCGGTGTTGGATATGCTCCAGTCGGTCCACGAGTCCGGCGATCCCGAGGGGTTCGTCCGCGACCGACTCGACGCCGGGGAACGGCTGATGGGGTTTGGCCACCGCGTCTACCGGGTCCGCGATCCGCGGGCGGCGGTCCTCTCCTCGGCGGCCGAACGGTTCTACGCCGGGACCGACGAGGACGGCTTCTACGAGACGGTCGAGCAGTTCGAGTCGGTCGCACTCGACGCGCTGGCCGAACACAAACCGGACCGCCGGCTGGCGACCAACGTCGAGTTCTACACCGCGGCGCTGCTCCACGGCGTCGGGATCCCCCGGGACCTGTTCACGGCGACGTTCGCCGTCGGCCGGGCGGGCGGCTGGATGGCCCACTGTCTGGAGCAACTCGACGACAACAGACTGATCCGGCCGGTCTCGGCGTACGTCGGCGCGACCGACCGCGAGTGGACGCCGGTCGCGGAGCGCTGACTCACCCGCCGCGTTTCACTTTCTCGACCCGGGTCGCAAGCGCCAGGAACGTCGCCGCGAGCGTCAGCACGACCGCCCAGCCGGCCGCCAGATCGTGTGCCGGCAGCGTGTGATCGATGCCGCCGGCGACGATCTCGGCCCGGAGGACGGTGTGGTGTGGCCCCTCTAGCACGGGGACGAAGTAGTCCACGACATCGTTGAAGCCGTACCAGCCGACCGCGACCGCGACCGCGGGAACCGAGAAGGACGCGTACCGGTGGATGAGAAACGCCTCGACGGCCATCGCCAGGTGCGAGAGGATCAGGAACCAGTAGAGCCAGGTGGCGATGCCCGCCGGGCCGTTGACGACCAGTTGGACGTAAGGCGTCCACAGTCCGAGCTTGATACAGCCGAAGAAGGCGAGCGCGTGGAGCCACTCCACGTCCCAGTCGAGTCGCCAGGCGGCAAACGAGAGGCCGATGAACATGGTCGCGACCGGCGAGTCGGGGATCAGCGGGTACGCGAGCAGTGGCGCGGCGCCGAGTTGTCCCTCGATCAGGGGCGGTGCCAGATCGAGCGGCCGACCGGCGTAGTACCAGAAGCCAAACAGGGTGCCGACGAGGTTGACCAGCGCGATCGGCCAGGCGAGTCGGAGGCCGACGTTCTCCAGCCACTCCGGGAGCGGTGCGACGTAGCGGGGAAGCCCCTCGGTGTCCGGGAGCGGTCCGTCGAACCCACGCGCGACGACTGCCTCGATGCGCCCGCCGAGTGTGGCCATGTCGGTCGGTGGGGAGGGGGCGGCAAAACGGTAGCGGTCAGAACCGGATCTCGAAGCGCGCGCCGCCGGCGTCGCTCTCGGTGGCGACGACCTCCCAGTCGTGCCGGTCCGCGATCGTCTCGACGATCGCCAGCCCGAGTCCGGTGCCGTCGGTCGCGGTCGTGTACCCCGCTTCGAACACCTGGCTCCGGTCGGCCGGGAGCCCCGGGCCGTCGTCCTCGACCACGAGTCCGTCGCAGTCGACAGCCGCCTCGCCCAGCGGCCGGACGGACACCTCGACCCCCGGTTCGGTGTGTTCGACGGCGTTGTCGATCAGGTTACTCAACAGCCGCCGGCAGTCGGTCCGGTCGACCTCGATCGTCGGGAGTGAGCCGAGACTGAGCGTCGCGTCGGCCTGCTCGTGTCGTTCCCAGATCTGTTCGACGAGCGTCACCAGATCGACCGGTTCGGGCTCCGGTTCCATCTCCCCGTGGCGTGCGAACCGGCTCAGGTCGTCGACCAGCGCGTCCATCTGCCCGTGTGCGCGCTCGATCGCGTCGAGCCGGTCGGCGTCGACCCCCTCCTGCCGGAGCAGCGCCAGGTTCGAGTCGGCGACCTGCAGCGGCGAGCGGAGGTCGTGGACGACCTGTGCGAGGAACTGCTCTAACCGCTCGGCGTGGCGTTCCAGTGACTGTTCGTAGTGTTTCCGGTCGCTGATGTCGAGGGTGATCCCGATGAGGCCCACGATGTCGCCGTCGTCGTTCCGCCAGGGGACCTTCGATGTCAGCGCCCACTCGTCGTACCGCTCCTTGTCGGTGACCGGCTCCTGTTCGTACTGCTCGTAGATCCGGTCGAAACTGTGCGTGTCCGCCTTGTTCTGGCTGGTGTGTTCCTCCTTGTGGATGATCGGCTCCCCTTCCCGGAGGACCTTCATGTCGTCCGTGTAGGTGCCCTCGGCGTGGGCGTCCGGATACAGCTCCTGGTCGGTCTTCCCGACCAACTGGTCGGGCTCGGTGATGTGGGCGTGACTCACCCGGAGGTGACGACCCTCGGTGTCTTTGACGTAGAGGTGGTGGGGAATCTGCTCGAACAGCGTATCGAGCAGGCTGCTCTCGTAGGCGAGGCGCTCCTCGGCCCGGGCGTGCTCGACGGCGTTCTCGATCCGGTTACACAGCATCTCGACGGTCTCGCTGTCGCCGGTCTTCTGGACGTAGTCGGTGACGCCGGCCGAGATCGCCTCGCTGGCGACTTCTTCGCTTCCTTTGCCGGTAAAGAGGATAAAGGGGAGATCGGGAAACTGTGCGCGGACGTTCCGCAGGAGTTCCAGCCCGTCCATCTCCGGCATGTCGTAGTCCGAGACCACACAGTCGACGGTCCCGGTTTCGAGGCGGGGGACGACCGCCGTCGGATCGTCGAGCGAGGTGACGGTGATCGGGTCGGCCCGCTCTTCGAGCCCCGTCGCGGTCGCTTCGAGGAAGTCACGGTTGTCGTCGACGTGAAGAACAGTTATCTCGCCCCGCCGATCCGAGGGCGGCCACTCCGGTCGCATTGCGTTCGGTTCGAGGGCTGGCGGTAAAACACCACTGGCGCTCGTGTCAGTCCGCCGCCAGCAGCTCGGGCGTGTGGCCGGACGATGACCGCGGAAGACCACCCGTGGAGGGCCAAGGGGCACGCGTTAAGTAAATCCAGACCTAAGCCGTCGTCAATGGCTGAAGCTACTGATCTGGAGGACCTTCGCCGCGGGACCGACCTCGTGAAGCGCGGCTTCGCGAAGATGCAGAAAGGCGGCGTCATCATGGATGTCGTCGACCGCAAGCAGGCCCGCATCGCCGAGGACGTGGGTGCTGTCGCGGTGATGAACCTCGAAGCGGTTCCGGCCGACATCCGCAAGCGCGGCGGCGTCGCCCGGATGGCCGACCCCGCCTCGCTCGAATCGATCATCGACGAGGTGTCGATCCCGGTGATGGGCAAGGCCCGGATCGGCCACACGAAGGAAGCCCAGATCCTCGAAGCCGCCGGCGCGGACATGGTCGACGAGAGCGAAGTGCTCACGCCCGCGGACGACCGCTACCACATCGACAAACGCGACTTTACCGCACCCTTCGTCTGTGGCGCCCGGAACCTGCAGGAGGCGCTGCGCCGGATCGACGAGGGCGCGGCGATGATCCGGACCAAAGGCGAGGCCGGTACCGGCGACGTGAACCAGGCGGTCCACCACCAGCGCAACATCAAGGGGTCGATCCGGAAGCTCGAAGGGATGAGCTACGAGGAACGCGAGAAGTGGGCCCGCGAACACGAAGCGCCCGCAGATCTCGTCCACGAGACCGCCGATATGGGGCGACTCCCGGTCGTCAACTTCGCCGCCGGCGGGATCGCTACCCCGGCCGACGCCGCGTTGATGATGCACCACGGCTGTGACGGCATCTTCGTCGGCTCTGGGATCTTCGGCGCGGAGGACCCCGAAGCGATGGGGACCGCGGTCGTCGAGGCCGTCAACAACTGGGACGACCCGGAGGCACTGAAGGAGATCGCGACCAACGTCGGCAAGGGGATGTCCGGCGACGCCAACGCGGACCTGCCCGAAGAGGAGAAACTCCAGGGCCGCGGCGTCTGATCGCAACGACAACACACAAGACCTCGGCTCCGTTCTACGGAGGTATGCAGCAGGCAGGGGTGGTCCAGCGCGCGCTGGAACTCCTGGAACAGCTCTCGGCGTTGTACGGACCGACAGCCGTCACGTTCGGCGTTCTCCTCGCCGCGTTCGTCCTCGTCGTCTTGGTGTTCCCCGCGATCGTACAGGCCGGCAGACACGTCGTCTTCTCGCGGTACTTCGCCGGCCAGTTCGACGGCGCCTACGGGATCGCCGAGCGGATCGCGCCGACCTCCTCCTCGGGAGTGCTGTTACGGACGGTCCAGTTCACCGTCATCGTGAGTGCGGTTGCGACGGTCCTCGTCCTCTGGGGTGTGGTCGATCCGAGCGGGAGTCTGAGCCAGATCGCCACCAGCGACCTGTTCAGAGTCGGGATCACGGTCGTACTCGCGGCCGTCGGCTTCGCGGCGTCCGATCAGTTGAAACGGCTCGTCGATCGGCTCGGCGACGGGTCCGATCGGATCACCGAACACCAGGAAGAGATCGTGCTCCGGGTCGGCCAGGTAGTGATCCTGTTGACCGTGCTGTCCGGTGGACTGACCCTCTGGGGTGAGAACCTCAGCGGGCTGCTCGTCGGGGCCGGATTCCTCGGCATCGTTGTCGGGCTCGCGGCCCGGCAGACGCTGGGTTCGTTGATCGCCGGCTTCGTCCTGATGTTCTCGCGCCCGTTCACGATCGGCGACTGGGTGGAACTGGGCGAGCAGGAGGGGATCGTCACCGACATCACTATCTTCAACACTCGCCTGGAGAACTTCGACGGGGAGTTCGTCGTCATCCCGAACGACCAGGTCGCCGACCAGGCGATCACCAATCGCAGCCAGAAAGGCCGACTCCGGCTGACTCTGGATGTCGGCGTCGACTACGACACCGACATCGACCACGCCAGCGAGGTCGCACACGAGGCCATCGCCGGCGTCGAAGGCGTCGTCGACTCTCCGTCCCCCCAGATCATCCCGAAGTCCTTCGGGGATTCGGCGATCGTCCTGGAACTGCGGTTCTGGATCGACCACCCGACCCCGCCACGGAAGTGGCGCGCGATCTCGCAGGTCGTCGGAGCGGTCAAGACCGCCTTCGACGAGGCCGGGATCGTCGTCCCGTTCCCCCAGCGACGGTTCTCCGTCCGCGAGGGCGCCGCCGACACCCCACCGGAGCAACTCGCCACGCTCGCCGAGCGATCGGACACCGACGACTAGGCCCACAGTTCCTCGACGACGAGTCCGAACCCGAGAATCCAGCTCCCGGCCAGCACCCCTAGCGCGCCGACTCTGAACAGCCACGCGAGACTGCTCGCGGCGGGCGGGTCCACCACCGCTGTCACCGCCGTCGACAGCGCCGCCGCCACCGTCGTCCCGGCGAGGAGTCCGAGAAACGAACCGGTCGCGAGCGGGAGCGCGACGACGAGCAGGGCCGTCCCGAGACGGGTGGCAACCGCGCCCACGGGGCGTCTGTGGCCGGCGGGCTCCGGATGCCACTGTGACATGTGTTGACGTAACACGCCGCGGATAGTAAAACCAGCGTCGGGTCCCGTCCACGGTCGGACACGCCGCTGTCACGTCTCGTCCGTCCGCTGGCCGGTGGTTTCGCTCCCGGTACGGCGAAATCCCCGGTCGAAACTACTATCCCGGGCCACGCGTAGGGAGTGATATGAGCACTCCGCCGGGGGAGTATTACACCGACGAACGTTGGCAGAACTGGATCGACCGAATCGACGACGAGGACGTGGATCCCGAGAACGAAGACTCGGCACGCCTCCTGTTGAACCTCCAAGACGACGCCGCGATCGCGGTCGTGAAGATCCTCAGTGACTACGACGACGACACACTCGACGAGGAGACCGCGCTCGACGAACTTCGGGGCGTCCGAGAGATCGTCCTCGAAGAGGTCACACTCGACGACGAGGAGACCGTAATGCTGATCGACGGGGTCCAGACCTCGCTGGTCTGTGTGTTCTACGCCGCCGAGGAGTACGTCGCCGAGGGCGTCGCCGACGAGGGAACCGTCGCCGACTACGTCGCCGCCGCGGCCGACGCCGAAGCCGAGGAGGACCTAGACGCCGCACTGGGCTACTGTGTCCAGGCCGGGACCCGCATCATCGACGGCGAGGAACTGGCGATGGAGATCGCGGAGGACCTCGACTACGGTCTGGTCTCCGAGTGGGTCAACGGACTCGACAGCCTTCAGACCGCGATGGAGGACCCGGAAGTCGTCGAGGAAGAGGACGACGAGAACTGATACTGGGGCGGACAAGTTTTTAACCACCTGTCCGGAAGGGCACCCATGGAGTTCGTGGGTGACGAACGCAGCCAGTCCATCCAAGTGGGGGCTGTGTTGTTGTTTGCCGTTCTCATCATCGCCTTCTCGACCTACCAGGCGTTCGTCGTCCCCGATCAGAACCGTCAGATCGAATTCAACCACAACCAGGAGGTCCAGCAACAACTGCAGGACCTCCGGAACGCCATCGTCTCGATGCCCGGGGAGGGGGGGTCCCAGGCGACGAGTGTGGCACTGGGAACCCGGTACCCGAGCCGCGCAGTCGCGATCAACCCCGGACCACCCTCCGGCTCGCTTCGGACGGTCGGGACCACCGACCGGAGTGTCAACATCACCATCGAGAACGCCACCGCGTCCGGTGAGACGGGCGACTATTGGAACCGAACGCAGGTGTACAACACCGGGGGACTCGCCTACCGACCGGCGTACAACGTCTATACGAACCCGCCCGACACCTACTACGAACACACCGTCCTGTACAACCAGTTCCGGTCGTCGAACGTCACCCTCGCGAACCAGACGTTCATCGACGGGACCGACATCTCCCTGATCGCGTTGAACGGGTCGCTGTCTCGCTCGTCCAGCGGTTCGACGTCCGTCGACGTCAGTTCCGTCAGCGCGTCGACACAGACGGTGACACTCTCGAACGGGAGTTCCGGTCCGATACGGTTGATCGTCGTCTCCCGCCGCCCGGCGTCGTACTGGGAGTTCCTGAACAGCACGCAGTCGACCGTCGACAACGTCTCGGACGCCACGACACCGGCACCGACTGGATTCCACACGATCGCTGTGACACTGAACGACACCGAGACCTACCAGCTCCGGATGACGAAAGTCGGCGTCGGGACTGCCGTGACCCGGGAGGACACCGCGTATCTGACGACGGTAACCGGGAAGGACACGACAGTGACACAGGGGCAAAAGACCGAACTCATTCTGGAGGTGCGCAACCGCTTCAACAACCCGCCGGCCAACACCTCCAGTACGCTCGTCCAGGCCGAAATCGCCGGCTCGGGCTCGCTTGATCGGTCGTCGAAGCGGCCGAACGACGACGGGCGGGTTCGATTTACCTACAACGCGACGACGGCCGGGAGCCAGCAGGTCAGGTTCAGTTACGTCGGGATCGATAGCTCCTTCGATCCGGATACCAGACAGAACGCCTCGATCACCGTCGACGTGACAGCACCGCCCAGTGGCGGCAGCGGTGGCGGCGGTAGTAGCGCCTACGCCGTCGAATGGAAGGACCCAGGGACGGACAACTCGGGTAGTTACCTCTCGGATTGTTCGGAAACCGACTGTACGTGGGACGTGGGCGCCGACAGCGACGACAACCTGACGCTCAGGGCGGGAACCGTCCCGGCGCTGGACGGGAGCACAGTCGACTTCGCGGTTAACAACACGACGGTCGGGAACCTCTCGGTCGGCGAGAACGCGACCGGCTCCAGCGGCGAGGTGACGACGAATCTCATCGCGAAGGCGAACGGAACCATCGGTGTCTACGCGGCCAGCGGCGGGTCCAGTGACCGGATCAACGTCACGCTCGAACGGGTCGGTGCTAGCGGTAGTGGCGGTGGTGGGAACTCGGACCCGACCGCGCAGTTCGACGCGCCGTCCAACGCCGACACTGGCGAGCAGATTACGTTCGACGCGACCGCTTCCAGCGACCCCGACGGCGACTCGCTCACGTACCAGTGGGACTTCGGCGACGGGACCACCGGGTCAGGGGAGACGACTACGCACAGTTACGCCAGCAGCGAGACGAATACGGTGACGCTGACCGTCACCGACGGCAACGGCGGTAGCGACATGGCGACACAGACGATCACCATCAGCAGCGGCGCGGGCGGCCCGCCGTCGGTGTCAACTGCGACCTTCTCCGACGGGGACAACACCATCACCAGCACTGAGGCCAACAACAACGTCCAGCGGACGGTGACACTGAACTTCAACCGGACGATGAACCAGGGGGTGAACCCGACCGTCCAGTACGAGAACGTCACCGGCGGTGACAGCGACTATAGCGTCGTAAGTCGGACCTGGGTCGATTCCGACACGTATCGAGAGACGCTGAAATTCAACGCAAACGGTGCCGATACGCCTGTGACGGCCGTCGTTAGCGGGGCAGAAGCGAGCGACGGGACCGTGATGGACACCGAGCGGCCACTCACGTTCACGTTCGACGCGAACCCGCCGGGCGACCCGAACAACGTCTTCATCGACACGGCCCGGATAAACGCGTCGACGGCCGACAGCGTGACAGCGACGCTCGTCAACCCCGACACACTCGACGGGGACGAGGTGGCCGTGCTCTCGCTCGTCAATCAGTCGACCGGCGACACTGTCACCGTCGAGAAGACGATCACGACCGCAGGCGGGGACGAGACCGTCTTTACCGGTATCGATGCCGCTCCGTTGCCCGAGGGGTCGGTGTACGCCGAGGGGTACGTTCGCGACGATGTCGGGAACACCGGTGGCACCGCCGGTCCGAACGACGAAACGACGAAAGACACCGTCGCGCCCGCCGTGAGCAACTACCAAGTCGTCCGCGAGGACGCCGACGAGTTGACCGTGACCTTTGACGTGACGGAGGCGACGACATCGGTGGCTAGCGTCGACATCGCCGCGACTGGACCAGGCACGATTCAAGCGATCACGAACACTAACAACGATACCAGCGCTGATCCTGAGAGCTACAGTATCACGTACCGCGTCAGTCAGACCGGCGAGTACGACGTGATTCTGGAGGGAGTCTTCGACGAGGTCGGGAACAACGACACGCGGTTGACCCAGACGGTCAACACGAACAACCCATCACAGAGTTCACCCACTATCGACTCTGCTTCGGCTTCAGCAGTTGGTAATTCTGGGAAGTACAAGGTAGATTATCAAGTCAGCGACCGTGACAGCGACCTACAAGAGATTACGTTCACCGCGTACGATTCTGACGGTTCACAATTGGATTCGGTTACAGAGGCACTAAACGGTGGATCCGGAAGTGGAACATCGCCCGAGATAGACGGCGGGAAGGAGAAAGGAACTCTACTTACCGATACGATTACTGTAGAAGTAAAAGATCAACAGGGCAACACAGATTCCGAAACAATCGACGTTTGAGCGGAGAGTTATGTTTTAGTTTTAATTCACCGTCAGCGGAAACGGTGAATCGGTCACGCTTGAATTCGTGAAATCCAAGCCAAAATCAGATGATAGTGGCGGGCCAGTCAAGATGTAGGGTCGAACAGTCTATGGGGTTTTTCTCCGAAAACAGTGGGAACAAGTCACCGAACTCAATGTTACATGAGCCGTGATTTACCGTCTGAAGACCCAGGACAGGAGTAATTCACAGTCTCCGGTCCAGAACAAATGCAGATCTTCCGGAAGGTCAAACCACACCCAAAGTTATCAGCTCCTGTAATCACCCGCAACGGTCTTACCCAGGGTCCACTCAATTACACCAAATGGAGCGGCGAGCACAGTCGGAAGCCGTCGGCGTGGCACTTCTGACTGTGGTCGTCATCGTCGCTGTCAGCGCGATCGGGATCGCCGTCCTCGACGACCAAGACTCCGGCGGCAGCGTCCTCGTGGATATCGGCGCGGAGTTCGACGGCAGCACCCTGACGCTCACACACCGTGGCGGGGACGCTGTCGACGCCGGGGCCGTGGATGTTGTCCTCGACAACGGGACTCGCGTCCGCTACGGACTGTCGTCGTTCACACCGCTGGACAGTAGCGACGCCGTCTTCGATCCAGGGGAGCGCTGGCGCCACCCCTACGACTCCCCGTCTGGGTCGACTGTCCGGTTGCTCGTCGTCCACCAGACGTCCAACACCGTCCTGCTCGACGAGCGTTCGACGATTCCGACGCCGACGGCCACGCCGGTCGCCACCGCGACCAAGACACCCACACCGACGGGGACAGCGACACCGACGCCAACCGCGACAGCCACGCCAACGCCGACAGCGACACCGACGGCCACGCCGACACCCACCCCGACACCGGTACCGAACTCGCCCCCGACGGCGGCGTTCACCTACACGCCGGGTTCCCCAGTGACGGGAGACACTGTGACGTTTACCGCCGGGCGGTCCTCGGACAGCGACGGACGGATCACCACCTACGAGTGGGACTTCGGCGACGACGGAAGCGTCGACGCGACCGGACGGCAGGTGACGAACAGCTACAGCCGGGCCGGGACCTACGACGTGAGCCTGACGGTCACGGACGACGACGGCGCGACCGACTGGCGGCGGCAGACCGTCACCGTCCGACCGGATGGCTCGGTGCTCGTGGTACCGACCAGCGGCGACGCGGGGCTGACAGTCAACGGTCTCGGCCTCGTCGACCGCGATCCGGCGGCGGCGTACGTGAACTTCACCGACGCATCGCTCTCCAGCTACGGCGGCAACCAGGACAACGAACCGAACGCGACGGTCCGGGACGGCGGCCGCACGCTGGTCCTGGCCAACAACACCTGGAAGAAGACCGGGTACAGCGACGGGATGACCGGGGACACGGTCGTGGCGTTTGGCTTCCGCTCGGGCGCGGAAGGGGAGATCCACGGCCTTGGCTTCGAAGCCGATAACGGCCAGTCCAACGACCGGATCTACGAGGTCTACGGGACCCAAAACTGGGGCATCTCCCCGTCGAGTCCCTACGACAGCGCCGCGCCGAACTGGAAGCGGTACCGGATTCCCGCTGGACAGGACTACCAGATCGACGCGCAGTACCTCGCGTTCGTCACCGACGACGACGCCGACGCGGACGCCGAGTCGCTCTACCGCGACGTGATGGTCTACGAGGACGACACGGCGACATACAGCTACGAGTGGGACTTCGACGGCGACGGAACGGTCGACGTGACCGGTAAACAGCCACAGTACACCTACGCTTCGGGCGGGACCTACACGGTAACGCTGACGATCACCGGCCCCGACGGAACCACCACGTCCCTGACCGAGACGGTGACCGTGAGTGAACCGAACCAGTCGCCCTCCGCGGCGTTCAGCTACGACCCGTCCTCGCCCGTTGCCGGCGAATCGGTCACCTTCGATGCGACCGGGTCCGGCGACGGCGACGGGACGGTCGACGAGTACGCATGGGACTGGGACGACGACGGCAACTACGAGGCGACGACGAGCGAGCCGACGACTTCACACACCTACAGCACAACGGGGACCAGGAGCGTGACGCTTCGGGTGACCGACGACGACGGGGCGACGGCGACGACGAGTCAGACAGTGACCGTTTCGGCGCCAAACGAGCCACCGTCGGCTGCATTCACCCAGTCTCCCTCCCCGGCAGCTACCGAGGAGTCGATCACCTTCGATGCCGGTAGCTCGATCGATGACGACGGTAGAGTCGACGAGTACGCCTGGGACTTCGACGGCGACGGTAGCTACGAGCGGACGACAAACGATGCCACTACCACCAACACCTATCCGACTGAAGGGACGCGGTCTGTCAGTCTCCGCGTCACCGATGACGATGGCGCGGTAGACACAACGTCGCGCTCGGTAGTCGTGAACAACCCGCCGACTATCGACACGTTCGCAGTGACTGACCAGAGCTTCAGCTTCTTTGGTTTCCCGATTACGAGGTACGAGATCGAGTGGATTGTCTCTGATACGAACATCCGATCGACAACGGTCTACGTCAACAGGACCGGAGCTATTGACAATCCCCAAGCCAGCTACACTGGCGGCTCTCCGCAGATCTATCTCGAAGGGGGTGCCTTCCGAGAGTACACCTTCACTATCATCGCTGTCGACGATGTTGGGAACAAACGCTGCCGACGGATTACCGATACTTCAGACGGGACTCCGGATACTCCGATTACGTCGAGTACGTCGTGTAACTGACGCTGTATTCGACAGTCGTCGACACAGCGGTCGACAGTATCTTACGTTCCGGTGCCGACCCTCCGGGTATGGCAGCAGTCGGTATCGACGGCATCGAAATCTGGACAGGGAAGCTCAAACTCGACCTCGCGGAGACGTTCGCGCCCGCGAAGGGGGACGACCCCGGGAAGTACACCAAGGGACTGGGACTGCACGCCTCGTCGTTCCCCGATGTCTACGAGGACATCGTGACGATGGGGGCCAACGCGGCCTATCGACTGATGGACCGCAAGGGGCTCGAACCCGACGATATCGGCCGGATCGACGTGGCGACCGAGAGCTCGTTCGACAACTCGAAACCCGTCTCGACGTACATCGCGGGCTGTCTCGAACAGGTGTTCGACGGCGACTTCCACCACGCCAACAAGGGCGAGCGGAAGTTCGCCTGTATCTCCGGGACACAGAGCCTCGACGACGCCTACAACTGGATTCAGGCGGGCCGGAACCGTGGCCGGGCGGCCATCGTCATCGCCACCGACACGGCGCTGTACGCTCGCGACGACCCGGGCGAGGCGACCCAGGGAGCCGGCGCCGTCGCGATGCTCGTCGACGAGGACCCGTCGATCGTCGAACTCTCGACCGAGCAGGGCTACGGGAGCGCCGACGAGACGGACTTCCTCAAGCCCAATCAGCAGTTCCCGTCGGTGGACGGCAAGCGCTCGGTGAAGGTCTACCTGGCCCGGATGCGCGAGGCGCTCGACGACTTCGCCGAAGTCTCTGGTCCGATCCACCCCGACGACTACTACATGATCCCGTTCCACACGCCGTTCCCGGGGATGGTCCGGAAGGCCGCCGCGCTCGGCTACCGACACATCGTCCGCGGGACCGACGTGGAGGACCTCCTGGCCGAGGAGATCGGCCACCAGCCCGTCCGTGAGGAGTTCGACTCCGAGGACGCGTTCAACGACGCGATCCGGGAGTACACCGACGCGCTCACCGAGACCGAACGCTACCGGGACTGGTACAACCAGGCCATCGAGCCGACACTGGAGATCGCCCGGCACGTCGGCAACTGGTACACCGGGTCCGTCCACCTGGCGCGTGCCTCCGGGCTGAAAGAGGCCATGGAGCACGACATCGACCTCGCCGGCGAGAAACTGCTGGTGGCCTCCTACGGGTCGGGTGCCCAGGCGGAAGTCCACGCGGAGACGATCGTCCCCGGGTGGGAGGACGAGATCGGTGCGCTGAACATCGACGAGCAGATCCAGCGCCGCTATAACCTCTCGTTCGAGGAGTACGAACACGTCCACGACGTGCACAACCACGACATGGACGCACACGTCGAGGAGGACGCAGAGGAGTTCACCCCGCCCGAAGCGGAGTTCGTCTTCGACGGCTGGGGCCGCATGGGCGAACGGAAGTACCGATACGTCGAGTGACGGGCGACTCGGCCGGGGCGACGTGATCGGACTCCCGTCTTCTTTGTGACAGAAATCGGTCAGTAATCGAAGCCGTTTTGTCCGCGACTGTGGCACAACTGTGCATGAAACGTTGGTCGTTCGGGCCACAGCCGACCGCGGCGCTGGTGGGCGCGGTCGTCGGGGTCTGTGGAGCACTCTTTCTCCTCGAACCGCGGCTTGTAGCGTCCCCGGACGGCGGGCCGTCGGTTCCCGGGCTTCCGAGTGGCTCCATCAGCGCCGGGGAGGTGCCCCTCGCTGCCGTCTACGTCGGCGCCGTCCTTGGGACCGTGCTGGCGGGGTTCCTGTTCCTGGTCGTCGTCACCAAGGGCATCGCGCTCTTTTTTACCCGCGGCGGCCCGCTCCTGGGGCTCTACCGGGCGGTCGTCCCGGACTCGCCGCTGGTCAAGATGGCGACCGGGATCATGCTGTTGATGGGCGTGATGTTGCTCGGCGTGGCGATGTTGCCCGGAGCGATCGGCGACCTCGGCGAGAGCGGAGCCGTCAGCGGTGCCGACGACATCGCGGGCGATACGAGCGCGGGCGTGTTCGCCGGCGACGTAGCCGCGACACAGGCAGTGGCGCCGGGTCCGAACGACACCGACGGCGACGGCCTACCCGACGCCTGGGAGCGGGCCGGCGAGACGCCCGCGGGGGCGCCCTTGCCCGGAGCGGACCCACAGCGAAAGGACCTCTACGTCGTCGTCGGCCACGGCGACGGGGCACAACCGCTCAGTGACTCGGAACGGCAGCAACTCCGCTCGATTTGGGCGGAGATGCCGGTCGGGAACCCCGACGGATCGACCGGAATCTCCCTCCACCTCACTGCCGAACAGGGGCCGATCTCGGGGGCGACGGCAAGCGCCAACGGGACGGAGTACCGGCGCCTGTACAGTCGTGACCGCCTCGGTCCCCGTCGATGTACGTCTCGCTACGTGGCGCTGGGAACGGTCTCCAGCGATCGAACTGTCGTTCGGGCCGACTCGCCGGGGTACGCGGCGGTCGTCGACGCCGACGCCCGCTCTGAGTACACCGGGTCCGTCTCGTTCCGGGCGGCCGCGATCACCCACGCGCTGTTGCACATGGTGGCCGGCGAACTCCCGAACGGGTACCACACGTCCGAGGGCTGGCTCACGACGGGATCACCGACGGAACGGCTCGCACCGGCCACGGCGGACCACCTGAACGCGACCGGCTTCCGCGGGTCGACAGCCTACCCCGGCTGTTAGGGCAGCGTCCGGAGACCGCCCAGCAGTTCCTCCAGGTCGGTGTCCGTGACCGCCAGCGAGAAGTCGTCGATCCGGGCCAGGTCGGCCGCGTGTTCCCAGACATCGTCCTCGTCGATACCGTGGAGGAGCACCGCGTTCGGGGTCGGAGAGACCACCCGGAGCGCGACCAGCGGCGACTCGCCCCGCGTGACGTTCGTGAACACGAGCACCCGGCTCGTCGACTGGCCGTACAGCTGATAGAACTCGTCCGAGGAGAGGCGCCTGATCGCCGCGATCGAGTTGATGACCGTGTGCCCCGAGACGGTGTCGGTGCTCCCGCGGGCCAACTCGGTCGCCTCCGTCGCGTCGTAGACGCTCTCGACCCCGACGTTTGCGGTGTACTCCCGGAGGTCGTGGACCACGTCGCTGTCGAACCCGGCGGAGATCACCCGGGCGTGCTGGCGGATGTGCTCGCCGCCGCGTGCCTCGTCGATGTCGAGCAGTGCTGTCACGAGCCGTCGGACGACCCCGATCCCCGGGTTGTCCCGCCGCCCGCTCTCGTAGTCCGAGACCACCGACGGGGAGACATCGAGGTGGTCTGCCAGCTCCGTCTGTGCGACGGCGAAGTCGGTCCGCCACTTGCGGAGGGTCGCGCCCGGCTCGCCGCTCAGTGCCACCTCGCCGGCGATCTTCTCCGCGAGGTCGGCTCGCGCTCCGCCTGTCATTGGTCCACAGGGTGGATAGACGCGAACAAAAGCGTACCGGAACACGGCTCCGCAACCCCTAAACGCCAGTCGGGCCAACCACGACCCAATGGACTGGACGGAGAAACACCGACCGAGCACGCTGTCGGAGGTCCGGGGCAACGACAAGGCCCGAGACGCCTTCGAGGAGTGGGCTCGGACCTGGGACGACCACCGGGAAGCGGTCATCCTCCACGGGTCACCCGGCGTGGGCAAGACCTCCGCCGCCCACGCGCTGGCGGCTGATCTCGACTGGCCGACGATCGAACTCAACGCCAGCGACTCCCGTACCAAGGATGTCATCGAGCGTGTCGCCGGCGAGGCCGCCAAGTCCGGGACGCTGACCGCTGGTGGCGGCGGACGCCGACTCGTCATCATGGACGAGGCCGACAACATCCACGGCAACGCCGACCGCGGGGGCGCCCGAGCGATCACCGGCCTGGTCAAGGAGGCCAGCCAGCCGATGGTGTTGATCGCAAACGAGTTCTACGAGATGTCAAACGGGCTGCGCAACAACTGCCGGGAGATCGAGTTCCGGGATGTCTCGCCGCGGTCGATCGTCCCCGTCCTCCGGGATATCTGTCGCAAGGAAGGCATCGAGTACGAGAGCGACGCCCTGGAGACCATCGCCGAGAAGAACAGCGGTGACCTCCGCGGCGCGGTCAAAGACCTCCAGGCCATCGCCGAGACGACAGACCGCCTGACGGCCGACGATGTCGTCACCGGCGACCGGGACACCACCGAGGGGATCTTCGACTACCTCGATGTCGTCATCAAGGAGGCAGACGCCGAGACGGCGCTGAAAGCCAGCTACGATGTCGACGAGACGCCGGACGACCTCATCAACTGGATCGAGGACAACATGCCCAAAGACTACGAGGGCGCGGAACTGGCCCGTGCCTACGGCGCGCTCTCGAACGCCGACCGCTGGCTCGGCCGGGTCCGGGCGACACAGAACTACTCCTTCTGGCGGTACGCGACCGACAACATGACCGCCGGCGTGGCCGCTGCCCGCGACGGCACGAAAGGAGGCTGGACCCGATACGGCCCGCCGAGTTACTGGTCGAAGCTGGGCCGCTCGAAAGGGACCAGACAGACTCGCGACGACATCGCCCAGCGGATCGCGACCATCGACGGCGTCTCGATGCGGACCGCTCGCCGGGAGATCATGCCCTTCCTCGCGTCGATGACCCACCACTGCAAGAACCGCGAGCTGACCGTCACGATGGCTGCGACCTACGAGATGGAGGCCGAACACGTCTCGTTCATCACCGGCTCAGGGAAAGACACGAACAAGGTCCAGTCGATCGTCGAGGACGCACAACAGCGCCAGGCCGAGGCCGCCGTCGAGCACTCCGGCGGCGCCTTCGAGGGCGGGAAAGCGAGCGGTCCCAGTGAGACGGACGCCGAACTGGCCGACGGATCGGCGGAGGGCGGGGACGACGGGACCGAGCCGACCGAACAGCAGGTGACACTCGGCGGTGGAGAGGGCGACAGCGAGTCGGCCGAGGACGACGACCCCACCGTCCCCGACAGCGACGACGCCGAAGACGACGAGCAACAGTCCGGCCTCTCTGATTTCATGTGATCAGCGGCCGCGGCCGCCGATGCCCGGCACCGCGGTCCGCTCCTCGACGCGGTTCATCAGCATCGACGCCGAGATGACCAGCGCCAGGTAGAACAGCGCGGCCAGCAGGAACAGCTCCGTGTACCTGAAGGTGGCGTTCGCGATCTCCTCGGTCCGGAAGAACAGCTCCCGGACGGTGATAAACGCCGCCAGCGAGGAGTACTTGATGAGATAGACGAGTTCGTTCGACCAGCCCGGGATCGCGTAGCGAAGCCCCTGCGGGAGAACGACGTAGCGGATACCGTCGACCTTCGAGAGGCCGATCGCCCGGGCCGCAGTCAACTGGCCGGTGTCGACCGATTCCAGCGCCGACCGGATGTACTCGGCCTGGTAGGCGGCGCTGTTGAGCGTGAACCCGAGGATGGCGACGATCACGGCCGAGCCGGGGACAAAGCCCTGGCCGACGCCGGGAATCACGCGGACGACGCCGGTCAGCTCCGTCCCGAAGTAGAGGACGAACAGCTGTGCCAGGAGCGGCGTCCCGCGGATGAGCTCGGTGTACGACAGCGAGAGCCAGCGCAGCCCTCGTCCACCGTAGACCCGGGCGACCGAGAGCGGGACCGCCAGCACGAAGCCGAATGCGATCCCGGCCACGGTCAGGACGATCGTGAGCCACGCGCCCCTGGCCAGCGACGGCAGCGACGGGATCGCCCCGGCCGCGAAACCGAAGGCACCGGCCAGGAGATCGAAGGGCAGTCCGAACAGCCCGAGATCGCTCGCCAGCCCGCGCAACTGCTCTGCAGTCGCGGCGAACGGCTCGGCGGGGACGAACGGCCGCTCCTGTGGGACCGCAAGCGAGTCCGGCAGCAGGTAGTCGTTCGTCCAGCGGAGGACGAGCCAGCCCCAGAAGACGGCGACGGCTGCCAGCGCCCACGGTCTGTCCACGTCGACGGTCGTGCGAACGTCCTCGACGGCCGACTGTTCGGCGCCCATCGTTACTCGTGGCCCGCCCGCAGCCCGGTCAGGAAGGTCTTCGTTCGTTCGTGCTCGGGCCGCTCGAACAGTTGCTCGGGGCTGCCCGACTCGACGATGCGCCCGTCGTCGAGGAAGATGATGTTGTCCGCCGCCGAGCGGGCAAAGCCCATCTCGTGGCTCACGACGAGCATCGTCGTCCCACGCTCGGCCAGGTCACGCATCACGTCGACCACTTCGCCGACGAGTTCCGGGTCGAGCGCGCTCGTGGGCTCGTCGAACAGCATCAGTTTCGGCTCCATCGCGAGCGCGCGAGCGATCCCCACTCGCTGTTGTTGCCCGCCGGAGAGTTCGGCGGGGTAGGAGTCGGCCTGTTCGGCCAGACCGACCTGTGCGAGGTGGTCTGCCGCGCGTTCGCTGGCCTCGCCGGCCGACATGCCACGGACCCGTTTGAGCCCGAGCGTGATGTTCTCCAGCGCGGTGAGATGGGCAAAGAGGTTGAACCCCTGGAACACCATCCCGACCTCCTGGCGGAGTTGGTTCACGTCGGTGTCCGGCCCGGTGACGAGCGTGTCGTCCAGCCAGATCTCGCCGTCGTCGATCTCCGTCAGCCGGTTGATACAGCGCAGCATCGTCGACTTCCCGCTGCCGCTTGGCCCCATGAGGACATCGACATCCCCGCGGGCCATCTCGAAGCTGACGCCCGTCAGTACCTCCTCGTCGCCATAGGACTTGTCCACGTCCTCGACTCGTAACAGACTCATGCGTTCTCACCCGTCGGAATCGCGTAGTACTCGCTCAGTCGGTCGAGCGCTCGGTTCGTCCCGAAAGTCAACACGAAGTAGATCGCGCTGATGACCAGGAACACCTCCAGAACGGCCGTCGACCGGCCGGACTGGGTGAACAGATCGTAGCCCCGGGTCAACAGCTCGGCAAGCCCGATCGCGAAGGCGATGGAGGTGTCTTTCAACACGATGGTGAACTCGTTCTGGAAGCCCGGCATGCTGCGCCGGAGCGCCTGTGGCACCACGACGTGACGGATCGCCTCCAGCCGGCTCATCCCGATCGAGCGCGCGGCCTCCATCTGGCCCTCGTCGACGCTCTGGAGCGCCCCCCGGAAGATCTGTGACTGGTAGGCCGCGCTCCGCAGTCCCAGGCCCACGGTCGCGGTGATGAACGCCGACTGGGAGATCGAGACGACGAAAAAGAGCACGAGCATGATGACGACGATCGGAGTCCCCCTGAGGATCACGCCGGCCGTCGCTACCGCCCGCTTGGGGAGGCGATTCCCGTACACCTCGATCGCCCCTGCCGGGAAGCCCACCAGGAATCCGAGCACCAGGCTCGTCAGCGTCAGGCCGACGGTGACTACGGCCCCGGCCAGCAGGTAGTCGAGGTTCCCGAAGACGAACGCCCAGTCGGTCGCCTGGAGCATCCGCTTACTCGCCGAACCAGGTCTGGGTCAGGTCCTGGTAGGTGCCGTTCTCCCGGACCGTCGATAGCCCGCTGTTGAGCGCCGACTGGCGGTCGCTGTCGCCCTGCCGGATGCCGAAGCCGTAGCGCTCGCCGGTCTCGTAGACGAACGCGACCGAGACGGGCCGGTTCGCGGCGAACGTCTCCGCGACGGGCTGGTCCAGCACCACGGCGTCGATGTTGCCGTTCTCCAGGTCCTGAACCGCCAGCACGTAGTTGTCGTAGGCGTTGTACTGCCCTTCGCTGATCCGCGAGCCGACGAGTTCGTCGTTGACGACGCTCTCGCCGGTCGTCCCCTTCTGTGCGCCGACCGGGCGGTCACTGAGGTCGTCAAGGCTGCCCGGCGAGAAGTCACCGTCCGCACGGACGATGATCGATTGGTCGGCGCTGTAGTACGGATCGCTGAAGTCGATCGTCTCGTCGCGGTCGTCCGTGATCGTCATCGCCGCGGCGATGACATCGATGTTGTTGTTGTTGAGCGCCGGGATCAGCGAGTCGAACTCGAACTCCTCCCAGCCCTCGAAGGAATACTCCGTCTCGGCGACGACCGCTTCGAGGAGGTCGACATCGAACCCGACGAGTTCGCCGCCCTCTTTCATCTCGAACGGCGGGAACCCGGGGGCCGTTCCGGCCGTGATCGTCTGGCCGCCGCCGCTGCCGCCGTTGCCCATACAGCCGGTGACACTGAGCGCGACCGCCGAGCCGCCGACCGTCGCGATGTACTGCCGTCGTGAGAGCCCGTCGTCTGACATACCTGGGTACACAGTACAGACGGGGATTAGTGTTACGAACGACCAATACTGGTGTTGTTAACGGCTCGGCCGAAGACGTACCCCTCGACTAGCCGCCGGATCGGTCAGTCGTCCGCGTGAGACGGTGCAGTCTCGGACTGGTGTTCGGCGGCGAGACCGCCTTCGGGTGGTTCGACGTAGGCCCAGGCGGTCGCGGCGACGAGTGCCACGAGGATCGCCAGCGCCGCGGCGTGGTGGAGGACCTGTGCGACCGCGCCGAAGTTGAAGATGGTGTTCGCCCCGAGCAACACCTGAACGGGCAACACGGCCAGTGCGACGCCGGTCGCGTACCTGATCCGTCGCGTGTAGTCGCCACGCCACGCGGCGACGGTCGACCCCAGGATGGCGAAGCCGGTTATCATCGCCACGAAGCGGTGGAACCACTCGATGAAGCTCATCCAGTTCGCCGGGAACAGCCCCAGCCAGCCGTCACAGAACGGCCAGCGGCCGGCACAGGTCAGCCCTGCGCCGACGGCGCCCGTGTACACGCCAAGCAGGATGAGCGCGAACGTGAGTCCGGTCGTCGCCGCCACCAGTCGCCGGAAACGGGTGGTCATACCCGTGTGTCTGGGCCGTAGGTATATATTCTCGGTCCTTTCGACCGGTAGTTACCCGCGGAGCCAGCCGACGACGGAGATGTCGAACCGGTGGACCGCGTACAGGAGGCCGACGGAGGTGACGAAAACCACCGTCGAGACGCCGTAGGACTGCAAGAGCGCGGCCTGGTAGAGCGTGGCGCCGACCCCGGCGACGCCGCCGACCACGGACGCGACGATCGGCAGGACACAGCTCACACAGGAGAACAGCCCGAGGACGCCACCGGCGACGCCGCCGCTGGCGTCGACGACTGTGACGTACACGAGATACGACAGCGCGAGGTAGCCCGCGACCTTCCAGGGGATCAGGACGACCCCCAGCGTCGCACCGCTGTAGATCAGCGTCGGTGAGAAGCCCGGCGGTGCCGCCAGCACGGTCCGGAGCCCCGTGCCCTGACCGCCCAGCCCGAAGACGCCGCCGACGTACGCGAGCAGGAGGGCGTAACCGACGGCGACGGCGGCTCCGGCCGCTCGACGACGGGAGGACGCCGGCGCGGGCCGGACCTTCAGGAAGACCAGGGCGGCGACGTTGAGCCAGACGAAGGGGAACCCGAGCAACAGCGGGTCGGTCGCCGGGCCGTCGATCAACACGAGATAGAGGAAGACCAGCAGCAACTCGGCGTTCAACACGATCGCCACCAGTGCGAGCGATCGGGGCTCCGGGATGTATCGGCCGAGATCGGAGGTCTGTGTGCTCATATCGCCATGGTGTCGACGACGATCGCGACCAGCACCGCCCCGAGATAGGCGTTCGAGGCGTGGAACGCCCTGAACGCGGCCGCTTCCGTCTGTTCACGGTGGAGTCTGACGACCGCCCAGAGGAAGACGCCACCGAGCACGACCGAGGTGACCGCATACAGCGGGCCGAGTGGCGTCAGCCCGCCGAGAACCCCCGACGCGACGAGCGTCGCCCCGAGGTAGTAGACGATGTGTTTCCGCGTCTCCGTCTCGCCGCGGACGACCGGCATCATCGGGAACCCGCCCTGCTCGTAGTCGTCCCGGTACGCTAGCGCGAGGTTGTAGAAGTGCGCGGGCGTCCAGAGGAAGATGACGCCGGCGAGGACGAGTCCGGGGACGCCGATCGACCCCTCGACCGCCGCCCAGCCGATCAGTGCCGGTAGCGCGCCGGCCGCGCCGCCAAGCACCGTGTTCTGGACGGTGTTTGGCTTCAACACGAGCGTGTAGATGACGCTGTAGAACAGGATCGCCGTCAGCCCAAGTGCCGCGACCAGGGCGTTGACCTGCCAGAACAGCGCCATCGCCGCCGCCGCGAGCGCGATGCCGAACGTGAGGGCGTTGCGAACGGGGATCTGGTGGGTCGCAACCGGTCGATCCGAGGTGCGGTCCATCCGCTTGTCGATGTCCCGTTCGAGGACGTGGTTGAACGTCCCCGAAGCGCCGATCGAGAGGACACCGCCCCCGAGTGTCAGGAGGACGATCCGGACGGTCAGGGACTCGCCCTCGCCCAGTGCCATCCCGGCCGCGGCCACGAGACACAACAGCCACATGAGTCGGGGTTTCATCAGCCGGAAGTACGCGAACGCCGTCCCGACGAGTCGCTCCCGCGTCGTCAGGTCCTGTGGTGCCGGCTGCTCGGCCGCGTCGGTCGGTTCCGGTGCGAGCTGTGGGTCCGAGACGGTCGTCTCGTCGTCGCTCCCGGTCTCGGCTTCGAGGTGCCAGGCCAGCGCCAGGACGAGTGCGACGAACAGCGCCATCCCCGCACCGAGGTGCGCCCCCGGAAGTTGCCCGGCGGCCCCGGAAGTCGCGACGAACGCGCCGAGGGCGACCTGGACGGGGTACAGTGCCAGCCCGAGGAGTACCATCGCCTTCACGCGGCCGCGGGTCGCGCTCCGGAGGCCGACGACGGCCGTCGCCAGGACGAGGACGCCGACGGCGGCTGCCGTGAGGCGGTGGCCCCAGGCCACGAGCAGCCCGGGATCGGTCAGGGAGAGCGACCCCTGACACAGCGGCCAGGTCGAACAGGCCGCGGCGGCGTCGGTGACCGCAGCCGTTCCCCCGGCGATGACCAGCAGGTAGACACCGACCGCACTGGCCGCCAACAGCCCGGAGAAGGTCCGGCTCTCTGCCATTACCACACGTTACGCCGGGGACCACTTAGACCATGCGCTTTCACCGAGGGCGGCGTCGCTGGCGTGAGTCAGCAGTTATTTACATGGACAATCCTAAGCCGGCGATATGACTCGGAAACGCGCAGGTCTGGCCGCCCTGTTCGGGGTCGCGTTGCTCGCCGTGATCGCCGAGCCGGCCGCCGCCCAGACCGCCGACTCGACGACGGAGAATCTCATCTGGGGACTCAACCAGAACCTCCTATACGTCGCTCTCCCGATCACCGTCCTGGTCGAGGGAATCCTGATCTACACCGTCTGGCGGTTCCGCAAGAAAGAGGAACCGCTCCCGACGATGGAGAACCGCCGCCTGGAGATCACCTGGACCGTCGCGACAGCGATCATCCTGTTGTTCGTCGGCGTGGCATCGTATCAGGTCATGGCGAGTCCGTACGTGACCGCGGAGGCGGGCAGTGGCGCCGACCTCCCCGAAGAGACCGAACACATCGAGGTGCAGGCCTATCGCTACGGCTGGTCGTTCTACTACAACGGATCGAGCTTCCAGAACGATGCGGCGACGACCTCGACCACGACACTGCGAATTCCGGCGAATCAAGACGTGGTGTTGCGTGTCACTTCGAGGGACTGGCTGCACGCGTTCCACGCACCCGGACTCGGACTGAAGTCCGACGCCTTCCCGGGACAGTACAACCGACTGCGAACCCACGTGAACAACCCCGGCACCTACCAGCTCTACTGTGCGGAGTACTGTGGGTCGGGCCACTCGCAGATGCTCGGCGAGATCGTCGTCATGCCACAGGACGAGTACGAGCAGTGGCTCGCCGACCAGCAGAACGACTCCAGCGCGAGCTGATCGGTCCCAAACCGTTACGCTTCTCTCGCTCGTTGCGCCGCTATGGAGTACTTCGAAGCGCTCGATGTCGGGCAGACAGCGTCGTTCGGTGCCTACGACGTGACCGCGGCGGAGATCACGTCGTTCGCCGGCCAGTACGATCCACAGCCGTTCCACACCGACGAGACGGCGGCAGCGGAATCGATGTTCGGCGGCCTCGTCGCCAGCGGCTGGCACACCGCCGCGATGACGATGCGTCTGCTCGTGGACAACTACCTCGCCGACTCCGGCGCGATGGGGGCACTCGGCGTCGACGACCTCCGGTGGCCCGCACCCGTCCGACCGGGCGACACGCTCTCGGTGACGACCGAGATCGTAGAGAAAGCCGACTTCGACGACAGCCGTGGCCGCGTCGCGACACGGGTGACGACGACCACCGACGAGGACGTGACCGTCCTCTCGATGGTGGGACAGATCCTCTGGCGACGGAGGGAGTGAGCCGGGTGTGGCGGGCGATCAGCTACAGACGTTGACCGTCGCGTAGACGTTCCCCGTGTTCGTGACCTCCACGCCGATCCCGACGCGGTTCGCGTTCTCCAGCGTCAGCCGATCGTGGTAGATGTCCGAGTCGTTCCAGTTCGTGACGAGTGCGCGGGCGACCTGGCTGTCGTTGCCGTGGAACCGGCGCTGGCCGTCGTCGGTGTAGGGTTGCCCGGCGACGGTGTGTCCGATCGCCTCGAACCGGTTGTTGTCGGCGGACTCGATGTACCCGCCGCCGGCCGACCGCATCTCACAGCGCCCGTAGAGGTTGTTGTCGCGGTACCGGTCGGCGCTGGACTGGCCGTCGATCGTGTGGATGACCCGCCCTTCGCGGGCCATGGCGTCGCTGTGGCGCTCGGCCATCCGATGGAGCCGGTCGGAGGTGGAGCCGCTGGCAGAGAGGGTGTCGAGCCCCGCTGCCTGTCGCCGTTCGTTGAGGTACTGGAGGATGTACTCCGAGACGTTCTGCTCGTTGAACGTGCGTGCGGGAACGTCGGTGTACTGTGCAGTCGCGGTCGGCGTCGGTGTCCCGGTCGCCGTGGGTGTCGTCGTGGCCGTGGGGATCGCCGTGCGCTCGCTCGTCGGTGTCGCCGTCTCCTCGCCGGGCGTCGCCAGACCGGTTCCGGACGCGCCGCCGATCTGCATCCCGATGAGGACGCCGATACCGACGGCAGCCAGGAGGACGATGACACCGACCCCGAACGCAGCTTTGTTCACCATACTCCTGCGGTTGTTTGACACCATCCATTGTAAGTATGCATCTTTTATTTCCGAGTGAAACTGTACGATCCAATCGTGCAGTGGCGTCGGAAAAACACATAAGGCCCCGGTGGTCACACCTGATATGGTCGAAAACGTCATCTGGCCGGCTGCGTTCGACGCCGGCTGCTCCCGCAGCGAGGGCCGTCGCGTCCCGCTCGATCTCGCCGTCGAGGAACCGACTGTCGACGAGATCGCGAAGGCGGTCCAGCAGGTCGGGTACGACGCCGTGATCGAACGGGAGAAGACGTATCCCCGCGAGTACGAACAGCGCGGCTGTGTCGTCGTCAAGGACGCGGACGACGCGACCAAGAGCGATCTGCTCGGCGCAGTCGCCGCCTACCTCCAGGTTCTCCGGGAATGAGACGCGTCGGCGAGGTCGTCCGCGTCGCACAGGGGTTGGCGGTCGTACGGTCGCCCGACGAGAGCTACGCCGACCTCGGGACCGAGGTCCTCGACGAGCAACTGGAAACCGTCGGAACGGTCGTCGACGTGTTCGGCCCGGTCGAACGGCCGTACGTCGCCGTCTCGCCGGCCGACGGGGTCCACCTTCCCGGCCTGGTCGGGACGGCAGTATACGCCCACTAACGCTCGGTTCGTAACGCTCAAAGCGGCCGCCGCCGGAACAACGGGCATGGATACGCGCTGGCGTGTCGCCGCTGGCTGTGGACTTATCGCCCTCATCTTCCTGTTCGTCCAACTCGGTTCGCTGGCACTGGTCGAACCGTTCAAGTCGGCCGGCTACCAGGCCGTCGAGGACCCGTCGGACCCGGCCAACAGCGTCCTCTACATCGTCGGAATCTTGGTCGCGACGGCAGTGATGTTACTGGCGTTTCGCTACGACGCCGAGCAGTTCATCCGCGGCCTGATCGTCCTCTCGGGCGCGTGGCTCTCGCTGTACGTCTTCCGCGTGCTCGTCCCGCCGGTCGTGACTGCCGGCGGGGTCAACGTCCTCGCAGTCGGCTGCTCGGTCCTCCTCGGTCTCGGGTTGCTCCTCTACCCCGAGTGGTACGTCGTCGACGCGGCGGGTGCCGTGATGGGCGCGGCGGCGGCCGGGCTGTTCGGGATCAGCTTCGGTATCTTCCCCGCCATCGTGTTGCTGACGGTGCTCGCGGTCTACGACGCCATCAGCGTCTACGGGACCGAACACATGCTGACACTCGCGTCCGGCGTGATGGACCTCAAGGTCCCGGTCGTCCTGGTGATCCCGCTCACGCTTTCGTACTCCTTCCTGGAGGCGTCGACACCTGATCCCACAGCGACGGCCGAGGAGAGCGAACCGAACGCCGAGGCGCCCGGAGCCGACGTGACAGACACGGACGAGTCCGCAACGTCGGCCGACGACGAAGGAGGATCGGGACCGCTCGACCGGGACGCGCTGTTTATCGGGCTCGGCGACGCAGTCATCCCGACCGTGCTGGTCGCCAGTGCGGCGTTTTTCGCGCCGGAGGGCGTTCGGACGGTGCTCGGCGTGCCCCTCCCGGCGATGACGGCGATGGTCGGGACGTTCGTCGGACTGACCGTCCTCCTCTGGATGGTACTGAAAGGTCGTGCGCACGCCGGCCTCCCGCTGTTGAACGGCGGGACGATCGCCGGCTACATCCTCGGGGCCGCGACCGTTGGGATCGGCCTCGTCGAGGCGCTCGGGCTCGGGCCGTACCTCTAACTACGTCTCGAACGCCGCGCTCGCGGGCGAGAACTCGATCTCCGTGCCCAGCCCTGCCTCGCGTGCGCGATCGTACAGCAGTTTTCCGGCAGCCACCGTCTCGATAGCCGTCCCACCCGAGTCGAAGACGGTGATGTCGTCCGGCGTGGACCGGCCGGCGGCCGAGCCCGCGACCACTTCGCCCAGTTCGGCGTGGACGTGGTCGTCGTCGATCGCGCCCTCTTCGCGGGCCGCGATGAACGCACCGGCGTCGCGGTGGATGCGCTCGCGGAGGTCGGGCACGTAGACCGCGCGTTCGATCGTCTTCGTGTCGAGTTCGCGGTGTTCGGGGTGGTACGACCCCATCGCCGTGACGTGGGTCCCGGGTTCGAGTAGATCGCCGTCGAAGACTGGTTCGGACGCGTCGGTCGCAGTGACGACGACATCGGCCCCCTCGACCGCAGCGGCGGAACTCGCGACGGCGGCGACGGTCGCGTCGAGTCGTTCGTTCATCTCGGCGGCGAACTGTTCGCGGTGTTGGGAGGTTGGCGAGTACACTTCCACTCGGTCGAACTCCCGGACCGTCGCCGTCGCCAGGATCTGCCCGCGGGCCTGTGGCCCGCTCCCGATGACGGCCAGGTCGGAGATGTCCCGCCGTGCGAGCGCGTCCACGCCGACGGCACCGGCGGCACCGGTCTTGAGCGGGTTCATCGCCGCGCCGTCGATCACTGCGAGCGGGGCGCCGCTGTCGGCGTCGAAGATCGGGAGCGCGAAGTGGGCGTCGCGCCCCCGGAACCCGGCCGCGTAGGTGTATCCACCCATCGCCCCGGTCTCCGGGAGGATCGCCAGATACCCCGTGAGCATGCCGCTCGGATCGTCGTTGAACAGCGTGGTTCTGGGTTCCGCCGGGGCGCCTTCGCCGCGCTGGCGGTAGCCGTCCCGGACGGCGTCGACGTACGCTGCCGGCGTGGCGAGCCCGCGGGTCTCCTCGCTCGTCAGTGAGAGGGCGCTGGAGTCAGCAGTCATACGGCGACGTTCGCCCGAGGGCGTCTTAATGCCACGGGACGACCCAGAAGAGAGAAAGAACTCGGCGTTTCAGTCGGCCGACTGAAGCGGTTCTGCGGGTGACGGCTCGGGCTCTGCCGGCGTCGGATCGACGGGGGCGCGGACGAACATCGCGTGCCCGATCAGCGCGACAGCCACGACGGATGCCATCGGAATCGCAGTGGTCAACGCGACGCCGGAAACCGTGAGGCCACCGGTGATTCCAGCCATCGCAAGCGGGATGAGTCCGAGGATAATGTCATAGTAACCCGTCATGATTGTAAACTATCGTACGGTACATAGGTATATAACTGTTTCCCGTAGGCACTGAATAACATCTCTTGTACCTACGAGATATTTCTTGTGGCAGCAACCGAGTGGTTTTTCGTAACTTATGAGCTGGTTATTGGAGGAAAACGGGCACAGGAAACCGTAACGACGGAGTTTTCCAGGTATCCGGTTCGGTTGTCAGAAACAGCACCGGTAATGTGACCCACGTTCGGGAGAACGGGTGTTTCGGGAGCCTTCGCCGCTGTTTTCAGGTTGTGAAAACGCCACACACGATTTATCCGGTCGGCCGTCGTATCGTTTTCCGTGATGATAACTGGGGGAAGATGCTTATTATGGACGGGGACTAACCGCAAAACGGAGGGGCATGAGTCAAGTCCCCCCGCAGACCTATGAGTACGAACGCCACGGACGACACGAGTGAGGCTGCTTCCGAGGAGGAGAGCCGTCGGTACGCGGAGCTACACATCGGCGACGAAGAGTTCGTCGTCTACGACCGAGAGAACCACCAGGCGTGGATTCAGTCCACACTCTCGCTCGACGTAGCCGAACTCCGATAGCCCGACCCCACAACGGGCGCCTGCGACGGGCTTCCGTGGCCATTCGGGTTGGTGTCACCCACTTTCGCTTTTCGACTACTGCTCGACGAGGAGCGTCGCGACACTGCGCCAGAGACAGAGCACGATCCCACCGACACCGATCGAGACGAGCGCGAACGTCACCGCGGCGTTCCCGTGAAACAGGTTCGTCGCTCGAAGCGCCTGTGCGATCACGACCGCGAGGACCCACGCGAGGAACGTCCGTCCGAGCGCACCACGGACCGAACGGATCGACGACCGGGTGTAGAGCCCGCTGACACCGGCGACCAGGACCCAGCCGAGCAGGAACGGTGCGAGTGTCCCGGCGACTCTCCCCACGTCGACCAGCGGATCGTAGCCGTGCGTGTACTCCCCGACGGCGACGAACAGCGTGATCGCTACGACATCGCCCAGTGCCAGCAGGCCCGTCGTCGACGAGAGTTCGATGCGACGCTCACCGACCGTCGAGACGCTCATACGCCGTGGTTCGTGGGCCACGTACTTCCCTCTCCCGTTTCCCAGGATACAAGCCCACGCGACGACGAGGCCCTGCTATGGAGTTCGAACTGCTCGGGTGGCCCGAGGAAGGGCCGACGCTCCGGTTGGACCACGAGCAGTTCGCCTACGCGGGGAAGTTCGTAATGAGTTCCACGGGGAAGGCCGTCTGCCGGGACGGCTCGTTGGTCGGCGCCGCCGCGTTCGATCCGGACCGGACCGACCCGGAGACGCTCTGTATTCGGTACGTCACCGTCCGGAAGGACAGACGCGGGGAGGGGATCGGCCCACAGTTGCTCGCGTTCGTCCGCGAGCGGGCGGCCGAGCGAGGCTTCGATCGAGTCACGATCGGAGTCAACAACCCCTTCTCGTACCAGGCGGCCTATCGTGCCGGCTTCTGTTTTACCGGGGCCGAACAGGGACTTGGTGAACTGGAACTGGAGTGGCCCGGCGACCGCAGCACAGCGCGGTACCAGGCGGGACTGGACCGGTTCCGCGCGCGGGACCTCTCTGACGCCGAGCGCGAGTTCCTCCGGGAGAAACGCGACACGGCGCCACCACGACTCGACGGGTGACCGGGTGCGTCCGACCGGGCCGGGACGGGGGATTCAAACCGCTGTCACCCCAACCGCCGGTAATGGGAAACGCTGATCTCCGGTCGCTGGCCGTCATCGCGGACATCTCGTTCGACGAACTGGGTGGAAGTGTCGTTGCCGTCGATGCCCACAACTGGCTCTACCGATATCTCACGACGACCGTCAAGTTCACGACCGAACACAAGTACACCACCGACGAGGGGACGGAAGTCGCGAACCTCATCGGCGTCGTCCAGGGACTCCCGAAGTTCTTCGAACACGACCTCACGCCGGTGTTCGTCTTCGACGGCGCTGTGACCGACCTGAAGGACGACGAAGTCCAGAAACGCCGCGAGCAGCGCGAACGCTACGAGGCGAAACTGGAAGACGCCCGCGAGGCCGGCGACGCGACGCGGGTCGCGAAACTCGAATCCCGGACCCAGCGGCTCACCCCGACGATCGTCGAGACGACCAGGGAACTGCTGGCCCTGCTCGACGTGCCGGTCGTCGACGCACCCGCGGAAGGGGAGGGACAGGCCGCCTACATGGCACGGAAAGGCGATGTCGACTACGCCGGAACCGAGGACTACGACGCGTTGCTGTTCGGGGCTCCGCTGACGCTGCGGCAACTCACTTCGAAGGGCGATCCGGAACTGATGGACTTCGAGGCGACGCTGGCGAAACACGACCTGACGTGGGAGCAACTGGTCGACGCGGCGATCCTGATGGGGACGGACTTCAACGAAGGGATCTCCGGAATCGGGCCGAAGACGGCCGTCTCCGCGCTTCAAGAGTACGGCGACCTCTACGCCGTCCTCGACGCTCGCGGCGAATACATCGACCACGCAGACCGGATCAGACAGCTGTTCCTCGATCCGGCGGTGAGCGACGACTACGACTTCGACACGGAGATCACGCCGGATATCGGCGCCGCCCGCCGGTACGTCACCGAGGAGTGGGAGGTCGATCCCGAGGAAGTAGGCCGAGGCTTCGAGCGCATCGAGGAGTCGGTCGTCCAGACCGGGCTGGACCGCTGGAACTGAGCGACCGTCGGCGCTCCCGCAACGACCGAGCGTAGGCCGCAAGAACGCGTAGATCGAACAGCGACTCAGACCGCGGATTCGACCTTCTCGACGGAGCTGAGATCGCGGTTCTTGATGGCCTCGCCAGTGTTGGCGTCGAACAGGTGGATCGCCTCTTCGGGGAACCGAACGGTGACGTGTTCTCCCCAGTTGACCGACTGCATCCCGTCGATCGTGGCGGTGAACGTGTCCGTCTCGCCCTCTTCGAAGGTGAGGTGGACGGTGTTCTCGTTCCCGCGTGGTTCGACGACATCGACGACGGCGTCGTAATCGTGCTCGTCCAGTTTCGTGTCGACCAGTTCGATGTCTTCGGGACGGATCCCGAGTGTCAGCGATGTCTCGTCGCCGATCGCCTCCAGAGTGTCGTCGCTCAGTTCGTATTCGAACCGGTCGGCGACCAGCGTCGATCCCTGGCGCTCGACATCGAAGAAGTTCATCGAGGGTTCGCCGATGAACCCGGCGACGAAGACGTTGCTCGGCTCGTGATAACACTCGAGCGGTGTCGCACACTGCTGGAGCCGCCCGTCGTTGAGAATGGCGATCCGATCCGACATCGTCATCGCCTCGGTCTGATCGTGGGTCACGTAGACGGTCGTGACATCGAGTTCTTCCTGGAGGTGCTGGAGTTCCGTCCGCATCTCCGCGCGGAGCTTCGCGTCCAGGTTCGCCAGGGGTTCGTCCATCAGGAACACGTCGGGGTCCCGGACGATGGCCCGCCCCAGCGCGACGCGCTGTTGCTGGCCGCCCGAGAGTTCGTTCGGTTTCCGGTCGATGAGGTCGTGGATGCCCAGGATGTCGGTCGCCTCGGTGACCCGGTCGTCGATCTCCTCGTCGGAGAGGTCGGTCGACTGTTCGAGCCCGAACGCCATGTTTTCCCGGACGGTCATGTGGGGATACAGCGCGTAGGACTGGAACACCATGGCGACGCCCCGCCGTGCCGGGGGGAGGTCGTTGATGATCTGGCCCTGCAGGCGGATCTCGCCGCTCGTGATGTCTTCCAGGCCGGCGATCATCCGGAGCGTCGTCGACTTCCCGCAGCCCGAGGGGCCGACGACACAGACGAACTCGCCGTCGTCGATGTCGATCGAGACATCGTCGACCGCGACGATCTCGCCTTCGTCGTCGTCGTGGAAGATCTTCGTTACCTCGTCGAGTGTGAGATGTGACATTAGTTGAACCTCCTTATGATGCGACACCTTTCGCGAACTGGTCACCGAAGAAGATGTACACGATCAGGGTCGGGAACGCCGCGACGATGGCACCGGCCATCGTGAGCGTGAAGTCCTGCTGGACACCGCCGGTCAGCCGAACCAGCCGCTGGGTCGCGACCTGGGTGTTCGGATCGTTCAGCAACACCAGTGCGAACAGCAGATCGTTGTAGACCTGGGTGAACTGGTAGATGAGCGTCACCGCGAACATCGGGTACGACAGCGGGAAGATGATGTTCTTGTAGATGCTGAAGGCGCTGGCGCCGTCGAGGCGTGCAGCCTCGATCATCTCGTCGGAGATGGCCTGGTAGTAGCCCCGGAACAGCAGCGTACAGATCGGGATCCCGTAGGCGACGTGGGTGATCGTCAGTTGGGCCAACTGGAGTCCACCGTTACCGACCGGGTACTCCCAGCCACTCAGGACGGGCCCGACGAAGAACTCCGCGAAGTCCGGGACGATCTGGTACCAGAACGTGCTGATCGGGACCAGCACGGCCTGGTACGGGATGAAGATTCCCGCGATGATCAGGACCACGACACCGACCTGACCCCGCCAGTCGATGGTCGTCAGCCCGTAGGCGGCGAGGCTGCCGAACAGCGCCGACAGCACCGTCGCCGGGACCGCCATCAGGATCGAGTTCCAGATCCCGGGCGCGATGGTGTCGATCGCGGTCATCGTCGAGTCCAGCGAGAACTGGCTCGGGGCCGGCGGGAGGTACGGCTGGGTGTTGACGAACGCGTCGGTCTTGAACATCGTCATCACCGCCGCCTCCACCGGGACCAGATAGAAGACGACACCGAACAGCAGGACCGCGTACAGGGCGACGCGGCTACTCAGGTACTCTCCGATCGAATCGAGGGGGCTTGCGTCCTGTGTGCTCATAGTTCACCTCGCTGGTACTCGCTGTACAGATACGGTGCGATCACCAGCAGTGCGAGAACGAACAGGACGATCGCGATCGCGGACCCGTAGGCCCACTCGTTGCCGCCCGTAAACGCCTCGCGGTACATCATCGTCGCCAGGATGTCGATGTTCGCCCCTGGCTGGTCACCGCGCAGTGCGAAGATGAAGTCGAACGCCTTCAGCGCGAACACCATCAGGACGACCGACGCCGAGACTGCGGGGGCGCGCAGCTGCGGGATGATGACCCGCATGTACATCCGAACCGTCGAGGCGCCGTCGACGCGGGCCGCCTCGTAGTGTTCGTCCGGGATCGCACGGAGTCCGGCGAGGAAGACGACCATCGCGTAGCCGCTGAACTGCCACAGCAACGCGAAGATGACCGCGCCGAGCGCCGTCGTCGACCAGGAGAGCCACTGGATCGTGGTCGCCTGGACCGCCGCGGGTTTCAACAGCGTGATGATCAGCCCTTCGAGGTTGAGCACCCTGAGGAAGTTGTTGAGCACACCGTTCGAGGCGTTGTACATCCACGCCCACAGCGTCGCCGTGACGACGAACGAGAGGCTCATCGGCAGGAGGTAGATGGTCCGGAACGTGTTCTCGAACCGGATCTTCTGGTCGATGAGTATCGCGATCAGCAACCCCATCGCCAGACAGAACAGGGTGAACACGACGAGCAAGACGAGCGTGTTCTGTGTCGCCTGCCAGAAGGTCGGGTCGCCCGCCATCCGCGTGTACATACTGAAATCGAGCTGGGAGTAGTCCGCGTCGCCCAGTCCGCCCCAGTCGGTCAGCGAGATGATGAAGTTCCAGAAGATCGCGCCGTAGACGAAGAGTCCGGCCAGAAAGAGCGGCGGGAGCCAGAACGGGGACGACTCGATGAGCTCCCACTGCACCGGGAGTCGGTTCCGCAGTGTCTCCTGTCGCCCCTCTTTGACGGCCGTGCCACCGTCCGTTGCCACCTGTTTACCGTCCGATTCGTCGCGTTCTACCGCCGACCGGAGACGGCCTCCGGCACTTGTGAGTCTGTTGAGTATCTCGCGCATGGTTTGTGTGTCAGTCGTGTGTCGCCGCAGGTCTCAACTCGCCCGATCCGACAGCCGACTCCCCGAGCGCCCGCGTCTCCGGCGGGGCGTGGAAGCGGGGAGCCGTTTCGCAGCGGGCCACAGTATCCCCATTGCCATCTGTGGCCGCGTCCGTGGGCTCGGCCGACTCGGACGACCCGCCGACCGTATCCAGGTCGCCGGCGGGACGTGAGTGAACTGCCCGATCGTTGCCAGCTCCGGGCGTGATCGCACCGTTGCCATCGTCGGTCCACCAAGGTGCGATCGTGAGTTCTGCCAAGTCCGTCGGTCCCATCACGCGCTCTCCCTGCGTGGGCCCTGACTGCCCCGACGGCCGGCCCAGCGGGGCGGAATACGGGCACGAAGACAGAGCGTCGATCATGGTCGTCACCGTGGAGTCGAACTCACCCTAACTGGATAGACGTGTCACTTAATGCTTCCGAATATTCATGCACGTCTATCGTGCCGTAGAACGCCTATTGGCGGCGATAACGGCAGTTTGTGTGGATAAATCGTGACTGAAATCGGCTGTCGGAAGTGAACGAATACCACGAGTCGAATATCCCGCCTGAGACGCCACGAGACGAGATTTCGACGATAAATCCCTGGTAGGAACTCCGTCGTGACAACTCGGAGATTCGATCGGCCGGAAAACCGATCGAGGCGTCGTTTCGTGTGGAGTGTTTGATACGACTGTCCACGCGAGGGTCGGATCGACGGCTACCGGAGGCTTTTACGACCGGGGGCGCGGACCGCCTAGACGTATGAGCGAGGACTTCAGGACCGAACAGGACAGTCTCGGTGAGATGGAGGTTCCGGCGGACGCGTACTGGGGAGCCCAGACACAGCGCGCGGTCGAGAACTTCCCGATCAGCCAGACGACGTTCGGCCGGCGGTTCGTCCGGGCGCTCGGTGTCGTGAAGAAGGCCGCCGCACAGGCGAACCGCGACCTGGAACTGATCCCCGAGGAGAAGGCCGACTGCATCGTCGAGGCGGCCGACGAAGTGATCGCCGGGGACCACGACGACCAGTTCCCGGTGGACGTGTTCCAGACCGGGTCGGGTACGTCCTCGAACATGAACGCGAACGAAGTCATCTCGAACCGCGCGACGGAGCTGTACGGCGGCGAGATCGGGAGCCGCGAGATCCACCCTAACGATCACGTCAACTTCGGCCAGTCGAGCAACGACGTGATCCCGACCGCGATGCACGTCGCCTCGCTGGAGGCCGTCGAGAAGGACGTACTGCCCGGACTGAAGACGCTCCGGGACGCGCTGGCGGCGAAAGAAGACGAGTTCGAGACCGTCGTCAAGACGGGGCGGACCCACCTCCAGGACGCGACCCCGATCACGCTTGGCCAGGAGTTCTCCGGCTACCGCACCCAGGTCGAGAAGGGGATCTCGCGCGTCCAAAGCACCCGCAGTCGGCTCTCGGAACTCGCGCTGGGTGGCACCGCGGTCGGGACCGGACTCAACACCCACCCCGAGTTCCCCGAACTGGCCGCCGAGTACATCAGCGAGGAGACCGACCTCCAGTTCCACGAGGCGGACAACCACTTCGAGGCCCAGGCCGCCCACGACGCGATGTCCGAGGCCCACGGGGCCCTCCGGACGGTCGCGGGCTCGCTGAACAAGATCGCGAACGATCTGCGCCTGCTGGCCTCCGGGCCCCGCAATGGCCTGGGCGAGATCGACCAGCCCGAGAACCAGCCCGGCTCGTCGATCATGCCCGGCAAGATCAACCCCGTCGTCGCGGAGGCCGTCAACCAGATCCACAAGCAGGTCGTCGGCAACGACGCCGCGGTCTCTGCCGGCGCCGCCGAGGGACAGATCGACCTCAACCTCTACAAGCCGATCCTGGCCTCGAACTTCCTGCAGTCCGCTCGACTGATCGCCAACGGGAGCGAGGTCTTCGCCGAGAAGTTCGTCGCCAAACTCGAAGCCGACGCCGAGCACTGCGCCGAACGGGTCGAGCAGTCGATGGCGCTGGCGACCGCGCTGAACCCCGCGATCGGCTACGACAAGGCCAGCAAGGTCGCCAAGAAGGCGCTCGCGGAGGACAAGACGATCCGGGAGGTCGTCCTCGAAGAGGGGTACCTCGACGAGGACGAGGTCGACGAGGTGCTGGACCCGGAGCAGATGACGAAGCGGGGGATTCTCGGCGACGAGTAGGCGGGGAGCGCGGCGGCGTGACCACTGCTCGGCGGCGAGCAGGCGACGAGTAGGCGGGGAGCGCGGCGGCGCCACGACGACTCGGCGGCGAGTAGGGGACGACTCAGCGATTGCTCCCGTCGGACCGGTTCCCGGTCCGCTGCCGGGCTTCGTCGAGCCAGTCGGGGGATGGAGCCGTCGTCGAGTCAACGTCCTCGTACCAGAAGCGGTAGCTGACCGTCTCCGTCTGTGAGCCGATCGTCGTCGTGTAGCGCACGCTCAGTTGCCGGACCAGCCCGTCGGGTGCGACCAGCAGGCGCACTCGGTACGACTCGGCCTGGCTGATCCCCGGTGGTGTCCCGCCGACGCCGACGAGCCGGTAGTACAGCGACCCGTTCCGTCGGACGCGCTGTGTCCAACTCCGGTTCGCGCTGACGTACTGATCGACGTAGAAGGCGGCTTCGCCGGCGAACTCGTCCTGATAGAACTGGAGGTCGCCCCGGTAGTAGTCCACGGTCCCGTCGTCACGCCGCTCGAACCAGACGCGCCCGTCGCCGTACATCGACTGTTCGTAGCGTTCGACGGTCCGATTCGGGAGAATTCGTGTCCGTTCGAGGTCGTGTCTGTAGTTGCGGCCGTCGACGACGGCGGTCGTCTCGTTTCGCGTGACACGCAGCCGTCCGGTGTCGCGGGTCGTCGTCATCGTGTACCGCTCGCGGAACGTGTACGAGCGGTTTTCGAGGGCGCGTTCGTGGCCGTTCGAGAGGTAGCCGACGCCGGCGAGACCGTCGGCGTCGAGTCCCGGAGGCGCACTCGGCGTGCTGGCTCGCTCTGTGACCGTCGGCACCGGGGCCGGTGTCGTCGCCGATCGGTCGCCCCCGTCGAGTCCGGAGAGGCCGCTACAGCCGGTCAGCAGGACGAGACAGAGGACCGCGACGAGCGGCCAGCGCACAGGGAACTGTTTGGCCGAGCGGACAAAAGCCCGTGGGCGACGGCCGAAGGGTGCGTTTTTTTGCCCCCGGTCACGGACTGCTCTCCAATGACCGAGGACTACGACTACGAGGCCCTTGGCCTGGTCGCGGGGCTGGAGATCCACCAGCAACTCGACACGGCCACGAAGCTGTTCTGTAACTGTCCGACCCGGATTCGCGAGCCCGAGGAGTCCGACCGGCAGTTCACCCGCTACCTCCACCCGACCAAGAGCGAGCTCGGAGAGCTCGACGAGGCGGCCCTGGAGGAGAGCATGGTCGACCGGAAGTTCGAGTATCTCGCCTACGACTCGACCTGCCTGGTCGAGGAGGACGACGAACCGCCCCATCGGGTCGACCGCGAAGCCATGGAGACGACCTTAGAGATCGCACAGCTGCTGGACATGAGCGTCGTCGACCAGGCCCACGTCATGCGAAAGATCGTCGTCGACGGCTCCAACACCACGGGGTTCCAGCGGTCGATGCTGGTCGCCAACGACGGCACGATCGAGACCAGCGAGGGCGAGGTCGGCGTCGAGGACATGCTGCTCGAAGAGGAGTCCTGCCAGCGCATCGAAGCGACCGACGACGGCGTGCGGTTCTCGCTGGATCGCCTGGGGATCCCGCTGGTCGAGATCGGCACGAAGCCGGACATCCGCTCGCCCGAGCAGGCCCGCGAGGCCGCCGAGCGGATCGGGATGCTCCTGCGTTCGACCGGCCAGGTCAAGCGCGGCCTCGGCACCATCCGCCAGGACGTGAACGTCTCGATCGCCGACGGCGCCCGGATCGAACTGAAGGGGGTCCAGAGCCTCGACGACATCGACGACATCGTCCGCAACGAGGTCCGCCGGCAGGTCGAACTACTGGACATCGTCGACGAACTCGCCGACCGGGACGCCAGCGTGGGCGAGCCACAGGACGTGACCGACGTGTTCGACGACACCGACTCCGGGGTCATCCGCGGGGCACTGGACGACGGCGGTGCGGTGCAGGCCGTCCTGCTCTCGGGCTTCGACGGCCTGGTCGGTCGTGAGATCCAGCCCGACCGGCGGCTCGGCACAGAATTCTCCGACCACGCCAAGCGCCACGGCGCCGGCGGCATCTTCCACACGGACGAACTGCCGGCCTACGGCGTCACCGAGGCCGAAGTCGCAGCGCTCCGGGACGCCGTCGGGGCAGACGAGGACGACGCCGTCGCCATCGTCGCCGACGACCCGGAGACCGCCGCCCTCGCCATCGACGCCGTCGCCGAGCGCGCCGAGACGGCCATGGCTGGCGTCCCGGAGGAGACCCGCGACGCGAACGACGACGCCACCTCCCGGTACCTCCGACCGCTCCCGGGTGCGGCGCGGATGTACCCCGAGACCGACGTGCCACCCGTCGAACCGGACGTGACCGAAGTCGAGACGCCCGAACTGCTGACCGAGAAAGTACAGCGGTACGAGGCGGATCACGGGCTGGACGCCGGCCTCGCCGAACAGGTCGCCTACGGTCAGCGCTGGCCGCTGTTCGAGGCCGTCGTCCACGAGGGTGTCGATCCGACCCTCGCCGCGGGCGTGCTGGAGTCGACGCTGACGGAACTGCGCCGCGACGGTGTGGCGGTCGAGCACCTCACCGACGAGCACCTGCGCGGGACGCTCCTGCTGGTCGACGGCGGCGAAGTCCCCCGTGAGGGCGTCGAGGATCTGCTGACCGCACTGGCCGAGGACCCGAGTCTGACCGCCCAAGCGGCCGTCGAACAGGAGGACCTCGGCGGCGTCAGCGAGGACGAGGTGCGCGAGGCCGTCGTCGAGGTCGTCGAGCGCAACGCCGACCAGATCGAAGCCGAGGGGATGGGCGCCTTCTCGGCACTGATGGGCGAGTGCATGGGCGCGCTCCGCGGGAAGGCCGACGGCGACACGGTGAGTGACGTGTTGCGCCAGGAGATCCAGCAGCGGGCCTGATTCTCCCGGTCTCGTTGTCAGGACGCCGGTACGCTTGTATACGCTTGTCCCGTAGCAGGATCAATGTACACTGCCGGCGACGCGTTGCCGATCGACGAAGTCGAGCCGGGGTCGACGCTGTTGCTCGTCGGCCCACCGATGATCGGCAAGCGCGCGCTCGCCGCCCGGTTGCTCGCGGCCGGGCTGGATGCCGGAGAGGCCGTCGCCGTCGTCGCCGCCGACGGGAGCGCCAGTGACATCCGAAGCGAACTGGCGGACGAGTTCGGCCGCTCCGTCGACGGGTATCCCGTCGGTGTCGTCGACTGTGCCGGCGAGTCACACGACAGGGAGCTGCCGAATCCACTCGACAGCCGGGTCGGGTCGCCGGCGGACCTGACTGGCATCGGGATGGAACTCATGGCGACGCTCGAACGACTCTACACCGACCACTCACAGCGAATCCGGGTCGGTATCGCCTCGCTGACGACTATGTCGATGTACGCCGACCCGCAGCAGGTGGTCCGGTTCCTCCACGTCTTCTCGAACCGGATCGCCGAGATCGGGGGGTTCGGCGTCGCAGTCGCTCACTCCGAGACAGTCGACGACGAGTTCCTGACCCAGTGTCGGTCGTTCGTCGACGGGGTCGTCGAGATCAGGGAACGCGGCGAGGCCGCCAGAGAACTCCGGGTCGTCGGCCTCGGAACCGACGGGACGGACTGGGTGCCGATCGACGGGGCAGTGGCGAGTCCCGAACCGAGCGCCCGGCGGTCGGAGACGCCGCGAACCGCCACGGACACGGAGGCCTCGCTGCGAGCCATCGCCGACGACGTTCGCGACGACGGACCGACGCTCACGGTGCTCGACCCGGACGACGAGCGGTCGCTGTCGACCATCGAGCGATACTTCGACCGCCACAGCGTGCCCGTCAGAGAGGGGTCGACGACAGTCGACGGTCCCCGGTCGATCGCGCTGCTCCACCGCGGGGACGACCTGCTGGCCAGCGAGAACGTCACCGCGTTGCGCAACGCCATCGACATCGACGAGGACGAGACGGACGTGTTCGACGCGCGACGGACCAGCGACCTGCTCTCGCGGCTGGACGGGTCCGTGTTCGGGACGGGAGCGACCGAAAAGGCACTGCTCGTCGACGTGAGCCACAACATCGAGTTACTCGCCGCCCGTACCGGGAGCGGACGACTCCACACCGGGTTCCAGGCGTTCTCGCGGCTGGTCGACGATCCCGAGAGCCTGCGGATCTATCGCCGGCTGGCGGATCACGACATCGACATCCACCTGTACGGCGCGCCGGACGCCGATGTCCCGATCGACGGGCTGACCCGCCACGGCGAGGACACCGCGGAACTGACCGACTCGTGGTTCGTCGTCTTCGACGGGGCCGGCGACCCCGAAACGACGGGCGCGCTCCTCTCGTTCGAACTCGACGAACCGAACACGTATCGGGGCTTCTGGACCTACGACGCCGAGATCGTCGACCGGATCGACCGGTATCTGACCGCGACGTACCTCGAACGGAGCGAGCGCCCCAGCGCCATGGACTGAGCTACTCCTCGCGCCGGTCGATCCCCTCTCTCGCCCGGCGGAACAGGCCCCGCATGGTCCGGACCTCACGCCCGGTCGGCCGGGCGCGGCCGAGCACCCGGCGGAACATCCGCCGTGTCTTGGGTCGTTTCTCCTCGGCGTGGCCGATAGCCTCCAGGAAGGTCCCGAACTCGTCGTGGAGTCCCTCGACGGCCACGGCCGCTGCGGTCGTGTGCAGCGACTCGGGGTGTTGATCGCGCTCGACAGTCAGATCCCGGAGTTCGTAGCAGACGATCGTCGCGGCCTGGCCGAGGTTCAACACCGGGTAGTCGGCGCTTGCGGGGATCGAACAGATCTCGTCACAGCGGGCGAGTTCGTCGTTGTGCAGGCCGACCCGTTCGCGGCCGAAGACGACACAGACATCGCCCTCGACATCGGCCAGCGAGTCCGCGAGGTCCCGCGGCGTCACGGCCGGGTAGCGGACGTGACTGCTCGCGTCCTCGTTGGGGACCGCCGTACAGGCGACCGTGTGGTAGTTCTCGACGATATGCTCGAACGGGACGGTCCTTGCCTCCGGGAGGATATCGTCCCGGGCCTGTCCGGCGAAGCCGTAGGCTTCTCCGTCGGGGTCCAGTTCGGGCGGGTCGACGAGCAGCAACTCCGAGAGGCCGAAGTTCTTCATCGACCGGGCGATCGTGCCGACGTTGCCCGGCGTCTCCGCGTCGACGACGGCGACCGCGATCATACGTCCAGATCGTCGAGGTCGATGTCGATCGAGGCGAGGTCGTCCTCGTCGACCGCGTCGAGTTCTTCCTCGATCCCCGGTATCGCTTCCGACCGGGAAGGGGCCTCCGGGACGGCCGTGGGGTCCTCGTCGACGTGTTCGAGCCCCTCGTAGTCCTCGGGGGCACGGCCGCCCTCGACGAACCACTCGTGGAACGCCCGCCGCATGTCGGTCTCGCCAGCGTACTCGTCGCCGCCGAGTTCCCGGAACCAGTAGATGAAGTCGGGTTCGTGGGCCGAACAGAGGACGACTTCCCCGTTTGGCTCGCCGTAGATGACCTCGGCGACGTTGCAGTCTTCGGTCGCTGCGCCTTCGACCATCCGGCAGGCGTCACACGGATCGACGACCCGCCGTGCGAGCACCAGCAACCGCTGTCTCGTCTCGGGGTCGAGGGTGCCCAGCGGACGCACACGACCGTCGTCGTCGAGGACATCGTCGTCGAACCGCCATCCTCGAAGCCCGATGTTGACCTTCATGGCGCGCTGTAGACGGCTCCGAGACTAAAAGAGCGCGATGTGTGACCGGAGCGCGCCCGCGTCAGACAAGTCGAGCGGGGCGCTCCGTTCGGCGCTGTCAGCGTGCCGATACCGGCCTGTGGCCCGCTCACACCGTCAGACGCCCGTCTGCTCACCCGGCAACAAAGGGGTGAGTAAGAGAAAACTTATACCGGATGCGTCAGAACGAGAGGGTGAAAGCCGAAAGGGCACCCGGGTAGGGGTACACGGACGTGCCATTTCGGCTAAATCCGCTTTATCTCGGCGCTCACTGGACAGCGACTGCTATGCACTTCGATACCTGGGAGCCGGTGTACGCCGCGCTCCTCGACGACTTCGGCTACGACCGGTCGGGCGACGAGCGAGCGCGGGACGTTCTCGCGGGACTGATCGGCGACGCCGACACGTACGATCCGACCGAGTTGGCGATCGACGACGCGACGGTCGCCATCGCCGGTGCCGGGCCGTCACTGGAGCGCGACGCCGACCGGGCCGCGGCGGCCGATCTGGTCCTGGCTGCCTCGACGGCGGCGGACCGCCTGGAGACAGTCGGCGTCGAGGTCGACTGTCAGGTGACCGACCTGGACAAGAACCCCGAGACGACACGGGCACTGAGCGAGGCCGGAACCCCCGTCGCCGTCCACGCCCACGGGGACAACGTGCCGGCCGTCGAGACACACGTCCCGACCTTCGACTTCGCCGCGGTCGTCCCGACCACACAGGCCGAACCGACACCCCCGGTCGTGAACTTCGGAGGATTCACCGACGGTGACCGGGCGGCGTTTCTCGCAGACCACTTCGGCGCGGCCGAACTGACCTTCGTCGGGTGGGACTTCGACGACCCCGCTGTCGACCCGGAGAAACGCCGGAAACTGTGGTGGGCCGAACGGCTCCTCGGCTGGCTCGAACGGCGCCGCGGCGAACCCTTCGCCGTCCTCGACGGGCGCCGGGACGACATCGAGCCGATCGGGGAGTGACCGGGGGCGGCTCTCAGTCGCTCCGGGACCCGTTGGGCAGCGAGTTCCCGAGCCGGCCGGCATCGAGCACCGCGGCCGGGGAGAGGTCGGTGTCGTCCCACGCCGGGAGCCGACTGTCCGGCCCCGGTGGCTGGACGCCGGAGACGTACGCGTCGACCTGCTCGCGCTCGGATTCGGTGTCGTACTCCAGCCCGTTGAACGCCGCGTCGGCGGCGTACTGTGACACCAACCGGGTCGCGGCGTCGCGGTACGCATCCGGCAGCGTTCCGTAGTCGGGGTCGACACCGCCTTCTTCGAGGGCCCGAAACAGCGCCTGGCCGACCTGGTCGGCCATCCCCGAGAGGCCGCCGCGTCCGCTGACGGGCTTGTGGTCGTGGCGGTGCACGCCCAGATCGGCCTGTGCGGAGCGGTCGGGGCCGACCACGTCGAAGGTCTCCCCGAGCATCCCGATCTCCAGCCCCCAGGCACGCTGTGCCCGGAGCTTTCGGGCAGCCTCGGCGGTGAAGGCGAACTCCCCGGCCAGCGGGTACCGAAACGCCGAGAGATAGCGGACGATGTCGGCGTCGTGTCGGTCTCCGAGTGCGCGCAACAGCGGCGCGACGAACAGCCGGACGAGCCGCCCGTAGAGGCGCCCATCCTCGACGCGGGCGTAGTACCCTTTGACGAAGTCGTGCTCCATCGCGAGCGGAGCGAGGAGGCGGGGGACGACCGCAGACGAGTAGGTCCGGGCGTCGGCGTCGTGGACCGCCACGTAGTCGGCCCGGGCGGCCGCGACGCCGACGCCGAGCCAGACATCCCGGCCCTTCCCTCGATTTCCCCCGATCCCGCGGGATTCGAGCAGCGTCTCGATCGCCGGCGCGTCACACCACAGCGTCGTCACGTCCAGATCGTAGTCGGCGACCCACTCCCGGAACCCCTCGGCCACGCCGGCCGGCGTCCTGAGGGGAACGACGACTTCACCGGGGTCGACCGTCTCCAGCGGGCCGAAGACGTACTCGGGAGTGACATCGGCGAGTGACTCCCCGGCGATGGGGACGACGACGGCGCTCTCTGTCACCGGCGCGTCGGGGACCGGGTCGGTCAGGTCGTGCAGCGTCGTGACCCGCTCTTGGCGGTAGTCCATCTTACTTCCCGAGGGCACGCGAGAGCGCGTCCGCCGTGGCTTCGTCGTCGAGCGCGTCCGCGAGCCCGGTGAGTTCGGCCAGCGACCCGCCGACGAGGACGCCGTTGGTGCCGCCACGGACCACCACGCCGGTGTCGGCGACGGCGGCGTCGAGCGCCTCGACCGCCGCCGGTCCGAGCCCCGAGAGCTCGAAGACGCGACCGACGAACGGCTCGCCCGCCGCTCGATCCGCGCCGATCCGTTCGAGGTGTCGCGCCACGTCGCCGGCGGTTCGCACGTCGAGTTCGCTGACGGTCACCTCACCGTCGACCGTCCGCCCCCGTTCGGCGAACGCGCCGCCGATCGTGGCGGCGTCCAGCGTCTCGGCGACATCGTGTGTCCGGACGACGTGTGCGCCCCGTTCGACCGCCATCGAGGTCGCGGCGAGGCTCACCGGCAGGGCCGCCTCGGTCGAGCGGTCGGCCAGCGACCGGAGGAAGTTCTTCCGGTTGATCGAGACGAGGATCGGCTGTCCGAACCCGCGGAACTCACGCAGGCGGCGGAACGTCGCTCGGTCGTCTTCGAGCGTCTTGCGCTCGCTCCACCCGCCGAAGGCGGGGTCGACGATCGTCTTCTCGGTCAGTCCGTGCTGTTTCAGCGCCTCGTAGACCCGGTCGACGTAGTCGGCTCGCTCGGCCCACTCCGGCGAGCGGGCGGTCGCCCAGTCCACGTCGTCGACGGCGCCGGGCCGCTCCAGATCCGGCGGGCTCGCCATCTTCCCGACGGCGACATCGTACTCCCGGCAGATCTCGGGCATCGCCGGGTCGGCGAAACCACAGATGTCGTTGACCATGTCGAAGCCGGCGTCGAGTGCCGCCTCGGCGACCTCGGCGTAGCGGGTCTCGATCGAGAAGACCGCGTCGCCGCCGACCGATTCGATCGTCTCGACGGCCGTCTCCAGCCGGTCGAGCTCCTGTTCGGCCGAGAGCACGTCGAGGCGCTTGTTCGCCGACTCCAGCCCCACGTCGACGATGTGGGCGCCTTCGCCGATCAGCTCCTCGTCGACGTAGGCCGCCGCCTCGTCGGGCTCGTCGTAGACGGAGGGGTCGTAGGGGGACTCCTTGCTGACGTTCAGCACACCCATGATGCGTGGTGGCTGGTCGTCGCCGATCGCGAGTCCCGCCGCGTCGACCGTGTGCATAGTCGATCGGTAGGACTGCGCAGGGTAAGCGTTGGCGGTTGCGGTGGCTCGCGTCGCTATCTCTCGGCGGCCGCGGGCGGCAGTGGGTCCTCGTTGGTGTACTCGACGACATCGAACTCGTCGTAGCGCTCGGTGCCGGTGACGGTCCAGTCGGTCCCGAGATACGGGAACACCGCCGCCCCGTTGGCGACCGCCGGGAGCTCCGAGACGAATGCGCGGTCGGCGTACGGGAGGAACATCGAGTAGATGGACTGGCCGCCGATGACGTAGCCCGTCTCGCCGTGGGCGGCGACCGCCTCGGCCGCTGCGGGAACCGACGAGACGAACGTGGCGTTCTCGGCCTCGTACTCGTCGGGCGTGCTCGTGACCACGACGGGATGTGTGCCCGCCACGTCGGTCATGCTCGCCCAGGTTCGGCGACCCACGATCACGGGGTGTCCCGAGACACGGGACTTGTACTGCTGTTCGTCCTGCTCGTAGTGCCACGGGATCGTCTCGCCGTCGCCGATGACGCCGGTCCGGGCGACCCCGGCGACCAACACGAGTGCTGGCATACGTCTCTTTCCGGCCCGGTCCGTCAAGTCACTGTCTCTCCCGGTCGCCGGGACAGCCCCCGGACGGCGTGACTACCAGTTTTATCTGTCCCTCTCGCATAGCGGGTCGTAGTGTCGACGCCGGAATCGGATATCGCAGCGGTCCTCCGGGAGTCCGGACCCGACCACGACGGGTTCACCTTCCAGACGCCAGGCGGGGGGCACCAGAGTGATGTCTACATCGTGACGATGGCTCACGGGGGCGAGGAGTACGAGGTGGTCGTGAAGTTCAAGCCCGAGGGCAACATCCCGTTCGAGGTCGAACCGCGGCTCCACGAGTACGTCGCCGACCGGACCGACGTTCCGGTGCCGCGGATCCTCGTCTTCAAACAGGAGCCCGAGGCGGATGTCCCGCCGTACTTCGTCACCGAACGGGTCCACGGGCGCAACCTCGCCGAGGAGTTCGCGACGCTCACCGAGGACGAACGACAGCGCGTGATGACCCAGGCCGGGCGGGTCCTGGGGGATATGCACTCGGAGATCGGGTTCGAGGCCTTCGGCCGCCTGGACCTGCACAACGACCGGATCATCGTCCGGGACTGGATGGGGAGCTGGCGGGACTACTTCGAGCAGCTCACCCGCGCTCACCTGACGCGGCTCGACGGGACGCCGTTCGAGAACCTCACGACCCGCGCCAGAGACCGGATCGAACCGGCGCTGGATATCGTCCCCGACGACGGCATCCCGCGGCTGGTCCACGACGACTTCCGGCCGGCGAACCTCCTCTTCGAGCCCGACGACCAGCGGCCGATCACGGCCGTGCTCGACTGGCAGGACGTGCTGGCCGCACTGCCGGAGTACAACCTCGCACAGACCGAGTTTCTCTTCATAGACTCCTCGTTCGACGATCCACACGTCAAGGAGACGCTCCGCCAGCGGTTCCACACCGGATACAGGGAGTTTCGTCCGATGGACTTCGCACAGGGCTACGAGGAGCGACGGCCGCTGTATCAGCTCTCGACGTTGCTCTGGCGGATGGCCGGCTTCGACGCCGTCTTCGCCGACGAGTCGGGGCTGGCGACGGCGCGTGCGGAGGCGCAGTACCGCGAACAGTTCGAGCGGCTGATCGACGCGCTCCCGACCTGACACGCTGTCTCCTCGCAGCCGAAAGAGCCAAGCTTATACGATTTGTGGCCGCAGGGCCGGTCATGACAGTGGTCCCTGTCGGCGATGTCGAACTGCACCTCCAACGAGTAGCGGTGGCGGGGGGTGTCGAATGCGTCGCCTGACCGCCCTGTTGGTCGGGTTGATGGTACTGGTCGGAACTGTCCCGATCGCCGTGACGGCAAACGGCGTCAACGCCTCCGTCGCGGACGTGACACTCTCACCGAGTTCGCCCGCGCCGGGCGAGACGGTCACGATCACGCCGACGATCAGGAACCTAGAGAGCAGCAACGGCTCCCTGGAGATCCGCTCGGTCGCGCTCCGGGGGAGCGGCTTCGGCGTCGACGAACTCAAGCGGATCGAAAGCGTCGGGACGATCTCACCGGGATCGGAACTCGACGTGCCACTGACCTACACCTTCGACACCGAGGGGAAACGGGACATCCGCGTGTTCGTCTACGGTGTCAACACCGCCACGGGGAACGCGGTGCAGCTCCGGTACCCGGTGACGGTAAACGTTCGTGAACGGCACCCACAGCTGGACATCAAGACCAACGAGTCCGTCGTCGGCGTCGAGTCGAGCGGGACGGTCACCATCGCGAACGGGCTCGACACACCGATCTCGAACGTCGAACTGGTGGTCGACGGCCGGACGGTCGAGATGATCGAGGACAGAACCGTCTTCGCCTCGATCGACAGCAACCAGGTCCAGACGGCGTCGTTCAGGTTCCGACCCGAGCGGTCCGGGACCCAGCCCGTGAGTGCGACACTCCACTACACCATCAACGGTGACACCCAGCGGACGGTGACCCGGACGAAGACGATCCGGCCGGACGGACTGCGTGAGGGCGTCTCGCTCGACGCCTCGCCGGTCGGGAGCGGCGAAGACCGCGCGCTGTCGGTCGACGTTATCAACCAGGGGAACACCCCGGTCGAGAGCGTCGTCGTCACCGCCACCTCGGACAACGCGACGTTCCGGCGGTCGATCGTCGAGGAGATCCCCGCGGGCACCTCGGAGTCGGTCCGACTCAACGCCACGCTCACCGAGCCGATGGCAAACGTCGACGTGGCCGCGGAGTACGAGGTCGGGACGCGCCAGCGGACGACGACGACGACGACCGAACTCCGGTCGGCGCCGGGGGCGATCACCTTGACCGGCCTCGATGTCGTTCGCCAGGGCGGACAGCTCCAGATCTCTGGCAGCGCGAGCAACGTCGGCATGACCGAGGCGAACAGCGTCCTCGTCTCGGTGGTCGACACGGAGCAGGTCACGCCCGCGTTCCCGAACAAGGAGTACTTCGTCGGGACGGTCCCCTCCAGTGACTTCGTCTCCTTCGATGTCTACGCCCGGACCGACGGGAACGTCACGTCGGTCCCGGTCGAAGTCAGCTACCTCGTCGACGGCGAGCGCGAACGCCAGACCTTCCGGGTCGACGTAACGGCAGCAGAGCCGGCCGTCCCCGTCCGACCGAACCAGAACGCCAACGGCGGTGGGGGCGGCCTCTTCGGCGGTCTGTTGCCCGTCGTCGGTGTCGGCGCAATCGCCGCGCTGGTCATCGTCGTCGTCCTCGTCAGGTGGTATCGCCGCGGTGACGAGGAGATATGAGCGTCATCGACGCGCAACACCTCGTCAAGCGGTACCGGACCGGCGGCCAGGTGCTCGAGGCGCTCGGCGGGATCGACTTCACGCTTGACGCCGGCGAGTTCGTCTCGATCATGGGTCCCAGCGGGAGTGGCAAGACGACGCTCCTGAACATCCTGGGGTTGCTCTCGACCCCGACCGAGGGGACGGTCCTGCTGGACGGGCGGGACGTGACGAACCTCGGCGACCGGAAGCGGACCGCGCTCCGGAAACGGAAGATCGGGTTCGTCTTCCAGCACTTCTACCTGCTGCCGACGCTGAACGCCGTCGAGAACGTCGAAGTCCCGCAACTGTTCGACCGGAACCCCGACACCCGTCCGCGGGCCGTCGACCTCCTCGAACGGATGGGGCTGGGCGACCGACTCGACCACCGGCCGGACGAACTTTCCGGCGGGCAGAAACAGCGCGTCGCCATCGCCCGGGCGCTGATCAACGACCCGCGGATCGTCCTCGCGGACGAGCCGACGGGGAACCTCGATCGGAAGACCGGGCGGAAGATCCTCGACGAGTTCCAACGGATCGCCGACGAGGAGAACGTCGCGATCGTCGCGGTCACCCACGACGAACTCGTCAACCAGTACGTCGACCGGACGGTCCATCTCGTCGACGGGACGATCGGTCGGGAGGAGATCGATGCTTGAACCGATCTACCGCCGGTTCCCGGCGGCACTGATGGCACGGCGGAACCTCACGCGGACCAAGATGCGCTCGCTGCTCGCGGCACTGGGCATCGTCATCGGCGTCATCGCCATCGCGTCGCTGGGGATGTTCGGCGTCTCGCTGCGGTACTCGATCACGCAGAACCTCGGAGACATCGGGAACCAGGTGACGGTGTCACCGAACACCAACGAGGGCGTCGAGTACCTGAACGACCGGGACATCCGGGACATCCAGCGGGTCGTCGGACCAGGGACGACGGTCACACCCGTACGAACCGATATCGTCGAAGTCCAGTACGCACGGGACAGATCGTCACAGGAGTTCATATACGGAATCGACAATCCAGCGGAGGTGTACACAGCGAGTGACGGGCGGGTCCCCGAACCGTTCCGTTCAGGTGCCCTCGTGGGAAGTTCGATCGCAGAGGAGTACGACATCGACAGCGGGAGCACGATCACGGTCAACGGGACCTCGGTCCGGGTGCGAGCGGTGCTCGAAGACGGGGAGACGTTCTCCCAGCTCAACCCCGCGAACCGCGTGATCGTCCCGTCGAACCAGATCGACGACCCCGGCTACTCGCAGGTGTACATCACCGCGCCTTCGGGCTCGGAGGCGAACGCGACCGCGATGCGGATTCGTCAGGAACTCAACGACCGGGAGGAGCGTGTCCAGGTCAGCGAACTCGGTTCGCTCGTCGATCAGATCCGCCAGACCTTCCAGATCGTCAACACCATCCTGGTCGGGATCGCCTCGATCTCGCTGCTGGTCGCCGGCATCTCGATCCTGAACGTGATGCTGATGTCGACCGTCGAGCGCCGCGAGGAGATCGGCGTTCTCCGGGCGGTCGGCTACCAGAAACGCGACGTACTGAAGGTGATGTTGATGGAGGCCGCGTTGCTGGGAGTCGTCGGCGGCCTGATCGGCGTCGTGTTGAGCATCGGCGCGGGGCTGGCGATCAATCACTACACCGTCGGCGACGCGACGGCGGTGTTCAGGCTCGCCAACGCGTGGTACGTCGGGTCGGCCTTTGCCTTCGGCGTGGTCACGAGCATCCTCAGTGGGCTCTATCCCGCCTGGAAAGCGGCCAGCGAGGAACCGGTCGAAGCGCTGCGCGGTTAGGGCGTCACGTCGACGCCCGGTTCGAGCCACGGCTGGGTCCGGCCCACCGTGACCGAGTCGAACTGCGCCAGCCAGTCGGCGTCACCGCGCTCGAACGCTTCGAGGGCGTCGCCGACGGTGTAGGTCCTGTCCTCGTCCGTACACGGGAACACGCCCTTCAGCTGGCTCCCGTCGTACATCGCCAGCGAGACCACGGGGAAGACGACCACGTCGTCGACCCGATCCAGCCCGACGAAGCTCCGGGTCCGGCGCTCGAAGGCCGGCTCCAGGGAGTAGCTGTTCCGGTCGGCCCAGTCGCGGAACTCCTCGTAGGTCGCCAGCGCTCCGGAACGTTTGTCCTCGGCCATCGTCCGGATACGCTGCCACTCCCCGGCGAGCATCGACTCGCTGAAGACACCGTTTGCTTCGAGTCGCTTGACCCGATTGAGGACCTGCTGTTGTGCGTCGAAGGTCCCGTAGGTGTCTCCCCGGAGATACAGTTCCGCTCGGAGGTGTGTGTCGCCTGTCATAGCTCTCTCGCTCTGAGATTTACCTGACGACAACTAAACTCTTTCCCAAGATTATGTAGCGGCACTTACACATTAATGCCTTCGTAAGAAAATACGCTACAGAAGGCCTATCAAGTGCTAATTCCGTACACTTACGTTTTTATCTCTGCATCCAATATCGACAATCTGGTACGTAGTCTGTATCGATTCTGCTGGCGATTGTGGTGCGTTCGAAGTATCTAACGACGTAACGTAGTTCGACTATCGTCGAACAGTACTTCGTCTAGAGAGGTGCCGATCCGGCGATCCAAACGGCTGCGTGTCGAGTGTGAAACCTTCACCAGAGTCGGCCGGTGGGTTCCCTCGCTTAGTCGTCCGCACTCGCTTGCGCACCGCTCGCGACCACGTCGATCTCACCGGCGTCGAGTTCCTGCTCGATCTCGCGTGCCGCCTGCACCATGTCGCTCCCACTTTTTACCTCGTCGGGTAGCCTCGTGGTGCTCGGCTACCACTCCGGGTAAAAACGTGGGGAAAAAGGCCGGACCCTCGCTCACTACGTTCGCTCGGGTGTCCGGTGAAGCGGTTCACCGTGTCGTCGAACGGCGATGCCGCCCGACTACCTCGGTGACCTGCGATCCCTCTCCGTTCGCGTCCCTCGCTTAGTCGTCCGCACTCGCTTGCGCACCGCTCGCGACCACGTCGATCTCACCGGCGTCGAGTTCCTGCTCGATCTCGCGTGCCGCCTGCACCATGTTCTCCATCTTGCCGCGTGCGATCTCGCGGGGCAGGAGCTTCACGCCGCAGTCCGGGGAGACGGTGAGCCGTTCGGGCGGCACGACTTCCAGTCCCTTCTTGATGTTGTCCTTGATCTCCTCGACCGACTCGACTTCGGCCGTGTGAGCGTCCAGGACCCCCATCGCGAAGTCCTTCGTGAACTCGTGGTCCTTGAACACGTCCAGTTGCTCGTAGTCGCCGTTGGCGAGTTCGAGGTCGTACTCGTGGACGGGGTAGTCGAGGATCTCCGGGTAGATCCGGGAGTAGTCGCCGTAACAGACGTGAAGCCCGAGGCGCACGTCCTCGGGGATGTCGTCGACGATGCGTTCGAGACACTCGCCGACGATGGCGTGGTCGTCCGGCGTCGTGGCGAGGGCGGGCTCGTCGATCTGGATGTAGCGGGCGCCGGCCTCGACCAGCGCCTCGATCTCCTCGTTGACGAGGTCCGCGAGTTCGTAGGCCAGTTGCTCCTCGCTGTCGTACACTTCGTTGAACGACCAGTTCGCCAGGGTGTACGGGCCCGTGATCGGGACCTTGACCGGACGCTCGGCCACCTCGTCGGTGAACTCGAACTCCTCGACGAGCCACTGCTCGCCGTACTCGACCTCGTCGGCGACGCTCGGCTTGTCGAAGTAGTTGTGTCCCCACACCTTCACGCGGCCGTTGAACTCGTAGCCGTCGATCCGGTGGGCGAAGTACTCGACCATCTCGTTGCGCCGCATCTCGCCGTCACACACCACGTCGATCCCACAGCGCTCGTGTTCGTGGGTGATGAGCCGCGAGGCGTCGTCTTTCGACTCCTCCCACTCCTCCTCACCGAAGTCGGCGTCCTCGTCCTCGAACTGTTCGCGGGCGCGGTCGTGCCACTTGGGTTTGGGGTAAGAGCCGACGACGGTCGTCAGCAGGAAGTTGTCGTTGGGGTGATTCGCCGGTCGGAACTGCTCTCGTGGGCCTGTCATGCTTCGACCTCCTCCAGATCGGCTGCGTTTGCGAGCGCTTCCAGTTTGTCCGCGAACTTGTTGACCGGGAGGTAAAACAGCTCTGTGTTCGCGGTCGCGTAGACGGTGTCGTACGTGGTGTTTGTCTGCTGTTCGAACCAGTCGATCCGGTCACGGATCGTCTCGGGGGCCTCGACGAGCGTGTTCTGCCCGTCGACGACGCCCAGGGCGACATCGTCCTTGGTTCCGTACTCCTGAACGTTGTAGACGTTCTTGTCGTGGTCGGCGATCAGATCGAAGCCGATGGCGTCGATGTCGGCGTCCATCAGATGCGCGTAGACCTTCTCTTCGAGCGCACCCCAGTAGGTGTGGGTGACGACCTCGGCGTCGGCGGCGCTCGCGACGGCGTCGACGGCCTCGCTCGCGCGCTCGTCGGCGCCGTCCTCGGGCGCGTTCTCGACCAGCGACGGTTCCAGCAGGAACAGCGTCTCGACTTCGGGGAACGAGCGAACCTCCTCGGCGAGGAAGTCGGCGACCGCGGAGAGGAACTCCGCCTCGTCACCGTAGTGCTCGTCGGTCGCCAGGTCGGCCAGCGAGTACGGTCCGGGGAGGACCGCCTGGAGGCCCTCGTCGACGTGGTCGGCCGCGGCGCCGAGGTCCGCAGCCACGTCGCCACCGTCGGCGGAGAGGTCGCCCTGGACGACCGGCTCTCGGTAGAAGTTGTTGTTGTCGTAGTAGCGGACGATCCCGCGGGTCTCGACCTCGCTGTGGACCGCAAGCGGGTGTGCGAGCATGTCGTCCCAGCGGCCCTGTCCCTCGACGATCCGGTCGAGGCCGGCGTCGTGCTGTGTCTCGATCAGTTCGGCGCGGACGCGGTCGTAGGCGTCCTCGATCTCGGCGCCCTCGTCGCCGGAGACGAGGTCTGTCTTCTGGTGGCCCTTCAGGTCGGCCAGTTCGTCTTTGGCCCAGTCCGGGAGCGGGAACAGACCGGGGGTCGTGGCAACTACCTGTGTCATTACACCGGGATACGAAATGACGGGCTTTAATATTTCCTATTCGAAAAAATGCTCTGAAGTAATTATTTGGGCGAGAACCGCAGGACGACGAGTTCCTCGTACGGATGGCTCTCGCTGGCGACGCGCTCGCCGGTGAGGCCGTGATCGGCCCCGTATTCGAGGACTGCGTCGGGATCGGTGAGACTGCTGACTAGGAGCAACGCCACGCCGTCCGGCGCGAGCACTCTGCCGACCGACGCCAGAAACGGATCGACGAGCCGACGCCCGTCCTCGCCGCCCGAGAGGGCGTGTTCCATCCAGTCGTCCCACTCGGCCTCGGACGGCGTCGGGAGGTACGGCGGGTTGAACGCCACCAAGTCGAGACTCCCGGACTGAAAGGGGTCGACGAGGTTCCCCCGGACGACCGGAACACCGTGTTCGTAGGCCTGGCGGCACGCCAGCGGGCTGAGATCGACCCCCACCGCGTCGGCGCCCGCGTCGGCCATCTCCGCGGCGACGTAGCCCGAGCCGGTGCCTACGTCCAGTGCTCGCGTCCCCGGTACGACGTGCTCGCGGGCAGTCCGAGCCAGGAGTGCCGAGTCCTCCGCGGGCTGGTAGACGGATTCGACCCCGCGCTGGTCGGCCAGCGACGGCCGGCCGCTGTCTCCGTCGCCCATCCTACGCCTCCGGCTCGCCGACCTCGTGGGCCAGCGTCGCCAGCGCGGCGAACTCCGCCGGGGTCAGGTTGCCCGCACGGGCGCTCATGCGGTCCTCGTCGGCCGCCTCGACGACGGCGTCCGCGTCGCCCAGGCCCGAGATGTGGACCGTGTTCCGGACGGCGTTGCGCATCGTCTTCCGGCGCTGTGTGAACACCGCCCGCAGGAAGTCCATGAAGAAGTCGTCGTCAGGCACCGAGTAGTCGGGCTCACGTGGCGTCGTCCGTACGAGCGCGCTCGTCACGCGAGGTTGCGGGTCGAACGCCTCCTTCGGCACCGTCTCGACGACCTCGACTTCGGCGTAGTGGCCGGCGGTGACCGAGAGCCGGCCGTAGTCGTCGGTCCCGGGCTCGGCGGCCATCCGCTCGGCGAACTCCTGTTGGAACATCAGTACTGTCGGCCGCTGTCGGGGGAGGAGCCGGAAGGCGATCTCCGAGGACGCGCCGTACGGGAGGTTCGAGATACTCGCGGTGTAGTCGGGAAGGTCGACCTCCAGGGCGTCCCCCTCGACGACGGTCAGTCGATCGGTGCCGATCTCGTCGGCGAACTCCTGACGGAGGTGGGCCGCGAAGTCGGGGTCGCGCTCGATGGCGGTCACGCGGTCGGCCGCGGTCAGCAACCGATCGGTCAGGGCGCCGGGGCCCGCACCGACTTCGAGGACGTGCGAGCAGTCCATCCCTGTCTCGGTCGCGTAGTCGGGAATCCGGTCGAGCACGCGGTCGTCGACCAGGAAGTGCTGGTCCTGGCGGGTGTCGGCGCGTTTGCCGGCCCGGCGGACGAGCGCGTCGGGATCACGCCCACCGGTCGCTGTGTCGGTCATTACCCCCCGTAGACGGGCCGCGATTGAAAAAGTCGCCTACTCGCGCTGTCGGCCGACCCGTCTCGCTTCGAGGCCTCGCTTCACTCGCCCTCGCCTTGCTCCACGGCTCCGCTCTCTCCGTTCCGCTTCGAGGCCTCGCTTCACTCGCCCTCGCCTTGCTCCACGGCTCCGCTCTCTCCGTTCCGCTTCGAGGCCTCGCTTCACTCGCCCTCGCCTTGCTCCACGGCTCCGCTCTCTCCGTTCCGCTTCGAGGCCTCGCTTCACTCGCCCTCGCCTTGCTCCACGGCTCCGCTCTCTCCGTTCCGCTTCGAGGCCTCGCTTCACTCGCCCTCGCCTTGCTCCGACCGGCGCACGAACGTCCGATACTTCAGGTCGTCCTCACGCAGTTCCTCCAGGATCCGCTCGACGAGGACTTCCTCGGGATTGTGGAGGCCGCTGACACGCTCCTGGAGGTCCTCGAAGCTCTCGAAGGGCTTGCGTTTGCGCTCGTCGAGGATCGAGTTGCGCAGTTTCTTCCCGATTCCCGGCAGGAGGTTCAACTGGTGGAGGCGGAGGGTGATCGGCTGGGCGTCGTTGTAGAAGTCGACGAACCGCCGCTCGTTGTCCTCGACGACCTCCTCGACCACGTACTCCAGTTCCGAGCGGGCCCCGCTCGGGAGGTCCTCGAAGTCGACCTCGTTGATACGGCCGAAGGCAGTCAGATCGACCCGGTCACCGATCGAGACATCCGAGTCACCGTCCAAGACGAGTTCGTAGATGTAGAACTCCTCGATCCCGAGGACGAACGCGAGCGGATCTTTCTGGTGCTGGGGACGGTCGTCCGAGGCCCGCCCGTGGGGGAGGACATCGATGACGACACCCGTCATAGTTGCACCGTCGTCGCTCTCCGTGTCACTCATAGACTGCGGTACGACCAGAGCACACTTAATGGCGAGGGATACGGACTATCCCGACCGCGCCGGGCGTCGGCGCCGTCGCCGACAGGCCGCAGCGACGAGCGGACGGAAAAACGGGGCTGTCGACCGCGCTCAGGCGTACTGGCTGACGATGCCGAGAATCTCGTCGAGTTCGTCGCCCGACAGCGAGTACCGTTCCTGTGCGAACACGGCACGGAGTTCGTCCCGGTCGAGCGGGCGGAGGTTGGCGATCTTGTACGCGGTGGCCTCGTCGACTTTCTCCAGTTCCTGAAGCTGGTCGACGAACTCGCGGGACTCCGCCGGATCGAGCAGCGTGAACCGGTTGACGTGCTCGATTGCGCGCTTGAGTTCGTAGCGCATCTCGCGGTCCTCGTCGGCGGCCCGCTCCATCTCCAGCCCTTCGAGGATCTCTTTCGTCTCGGCGGTCGTCAGGTACTCCTCGCTGACCTTTTCTTTGAAGATGGTCATGCAGTTATTCCTGGCTGCGGAGGTGCGCGGGCTTGGTGATGACCGTCTTCGATTTGCCGCCGTCGACGATCTCGACCTTGTAGGCGGTGCCCTGCTCGCCGACGACGGTGCCGGTCTGGCCGCCAAAGCGCGGGTTGAATCGGCCGTCCGGAACGGACGGGTCGATCTTGAGGTGGACCTTCTGACCGGTCTCGAACTGCTCGACCGAGCGCTGGGGCGGTGACATGCCGCGGTCGCGTGGCTTGTTCTTGAGCTTGTTACGCGTCCCTTCGAGGGGTCCGTTGGAACTAGGCATTCTTGCCCTCCGCTTGTCCGGTCGCCCTAATAAAACGTGCGTTCCGCGGCCGCGACACGGACGCCTGGAGATGCGACTACGCGGACGAGCGGAAACGAGAAAACCGCGGTGCAGCGTTACAGGCGGCCGACGCTGTCGACATCGACGGATTCGACATCGTCGACATCGGCGAAGGCCTCCTCGACGGCGTCGGTCCCACCGGACTCGTCCGGGATGATGACCGTCGGGAACAGCGCGACGAGCCCGAAGGCCACGTCGTCACGCTCGAAGCCCTTGATCTTGGCACCCTCCGGAAGCGCACCTTCCAGGCGTTCCTGGAGGTCGTCGAGGTCGACTTCCGGGCTCTGTGGCATGACCTTGATCTTGGCAGCGACTTTCCCCATCGTTATGGCCCCGTGAAGCCGCAGTCAGGACACTTGTACAGGTTGCTCTGCTTCCGGCAGGTCGCACACCGGTAGATCTGCTGCCCGCAGTCGGGACACTTGAACGCAGCGGCGTTCGTGCCGGCAATGTTGATGCCACACGAGACGCATTTCTGCGTCCGCTTCTGTTGGCTCTCGCTCATACCACCCCGTATCCGACCGCGGCTTTTAACGATTGCCAAACGCCCCGGACACCGTGAGTCGGTGACACACTGTCGGTTCGGTGGTCAGCTCCCCGGGAGGATATCCCCCAGTGCGGCGCCGATCGACATGGGAACGAACGCGACGGTACAGATCGAGAGCGATTCGAGGAGGGCCGCCGACTCCGTCGACCACTCGACCATCCCCCAGGACGTAAGCAGTGTGACCGAGACGAAGAAGGCGGTCCCGGTCACCCCGACCAGCCGGCGTGGGACGAACCCGAAGATGGCGTTCGCGACGCGCACGTCCTGGATATCGGCGACGTAGAGGATACCGATGACCATCGCGATGGCGGCCACGAGCGTCCCGAGGAGAAACAGCGGGTGCCGAGCGATGTGCCGGCCGGCGTCGATGGTCCCACCCTCGACCGCCATCGGGATACCGAACAACAGCGAGCCAAGCGTCGCCTCCGCGAGGTCGCTGCGGTCGAACCCCCAGACGACACGCCCGAAGACGACCGGATCGCTGTCCTGAACTTCTGTGGCGGCCCGCATCGCGTCCCTGACCTGTTCACGTTCGGCTGGACTGTCGACAAGCGCTTCGAGTTCCTCCAGTTCATCGAACAGCGTTCCGATCTCGTCCTCGTCCTCGGTGGGCGGTCCCTGACTCATGACCTGACGGGAGTTCTGTTTTCACGTCTGACTATTGGCCGTTCTGGTCCGTGGGGCACGGCCGCCGGCGATAATTTGTCCGGAAAGAATATCGAGTAAATGCCTTGTGGCCGGCTGTCACCTGCTGTCAGGGAGGTTTTTGCTTTCAGCACAACATTTATATAGGTCAGAACGTTCTCCTTAAAAGAACACATGGAACGGCCGACGCGCCAGCGGGACACGGACCAGGTGGAGCGCGAGCAGGAGTCCGAGGACACGGGCCAGCAGACGTGTCCGGAATGTGAGTCGGAGTCCATTTCGAGCGACGGGGGCGGTGAACTCGTCTGTGAGGACTGTGGCCTCGTCATCGAGGACGAGAACATCGACCGGGGCCCCGAGTGGCGGGCGTTCAACCACTCGGAGCGACAGTCCAAGTCCCGGGTCGGGGCGCCGACGACCCAGACGATGCACGACAAGGGACTGACGACCCAGATCGACTGGAAGGACAAGGACGCCTACGGGCGCTCGCTCTCCTCGGAGAAGCGCAGCCAGATGCACCGACTACGAAAGTGGCAGGAACGCATCCGAACGAAAGACGCCGGCGAGCGCAACCTCCAGTTCGCGCTCTCCGAGATCGACCGCATGGCCTCCGCACTGGGTGTCCCGCGCTCGGTGCGGGAGGTCGCGTCGGTCATCTACCGCCGCGCGCTGGACGAGGACCTCATCCGCGGGCGCTCCATCGAGGGCGTCGCGACGGCCTGCCTCTACGCGGCCTGTCGACAGGAGGGCATCCCTCGGAGCCTGGAAGAAGTCTCCGATGTCTCCCGGGTCGAACAGAAGGAGATCGGCCGGACCTATCGGTACGTCGCCCAGGAACTGGAACTGAAGATGGAGCCGGTCGACCCCAAACAGTACGTCCCTCGCTTCGCCTCGGAACTGGAACTCTCCGAGGAGGTCCAGTCCAAGGCAAACGAGATCATCGACAAGACCGCCGAGCAGGGCCTGCTCTCGGGCAAGTCCCCGACGGGCTACGCCGCCGCGGCCATCTACGCCGCCTCGCTGCTATGTAACGAGAAGAAGACACAGCGGGAGGTCGCCGACGTGGCACAGGTGACCGAGGTGACGATCCGGAACCGGTACCAGGAACAGATCGAAGCGATGGGCATCCACTGACGGCGCCGTCGGCCGTGCGTGGAGTGGGTGGATTTTCTGACCGGAACGTCGTCAACAGCGGCTCAGTCGTCGGCGATCGCACTCCCGGCGTCCGTCTCGCCGACCGAGACGAGCGTCGTCCGCCCGTAGAGCGCGATCAGGCCGAAGCCGACCTTCGTCACTACGTCGAGATACGTGATCACGAGCGCGGTCGTCTCCACGTCCATGATACCGATACCCGCCCGACTCAACAGCCAAACGACGGGATAGACCAGCCACAGGACGACCACGAAGTTCCGTAGCGTCCGGTAGAGCCCGGCTTCGAGATCGGAGAGCGAGGCCGTCGCGGCGGCCGCGACATCGCGATACAGCAGATAGACGACGCCGGCAAAGGCCGCTCCGCCGAGCGCGAACAGCCCGTAGCTCAGGGGGGAAGCAGTCACGGCCCCCGCGAACCCGAAGACGATCGTCAGCGCCTGGAGTCCGACGAGCGTGCCGATGTCCTGCCGGGAGGCGTGGGCCAGCAGCCCCAGGTAGAGGACGTTGATCGGCGTCGTCAACAGCCAGTCGACGTACCGGACCACGTAGACCGTGTGGCCGTCGCTCTGGATCGTCCCGATCCCCAGGAACAGAAGTACGTACGCCACTACGGCGATCCCGGGGATCGCGACCAACAGGAGGTACCGCCGTCTGTCGCTCTCGGGGACGAGCGTGTAACCGTAGGCCAGTACGGCCGTCCCCAGCAGTTCGCCAAGCAGTCCCAGCGTGAACCAGGTCGTGATCGTATCCATCGTTAGTCGTCGGTCGCAGCGGTCGCCTGCCCGCCCTCGCCGTCCGGGGCAGCGTCGACCTCGAAGCGTTCGAGCAGCGATTCCAGTTCCGCCGCGCGTGCTTGGAGTTCACCGGCGGAGTCGGAGACCTGTGCGATCGAGGCCGCCTGGTCCTCGGCCGCGCCGGCGACGGTGTCGGCCTCGGTGGCGGTCTGTCGGCTGATACCGGTCAGGTCGTCGATCGTCCCCATCACCTCCTGAGCCGTGCGGGCCTGTTCCTCGGTTGCACGGTCGATCTCCTGGATGCCGGTGTCGACCTCCTCGGTGTACTCGACGATCGTCTCCAAGGCGTCGACGGTCTCCTCGACGGTCCCGACGCCCTCGGTGATCCGCTCGCTGGTCGACTCCATCGTCGCGACGGTCTCGCCGGCCTGAGACTGGATGCGCTCGATCCGGGCCTCGATGTCGCCGGCGGCCTCCTTGGTCTCCTCGGCGAGGGACTTGATCTCGTCGGCGACGACGGCGAACCCCTCGCCCTGGCCGTCGGCGTGGGCCGCCTCGATGGAGGCGTTCAGCGCGAGCATGTTCGTCTGTTCGACGATCGAGGTGATGACGCCGACGATCTCCCCGATCTCGTCGAGTTCGTCGTCGAGCGCGGTGATCTCCTCGACGGTCGCCTCGGTCTGGTCCTCGATGGCGTTCATCTCGGTGATCGCCTCCTGGGCGGCTTCCCGGCCGTCCTCGCCGACTTCGGCGGCCGACTGGGACATGTCCGCGACCTGCTGAGCCGAGGACGCGACCTGCTGGGCCGTCGCCGAGAGGTTCTCCATCTCGCCGGCGGCGGATTCGAGCCCCTCGTTCTGTTCGGTCGTCCCCTCGAATATCTCCTCGATGGAGTTCGAGACCTGCTGGCTCGCCCGGTCGACCCGCTGGGCGTTGGACTCGACGCGCTTGCTGGAGTCCATCACGTTCCCGGTAAAGGCGTGTACGTCCGCGATGAGGGCTTCCAGGGCGTCGAGCGTGCTGTTGATCTCCGTGCCGACTTCCGCCATCGCGTCGCTCATGCTGTCGGTGTCGACGCGAGCGGTCAGGTCGCCGTCGGCCGCCGCTTCGAGGGCCTCGCTGTACTCCTGGGCTTTGAGTTCGAGGTGGCCCGAGAGCGCTTCCATCTCGTTGCGCTCCTGTTCGACTTCCGTCCGGGCCTGTTGGGCCTCCTGTTTGGCCTCCTCGGCCGCCTCGCGTGCGCGCTCGGCGGCGGAGATCTGTTCGTCGAGGTTGGTCCGCATGTTGTCGAACGCCGAGTACAGCGTCCCGAACTCGTCTGTCCGGGAGGTTCCGAGGTCGACATCGAGATCGCCGTCCGCCATCGCTTCGGCTTTCGTCGAGAGCCGCCGCAACGAGACGATCGTGTTGCCGCCGATCGTGACCCCGACCAGCCCGAGGTTGATGATCGCCAGGAGGATCAGACCGACGAGATCGGAGTTGATCTGGCTGCTGAGCGCGTAAGCCTGAGCTGGGTTCGAGTGGACCATCACGACCCAGTCGTGTGACGAGAGCCGAGTGAGCCCCATCAGCATCGACTCCGTCTCGACGAAGTCGCTCTCGCTGGCGTCGAGCGACCGGAGTGGACTGCCATCCGCCTCGGCGACCGGGGCCGTCGCACCGATCATCGAGACGTTCGGATGGGAGACGAACTGTCCGTCGGTGCTGACGACCGTCGTGAACGACCCCTCGCGCTGGTTCGAGATCTCGTCGGCTTTCGCCCCGAGATCGGTCATGTAGACGAGCGCCCGGTTCTCCGCGCCGGGGACCGGCGAGACGACGGCGATGATCGGGTGATCGACGATCGAAACGGTGAACGGGCGTGTGACGTGGGTATCGTCCGGACCCTCGAACGCCGGTGGGTCGGTCGCGAACGGCGCCCCCTGTTCGGCGGCGTCGACGCCGACGAACTGCTGGTTCGAACTCGCCTCGATCCGTCCCGTCTCCGTGTTGACGTAGTGAACCGCGACCACGTCCGGCGGGACGGCATCGGCTTCGATCAACTGTTCGAGTCTGGCCTGTCGTTCCGTGGCGGACCCCTCGGTGAAGACGGGCAGTCGAGATGTCGTCCGCACGTCCCGGCGCGTCGTGGTCAGCCAGGCGTCTAACTGCCCGGCCTGAGTCTCCGACAGCGCCGTCATGTCGCCGGCCACGTCCTCTTCCAGCGTGGCCGAGGCCTGAACGCTGATGACGGCACCGAACGCGACGACGACGACGATCGCGAACGCGAGTGCGACGCCGAGCCGCGCGGCGTAGCTGTCCCCCACGACGCTCGGGAGCGGCGTGTCCCTCTTTTCGGTCATCTGTCCCCTCTATGGAGAAATCGTTCTAAAGCGTTGATCCCCTATTCTCACCAGTGATAAACAGGGGGCGGTCGTGCCGTTCGGTGGGCGGCGTGTCGTGACTGCGACCGTCTCTGTGGCACCGTGACCCCCGGTAGCATAATGCGGGACGAGCGTCCTAGTCCGAGTGGGAGCCGAGATGTCAGCCGACGCGCCGGGGGCGCGGGACCCGCGACAGCTCATCGCCGAGATCATCACGGGCGAGGACACCAGCCGCGAGCGGATCCCCGCACTGTTGGGACTGCTCGATGTCGGCGACCGGCAGGTCCGCCTGGGAGCGGCGACCGCACTCTGTCTCGTGGCCGACGCTCACCCGGACGCGGTGTCGGTCGTCGTTCGTCGCCTCGCCGACCGCGTCGACGCGGACAGCCCGGCGACGGAGCTGGCGCTGTCGTATCTGGCCGTCAGCTATCCCGACGCCGTCTCGACGGTGCTCGACAGCCTCGACAGCGAGGCGGGCGAGCGCGTCCGACGGCGGACCGAGCGCGGGCGCGGGAACGCCCTGCTGGACCGCTCGCCGCTGTCGAACCGCGATATCGGCCGGACGACACTGCCCGGCCAGGGCGATGGCTACGGCCCACGACAGGTGTACACCGACGACGAGGAGACCGACGGCGACCGTGCCGAGGACGCCGGAGGCGAGGGCGACGACCGGCTCGGTGGCACGCCACTGGTCGCCGACGCCGACTGGCTCCCGATCGTCGAGCACGAGAGCCCGTTCGACGGGCTGTCGATCCTGGCGCCGCGGGACAGCCGCCGCTACGGCGACAGCTACCGCACGCTCGGGACGCGCGACGACGAGGAGTACGCGCTCGGGCTGAGGCTGTTGCATGGCCCCGGTAGCGAAGAAGAGTTCCTCGCCGACCTGCGCCCCCGGCTCGACGACTGGGCGAGCGCGAGCGACATCGAGCACGTCCTGACGCTGTACGGCTGGCACACGGAACCGGGACCGTGGATCGCGACGGAGTACACCGCGGAGACGCTCGCGGATCGGGACGCCTTCGATCCGGCCGACGCGGTCTGGCACGCCACCCGGCTGGCGAGGACGGTCACGGCACTCCACGAGCAGGGGATCGTCCACGGCGGGATCGATCCGGAGAACGTCGCGTACTACGGGAACGTGCTCACCGAGGACGAGCGACAGGCGCCGCTGCTTGACAACGTCGGACTGTTGCACATCTACCGGTACCACTTCGACCCTGCGAGCTACCTCGACCCGCGCTACGCCGCCCCGGAGTACTACGACCGCCGGTTCGGTCGCATCGACCACGCGACCGACATCTATCAGCTCGGCGCCGTCTGTTTCCGGCTGTTCACCGGCCGCGCACCCGTCACCGGCTCGTTCGACACCGTCCGTGAGCGGGTCGTGGCCGGCGAGGGTCCCGCACCGAGCGACGTGGCGGCCGTCCCACCGGCAGTCGACGACGTGGTCGGGAAGGCGATGGCCCGCCAGAAGCTCGCGCGCTACGAAACCGTAAGCCAGCTTACACAAGAGCTACGTGCCCTGGGCGACCCAGTGACCGATAGTGGTGAGTAGCCGGTGCAAGTAGGGGGAGTCAGGGTCGAGTTACAGTTCGTCGCGGACAATCCCAACCTCACGTTCATCTTCTTCATCGCGCTGGTGTTGCTCGCCGTGCTCGGGGCGCGGTTTAGTCTCTACGCGTATCTGAACCGACAGGCGAGCGACCTGGCGACGGAGGGACGGCTGTGGGACGCGCTCGTCGCCGTCGGCGCCCTCGCGGTCGGGTTCGCCCTGCTTGGCGTCCTCGAAATCGTGACGACGCTGCGGTTGCCGATCAAGAGCAGCCTCGTCCTCGCTCACGTTCTGGTCCTGGCGGCGACGATGCGACTCCTGTATCGCAGCATCGTCCCGCCCGCCGAGACGGGACTGGCGGCCTACGAAGCCACGCTGACCCGGGCCGCTGTCCTGGCGGTCGCGGTCGTCGGCGTCGGGCTAGCACTCGTGGGCCGACACCCGTTCGTCATCGCCGTGATGGGCGTCAGCAGCGTCGCCTTCGCCGCCGCGGGCATCTCTTTCGGTCACCGCGGTGCCGCCGAGAGCCGCGTCCAGGGGACGGTCATCGACACGCTGTTGCGCCACCTGCTGCCCGTCTTGCTGTTCGGGGCGTTGATCCCGGGCGTCGACCTGGCGACGCTCGCCGGCCTGGACCGGGCCGTCGTCCTCCACGTCCAGGTCGTGTTCGTCATCATGACCGCGACGACCCTGATGACGGCCACCATCAAACTCCGACAGACGCTGGCGACGCTGTAGCGGCGCAAGCGTTTTGCCCGTACCGCCGGACGGTTTCCCAATGCGCGCTGTGCAATTCACCGAGTACGGTGGTCCGGAGGTGCTGGAACTCGTCGAGACCGAGCGGCCGGTGTCCGCGGTCGACGGGGTACTGATCGCCGTCGAAGCGGCCGCGGTCAACCCGGTCGACACCTACTTCCGGGAAGGGGCGTACGAGCCCGCCGAGTTGCCGTGGATCCCCGGCAGTGACGTGGCCGGGACGGTCGTCGAGGCCGGCGACGAAACCGATTTCGCGGTCGGCGACCGGGTGTTCGCGACCGGGCTGGGGAACTCGCGGCAGGGGACCTGTGCCGAGTACGTCGCCGCGCCGGCGTCGGCGGTCGCCGAGCTCCCCGAGTCGCTGTCGTTCGCCGAGGGCGCGGCCATGGCGCTGGTCGGCGTGACCGCCTGGCAGTCACTCGTCGCGGCCTGTTCGCTCGAACCCGGCGAGCGGGTGCTCGTCCACGGCGGGAGCGGCGGCGTCGGCCACCTCGCGATCCAACTGGCCGCCGCGACCGGTGCCCGGGTGACGACGACGGCCTCGCCGACCTACCACGACAGGCTGATCGACCTGGGCGCCGACGACGCCCTCGACTACCGCCGGGACGACCTCGACGACGCGGTCGTCGCGGCCGGGCGGCCGGACGTACTGTTGGACCACCGGCTCGACGACTACCTCTCGTTCGACGCCCGGGTCGCCGCCCAGGGCGGCCGGATCGCGGCCATCGGGAACACCGACTCCTCGGCGACGTTCGCCGACGTGCCGGCCTGTCGGGCGAAGGCCCTCTCCGTCCACCACGTCTCGATGTTCAACACACCGGAGTTCGGCGCGGTGCTGGCTCGGCTGGCGACGCTTGCCGCCGACGGCGCGATCGAACCCGTGGTCGTACGCGAGTACGACCTCGCCGAGGTCGCCGACGCCCAGCGGGCCGTCCTCGACGAGAGTTTCCTGGGGAAACTGGTCGTCACCCCCTGATTTATCCGCTCGCCGCCCCTCCCTCCGTGTATGTCAGTCGAGTTTGACTTCGACGGCGAGGTAGCGCTCGTGACCGGTGTCGGCGGCGCGCTCGGCAGTGCGGTCGCGAACGCCTTCCTGGACGCCGGCGCGACGGTCTGTGGCGCCGACGTGATCGAACCGGACAGCGAGGACTTCCAGCTGTCCGACCCCGACCAGATCGACTTCCACCAGGGCGATTTCACCGACGAGGACGACGTGTCCGCGGTCGTCGAGCGTGTCGTCGACGAACACGGCCGGCTGGACTACCTCCTGAACATCGCCGGCACCTGGCGCGGCGGCGACCCGCTCCACGAGACCGACGCCGACACCTTCGACTTCCTGTTCGACGTGAACCTCAAGACGATGTTCCTGGCGTCGAAACACGCCGTCCCGCACCTCCAGGAGACCGAGGGCGCAATCGTCTCCGTCTCGGCCCGCTCCTCGCTGGAGGGTGGGAGCGGTGACGGCCTCTACCGGGCGACGAAAGCCGGTGTACGGCTCCTGACCGAGACGATCGCCGAGGAGAACCTCGGCACCGTTCGGGCCAACTCCGTGATGCCGAGCGTCATCGACACGCCGATGAACCGCGAGATGATGCCAGACGCCGACTTCGAGGAGTGGGTCGACCCCGAACAGATCGGCGCCGTGATGTTGTTCCTCTGTTCGGATGCAGCCAGCGTGACCAGCGGGGCCGCCGTGCCCGTCTACGGCGAGGCCTGAAGCGGGCTGGGCGCGGAGCCCTCAGGCGCGGTCGAGTTCGGGGTCGAGGTCCGGTTCCCCAGCCGTGCCGCGCCGTTCGACGAGTCCCGGACCGGAGACGGAATCACAGGCGTTAACACCGACAACGCGGTAGCGCCGGCGACCATGAGCGACAGAGAGACGTGGACGACGCGGCTCGGCTTCATCCTCGCGGCCGTCGGCAGCGCAGTCGGACTGGGCAACCTCTGGCAGTTCCCGTTCAAGACGGGGGCCAACGGCGGCGCGGCGTTCGTCGCCTTCTACCTGATCGCCGTCCTCTTCATCGGCTTCCCGGCGATGCTCGCGGAGTTCGTGCTCGGACGGCGCACCAACGTCAACGCCGTCGACGCCTTCGGGGAACTGGGCCACCGCGGCTGGCGAATCGTCGGCGGGATCGGTATCGTCACCGGGTTCTGGATCCTCTCGTACTACAACGTCGTCGGCGGGTGGGTCCTCCGGTACATCCTGGGCAGTGCGACCGGGGCGTACTTCGGTGACCCCGGCGGCTACTTCGGCGCCGTCTCGGCGGGTCCCGAGGCGGTGCTGGCACAGGCGCTGTTCCTGGCGCTGGTCGTCGGGATCGTCGCGCTGGGCATCGAAGACGGGATCGAGAAGGCCACGACGCTGATGGTCCCGAGCATCGTCGTGTTGATGCTCGCGCTCGCGGCCTGGGTGGCGACGCTGCCGGGCGCCGGCGCCGGCTACGCCTTCTTCCTCTCGCCGGATCTGGGGACGATGATCGACAACGCGGCGAGCATCATCCCCTTCGCCGTCGGCCAGGCGTTTTTCACCCTCTCGCTGGGGATGGCGATCATGATCACCTACTCCTCGTACGTCGGCGAGGACGACAACCTCGTCTTCGACGGCGGCGTCATCGTCGTGATGAACACGCTCGTCGGTGTGCTGGCCGGCCTGGTCGTGTTCCCGATCCTGCTGACGATCGACTACCAGATCACGGCGACGACCGGCGGACCGGGTGCGCTGTTCGTCGCCACCGCGTCGGGCTTTAGCTCCGTCCCGTTCGGGCGGTTGTTCGGCGTCGCCTTCTTCGGGGTCGTCCTCATCGCGGCGCTGTCCTCGGCGATCAGCCTCCTGGAGGTCAGCGTCGCCTGGGCCAACGACAACTTCGGTGTCTCCCGGCCCGTGCTGGCGACCGGGATCGGCGTCGGCCTGTTCGTGCTGGGCCTGCCATCGGCGTGGGACACCGTCTGGCTGACCTGGTTCGACAACTTCGCGTACCAGCTGTTCCTCCCGCTGTCGGCGCTGCTCGTCGTCGTCTTCGTCGGCTGGGTACTGGGCGAGGAGGCCCTCGAAGAACTCCGGCAGGGGACCGGCGGCCTCGGCTGGTTCGGGCCGGTGTGGCTGTGGGCGCTCCGGTTGGTCGTCGTCGCCGGCATCCTCGCGACGCTCGGCCTGGGCGTCGAGACGATGTTCCTGGGTGAAGACCCCGCCGTCGTCCAGCCGTTCTGACGAACGGCATCCCGTCAGCCTTTTCGCTCTCGGTACGGACCAGCGGACAATGACCAGAGCGACCTGGCGGACCAGAGTCGGGTTCGTCCTCGCGGCCGTCGGCAGCGCCGTCGGCCTGGGGAACATCTGGCGGTTCCCCTGGCTGACCGCACAGAACGGCGGCGGCGCGTTCCTGTTGTTGTATCTGCTCGTCGTCGTCCTCGTCGGCGTCCCGGGACTGCTCGGCGAGATGGTGATCGGCCGACGGAGCGGCCGCAACCCGGTCGGTGCCTTCGGCGCACTCGGCGGGGACCGCTGGCGCCCGCTCGGCGGGATCGCCCTGCTCGCGTCGGTCGTCGTCCTCTCGTTCTACTCGGTCGTCGGCGGGTGGGTCCTCCGGTACACGCTCGCCAGCGCGACCGGCGCGTACTTCCAGGCTCCACAGCAGTACTTCGCGGCGATCGACTACGGCGTCGGCGCCGCGGGCTTTCACGCCCTCTTCCTGCTGGCGACGGCGGCCGTCGTCTACGTCGGCGTCGACCGCGGGATCGAAGTCGCGACGACGGTGATGGTGCCCGGGATCGTCCTCATGCTCGGCGGCCTGGCCGTGTGGGCGGGGACGCTGGACGGGGCCGCGGGCGGCTACGGCTTCTATCTCTCGCTGGACCTTGCCTACCTGCGGGCGAACTTCTTCGACGTGCTCGGCGCGGCAGCGGGCCAGGCGCTGTTTACGCTCTCTGTCGGTGCGGGCGCGATGCTGACCTACGCCTCCTATCTCGGTGAAGATCGCTCGCTGGCCGCCGACGGGACCATCATCGCCGGGCTCAACACCGGGATCGGCGTGCTCGCCGGGCTGGTGATCTTCCCGCTGTTGTTCTCGCTCGGGGTCGAGCCAGGGGCCGGCGGGCCGGGCGCGCTGTTTATCAGTCTCGCCGGCGCGTTCGCCGACCTGCCCTACAGCCGCGTCGTCGGCGTCGTGTTCTTCGGCGTCGTCCTGCTGGCCGCGCTCTCCTCGTCGATCAGCATCTACGAGGTGCTGGTCTCGTATCTGGTCGACGAGCGCGGGGCGTCCAGGCCCACGGCGACGACCGGCGTGGGCGCCCTGTTTCTCGTCACCGGCACCGGGGCGGCGCTGTCGCCGTCGCTGTTTGCCCTGCTGGCCGATACGATCGCCAACCTCGCGCTCACCGCGGGGCTGCTCGGATTCTTGCTGTTCGACGGCTGGGTGCTCGGACGCCTCGCGCTCGACGAGTACGAACTGGGAGCGGGCCGTCTCGCGAGGCTGGCCGGGCGACCGTGGCTCGCCGCCGTCGCGGTCGTGTTGCCCCTCTTTCTCGCGTTCACGCTCGTGACGGGGATCGGCGGTGTACTCGGCGTCGCGCTGACCGCAGTCCAAGCCGGTGCGGTCGCCGTGGCGGTCGTCGCGGGCTGTATCGCGCTGTTCGGTCGCGCGGCCCCGGCGTAGCGTTCAGTCGGCCTCGAACGCGCGGATCTCGCCGTCGATCTCGAAGTGGTTCACGTCGGGTTCGTACCCCGGACGGAGCCGTCCGAGGTCGACGGACTCGCTCCCGATGACGGCGAAGCCGGCGAAGATGGCGAGGAACCCGGCGACGGCCGTCGGGGGAATCGCCTCGTCGAGCAGCGCCCACCCGCCCAGCGTCGAGACGGCCGGGACGGCGTAGAACACCAGGTTCGCCCGGATCGGGCCGGTCGCATCGAGCAGGCCGAAGTAGGCGATGTAGGCGACCGCACCCGCCAGGATGCCGACGTACGCCAGCGCCAGCAGGCCCGGGACCGTCCAGACGACCGTCGCGGCCGACTCGCCGGCGGCGGCACTGAACCCGTGCGTCAAAGCTGCCGCAAGCGGGAGCCCCCAGGCCACGCGGACGGTGCTGGAGAGGTCGCTGTCGGCCCAGCGGATGAGGACGCTCCCGAACGCGGCGGTGACCGCCCCGGCGAACAGGATCAGTTTCCCGAGTCCGCCGTCGGCGAGCATCGCCGGGTCCGGGTCGACGACCAGCGCGACGCCCAGCAGGCCGACGGCCATCCCGACCGCGCCGCGGCGCGAGAGCCGCTCGGTCGAGAGCAGGAGGGCGGCGAACACCGGCGTCAGGATCGGGTTCAGGCTGAACACGATAGCGGCGACGGCGCTGGTCGCCGACTGCTGGCCGACGAACAGCAGGGCGTTGGTCAGCCCGATGGCGAGCAGCCCCGTCGCGGCGATGCCGACGAGGTCACCGCGAGTTCGCGGGAGCAGGTCGGCGCGGGACCGCGTCGCGAGGACGTAGCCGACCAGAGCCACCGCGGCGATGTCGAACCGTAGGGCGACGAACAGCAGCGGCGGGAAGTAGTCTAGCCCCGCTTTGACGGCGACGAAGGTCCCGCCAAAGAGGACGCTGGCGGCGACCGCGAGCCCGAGGACACGGCGGGAACTCATCGCGGTACCTCCACTGGGGAGGCGTCGGGAGCGACGACAGCAGAGCGGATACAAATCACGTTTGTGCAGACGGCCCAGGTGGCCATAAGGGCGTTCAGAAAGCCTTACACGCCGAGAAACGACTGCTCACCCACACGCGCTCGACACAGGGTGAAATCCTTGCACGGCACGAAAGCCATTTGCCTGGCGGGGCGAAACGGGCGGATATGGAATCCGCGCTGGCGGAGATCGAGTTCCTCGCGCTGTCGCCCAACCGGGTGACCGTCCTGTCGGCGCTGGCCGCGGGCCACCACACGCGCAGCGAACTCGCGGATCGCACGGGAGCGTCCCAGGCCACGCTCGGGCGGATCCTCGCCGACTTCGAGGACAGGGCCTGGGTCCGCCGCGAGAGCGGCGGGTACGTCGCGACTGCCACCGGTCGGCTGGTCGCCGAGGGGTTCGACGACCTACTGGGGATCGTCGAGACCGAACGGGACCTGCGGGGGATCGTGGACTACCTGCCGACCGACGCCATCGACTTCGATCTGCGCGAACTGGCGGCCGCGACGATCACGACGCCGACACAGACCCGGCCCAACGCGCCCCTCCAGCGGCTGGTCGACATGCTCTCGGACGCCGACACGGTGTCAGCGTTCTCGCATACCTTCAACGACCAGAGCCTCGGCGCCGTCCAGGAGCAGGTCCGCGAACACGGCCAGACGTTTCGCGGCGTCTTCTCGCGGACGGCGATCGAGACCCTCGCCGACGATCCCGGACTGCGCGATCGCCTGGTCGCGCTGCTGTCGGCCGACGGTGCCGAGATCAGACTGCGCGAGGAGCGGATCCCGCTGGCGGCGATGGTGACCGACGACGTGGTGTTCCTGCTGTTGCGCGACGAGGACGGCATCCTCCGGGCCGGGATCGACACCGACGCCGGGGCCGTCCGGGCGTGGGCCGACGAGACGTTCGACCACTACTGGTCGACGGCGACGCCGCTGGCGGCGAGCGACTTGGAGCACTGAGCCGACCGAGAACGGCGCGTCGGCCTACCGGACCCGCCAGACATCGTCCCCGGGGAGGAACCGGCCGAGTTCGGCTTCCTGCCGGTAGTCGGTCGCGAGCAGCGCGGTCAGCGCGGCGACCAGAGCGTCCTCGTCGGCGTCGGTCCAGTCGTGTGGGTCCTTGATCGGGTAGACGAGCCAGCCGCTGCCACGGACCTCCGTCGCGTGCAGTGCGTCCATGTCGACGGCGTCGGCCGGTTCGGCGGTCATGTTCGCGAAGACGTGTCTGGTCGCCCGCTCGCCGACCGGGAGGAGAACGTGGGAGGTGATCGCCCGAACCTCGGTGTCGAACATCGGTTCGTGGTCGGCGTAGTCGTCCTCCGTCGGGTCGCGGTCGCCACAGAGGAACAGGTAGGAGAGGTACGTCTTGTCGACGGTCGGCGGCGTCCCCGTCTCTTTCAGGAGTCCGCCGGCCAGCAGCGCCCGCTGGAGTCGCTCGGCGGCGGGGGTCCCCGTGAAGGGGATGCCCGACTCGTTGCCGCCGTGGATTCGAGGGTTGTCCCCGATGACGTGGAAATCGGCGTTGGCGTCGCCGTAGCCCGGAACGAACGGCTCACACGGCGCGTCGAAACCGAACGGGTTGTGCTGCGTTGCCGTGATGTTCTTCACACGCAATCGAAGGTCTCACCCCCTCAAAACTCCGGCGGTTCGGACGCTCACGGTCGTTCAGGTGAGATTCGGCACCGGTTCGCTGCCCGGCAGTCGGTGACGCCCTTCCGTGCTCGCTTCTCGACACCGAGCAGTCCCGCGCGGGTAACGCTTTTCTCGTCGGCCCCCGACAGCGCGGATATGTTCGGGTCCACGAGCCGTGATGTCGAATGAGTCACGACGACCGCGTGGAGGACCTCCGCGAGCGCAAGTCGGCCGCCGAGCGGGGCGGCGGCGAGGAGCGCATCGAGGCACAGCACGACCGGGGGAAACTGACCGCCCGCGAGCGGATCGACTACTTCCTCGACGACGACACATTCGTCGAGATCGACGCGCTGCGCGAACACCGCTCGACGAACTTCGACATGGACGACAACCACGTCCCGGGCGACGGCGTCGTCGTCGGTTACGGCCAGGTCGAGGGCCGCCGGGTGTACGTCTTCGCTCACGACTTCACCGTCTTCGGCGGGTCGCTGGGCGAGGCGTTCGCCCAGAAGGTCTGTAAGGTGATGGACCAGGCCATCGAGAACGGCGCTCCCATCGTTGGCCTGAACGACTCTGCCGGCGCCCGCATCCAGGAGGGGATCGACTCGCTCGCTGGCTACGCCGACATCTTCCACCGGAACCAGCAGGCAAGCGGCGTCGTCCCGCAGATCTCGGCGATCATGGGCCCGTGTGCCGGCGGCGCGGTGTACTCGCCGGCGATCACCGACTTCGTCTACATGGTCGAGGAGACCAGCCACATGTTCATCACCGGCCCGGATGTGATCGAGACGGTCACTGGCGAAGAGGTCGGCTTCGACGAACTCGGCGGCGCGAAGACCCACGCCAGCGAGTCCGGGGTCGCCCACTTCACCGCCGCCGACGAGAAGGCCGCGATGGACGACATCCGGTATCTGCTCTCCTTTCTCCCCCAGAACAACGTCGAGGACCCGCCAAGTGTCGACTCGTGGGACGACCCCGACCGCCGGGACGACTCGCTGGTCGAGACGGTGCCCGACGCCCCACAGAAGCCCTACGACATGCACGACGTGATCGGCGGCGTCCTCGATCAGGACTCCTTCTTCGAGGTCGCCGAGGCCTTCGCCCGCAACATCCTCACCGGCTTCGCCCGCCTGGACGGCCACGCGGTCGGCGTCGTCGCCAACCAGCCCCGGGTCAACGCCGGCACGCTGGACATCGACGCCTCCCGGAAGGGCGCCCGCTTCGTCCGGTTCTGTGACGCGTTCAATATCCCGATCCTCACGTTCGTCGACGTGCCCGGGTTCATGCCCGGCAAAGACCAGGAGCGAAACGCCATCATCAACCACGGCGCGAAACTGCTGTACGCCTACTCGGAGGCGACGGTGCCGCTGTTGACTGTCATCACGCGCAAGGCCTACGGCGGCGCCTACGACGTGATGGCGTCGAAACACATCGGCGCGGACGTGAACTACGCCTGGCCGACCGCCGAGATCGCGGTGATGGGGCCACAGGGTGCGGTCAACGTCCTCTACGACGACGAACTCGAATCGGCCGAGGATGTCGAGGCCCGGCGACAGGAACTCATCGACGAGTACCGCGACGCGTTCGCGACGCCCTACATCGCCGCCAAGCGCGGCTTCGTCGACGACGTGCTCGAACCCCAGGAGACACGGCCACGGTTGATCGCCGACCTGGAACTGCTCCGGGGGAAGCGAGCGGACCAACCCGAGCGGAAACACGGCAACATCCCACTGTAACCATGGCAACAGACACAGAGACGGAGCCCGAGGCACCGGCCGAGACGAACAGCGAGTCGGCAGTCGAGGACGAACTGGTCGAGTCCGTCGCGAACCAGGTCCCGGACGCGTCGGCCGAGGAGGCCGCCGCCATCGCGGTCGCGATCGGCGCCCACCTCGCGGACCGCGAGCGGGCCGCAACGGCCGCGGCCGCCGCCGCAGCCGCACGGTCCGAGGAGAGCTGGGGCGGAAAGGAGTGGAGTTTCTCCGAACGCGTCCGGGCGACCCAGCAGCGACACGTCCGCGTCCCCGAGGAGACACCGACCGACCCCTGGACGGCGGCCGGGCGAACCGACCGGATGTAGTCACTCCTCGCCGGACCCCAGGATCGCACCCACGGGGTCGTACGCCCCGCCCAGGAGTCGTTCGGTGAGCCACCCGGTCGCGTGTGCAAGCGCGTTGAGGGCGTTCAGCGTCGCCAGCGAGACCGCGAGGCCGCCGCCGGCTACCACGAGCGCCTGCGGGAGTGTCCGAACCCGCCAGTAGCCGACGCTGACGACCGCGTTGACACCGACTAGCAGGTTGTTCCACACCACGTAAAACGCCGGGTGGAACTCCACGGGGCGATCGGTCGGGAGGCCGACGTACACCGCTGGATCGCCGTAGTACAGCGGCATGAACAGCATGCTGAGCCCGGTCGACAGCGCCGCGGTCAGGAGCAGCACGGCCAGCAGGCCGACGCCGAACTTCACCACCAGGTACGCGAGCGGCGTCCACGTCCGGAGATCGGTGAACAGCGACACCACACGGTCGCGGGTGGTCGTCCCCGAAAGCGCCGTCCGGGCGGCGATGTCACGGCCCAGCAGGACGATCGTGAGACGGCGTTCGAGTCCGGCGAGAGCGAGACAGACGACCGCGGTCACTGCCAGGACGGCCACCCCGACGAGCACGACCGCCAGCCCGAGGCCGAGGGACACGCCGAAACTGACGACGAAGACGTAGACGAACCCGGCCGGGAACGCCAACAGCAGGTACAGCAGGTTTCGGTAGGTCTGTAGCCGGACCGGTGCACCGACGAACCGCCGCGTGCCGCGGGAGAGGGCGTTCATGTCGACAGCGGGACCCATTCTGTCATTCCGTGCTCGCCGGACGCGTATAAACATCCACGGTCGTGTGGCTGTGCCATCCCGCTACAGGGACTGGACGGTCACGTCGCCCGTCTCGGACGCGACGCGCAGTGTCGGCCCACCATCACCCAGCTCACCACGGACCACCTCGTCGGTGACATCGCCCGTGGTCTCGCCGTTCGACAGCGAGACACCGGTCAGTTCCACGTTGCCGTTCGAGGACTGTGCGACGAGCGTCGCGTCGAGGTCGGGGCCCACGCGGGCGACCACGTCGCCGGTGTCGGTCTGGACAGTGGTCTCGCCGTCGATCGCGGGGATGTCGACAGAAACGTCGCCGGTGTCGGCGGTCGCCCCGTCCAGCGCGGCCGGCGTTCGAACGTCGACATCGCCGGTGTCTGACTCCGCACTGACGGTGCCCTCGACGCGGCGGATGCGGACATCCCCGGTGTCGGTCCGGGCCTGGAGGTCGCCGGCGAGATCAGTCACCTCGATGTCGCCGACATCGGTCTGTACCGTCTCGACAGCCAGCGAGGCGGGGACTTCCGCGTCGAGATTCATCGACGGGCGACTGGCGAAGGGACCTGTGTCCCCGTTCCAGCGGGAGGACAGCCGGATCCGACCGTCCTCACGGACCGTCTCCAGCGCCAGGTCCGCGACGTTCGTCCTGACGGAACTGGCCTGTTTGACCGCATGGACCCGGATGTCCTCGCGGTCGGCGCCGCGGACCACCACGTCGCCGGTCTGGTTCTGGACGGTCAGCGCGGTCGCGCCGCGGACCGGGACTGTCTCGGTCGATTCCGTCCGCTTCCCGACGAACGGGGTCGTCCCGCTACAGCCGGCCACGGCGGTCAGGGCAGCGGCGACAGTGCCGGCGAGGAACCGCCGGCGCGGTACGTCTCTGGGCATACGTAGCCGTTGTCGGTACCGCCCCTTCAACACCGGCCGCCGCTTGCTGCCCCGCCAGCCGGACGATGGCTTTATATAGTCGATTCGCCGCCCTGTCGTGTCGGGCGAGCGGGTTCGGGAGTCCGCATAGTTTTATGGGCCGACTCTCAGTATGACGGGGTATGTTCGACAAGGTGCTCGTCGCCAACCGCGGAGAGATCGCGGTGCGCGTCATGCGTGCTTGCGAGGAGTTGGGCATCGGGACGGTGGCGGTGTACTCCGAGGCAGACAAGGATTCCGGGCACGTCCGCTACGCCGACGAGGCGTACAACGTCGGGCCGGCCCGTGCGGCCGACTCGTATCTCGATCAGGAGGCGATCGTCGACGCCGCGAAACAGTCCGGCGCCGACGCCATCCACCCCGGCTACGGCTTCCTCGCGGAGAACGCGTCGTTCGCGCGACGGGTCGAGGACACGGAGGGCGTGAAGTGGATCGGCCCGACGGGCGACGCCATGGAGGCCCTGGGTGAGAAGACGAAAGCCCGGAAGATCATGCAGTCGGCGGACGTGCCGATCGTCCCGGGGACGACCGACCCGGTCGAAGACCCCGAGGAGGTCGTCGAGTTCGGCGAGGAGTACGGTTTCCCGGTCGCGATCAAGGCCGAAGGGGGCGGCGGCGGCCGCGGGATGAAGATCGTCCACGACCCCGACGAGGCCGAGGAGCAACTCGAATCGGCCAAACGCGAGGGCGAGGCGTACTTCTCGAACGACTCTGTCTATCTCGAACGGTTCCTGGAGAACCCGCGACACATCGAGATCCAGATCCTCGCGGACCACCACGACAACGTCAGGCACCTCGGCGAGCGTGACTGCTCGCTCCAGCGACGACACCAGAAAGTCATCGAGGAAGGCCCCTCCGCGGCGCTCTCGGACGAACTCCGCGAGAAGATCGGCGAATCGGCCCGGCGCGGTGTCCGGGAGGCCGACTACTACAACGCCGGGACCGTCGAGTTCCTCGTCGAAGAGGACCCCGACCGCGAGGCCGGCGAAGTGCTGGGCCCGGAGACGAACTTCTACTTCCTGGAGGTCAACACCCGCATCCAGGTCGAGCACTGCGTCACCGAGGAGATCACGGGTATCGACATCGTGAAGTGGCAGATCAGGGTCGCCCAGGACGAGACGATCCCCTTCGCGCAGGACGATGTCGAAGTCGACGGCCACGCGATGGAGTTCCGCATCAACGCCGAGAACGCGGCGAACGACTTCGCGCCGGCAAACAGCGGCTCCCTGGAGACCTACGACCCGCCGGGCGGGATCGGCGTCCGGATGGACGACGCGCTCCGGCAGGGAGACGACCTGGTGACCGACTACGACTCGATGATCGCGAAGCTCATCGTCCACGGTTCGGACCGCCAGGAAGTCATCGAGCGCGGGAAGCGCGCACTGGCGGAGTTCGACGTGGAAGGGTTCCCGACGGTGATCCCGTTCCACCGCCTGATGCTCACGGACGAGGAGTTCGTCGCCTCGACACACACGACGAAGTATCTGGACAACCACCTCGACCGCTCGCGCATCGAGGAGGCCCAGGAGAAGTGGGGCTCCGAGACCGAGAGCGACGCCGACGACGACGAGGAAGTCGTCGAACGGGAGTTCACGCTCGAGGTCAACGGGAAGCGCTTCGAGGTCGAACTCGAAGAGCGGGGCGCCCAGCCGATTCAGGTCGGCGACGTGGATCTGGAGGACGGCGGGAACCAGCCCCAGCGCCCACAGAGTGGCGGCGACTCCGACAGTGGCGGCGGTGGCTCCAGCGCCGAGGGCCAGGAGGTCACGGCGGAGATGCAGGGGACGATCCTCTCGGTGGAGGTCGACGAGGGCGAGGAGGTCGAGTCCGGCGACGTGCTCTGTGTGCTCGAAGCCATGAAGATGGAAAACGACATCGTCGCCGAGCGGGCCGGGACGGTCAACGAGGTCGCGATCGGCGAGGGCGACTCCGTCGACATGGGCGATCTGCTGTTCGTCATCGGCTGACTGCGCTCCGTCTGCTTTTTACTGTCGACTGTCGTACTCGCGTCCATGCAGGAGACGCGCCACCGAGTGCTCGACGCGCTCGCCGCCGGCCCGGTATCGGGCCCGGCGCTGGCCGAGGAGCTGGGTATCTCACGCGCCGCCGTCTGGAAACACGTCGAGGCGCTCCGCGAGGACGGGTTCGAAGTCGAGAGCGCCGACAGCGGCTACGAACTCACGGGCGTGCCGGAGTTCGGCGGCGCGGCCGTCGAGTACGGGCTCGACGCGCCCTTCGAAGTCGAGTACCACGAGAGCATCCCGAGCACGAACGCTCGGGCGCGGGACCTGGCGGCCGACGGGGCCGACGACGTGGTAGTACTGGCCGACGAGCAGACCGGCGGCCGGGGTCGGCTCGACCGCGAGTGGGCCTCTCCCAGCGGGGGCATCTGGCTCTCCGTGCTCGTCCGGCCGGACGTGCCGATGGCCCACGCGCCGGTGTTCACTCTCGCTGCGGCGGTCGCGGTCACCCGCGCGGCCCGCGAGGCGGGCGTCGACGCGGGGATCAAGTGGCCCAACGACGTGCTCGTCGACGACCGGAAACTGGTCGGGATCCTCACCGAGATGGAGGGGGAGGCCGACCGTGTCTCCTGGGTGGTCGTCGGCATGGGGATCAACGCGAACGTCGACCCCGCAACGCTGCCCACGGACGCCGAACCGACGAGCCTCCAGCACGTTCGCGGCGACCCGATCGACAGGCGGGTGTTCACACAGCGAGTGCTCGAAACGTTCGACGAACTGCGGGGTGACATCGACAGTATCCTGCCGGCCTGGCGCGAGTACGCGACGACACTGGGCCGGCGGGTCCGGGTCGAGACGCCCGGCGGGACGGTCGAGGGCGAGGCCGTCGACGTACAGTTTCCCGGGTCGCTCGTCGTCGACACCGACGACGGCGAGGTGACCGTCACCGCCGGGGACTGTGACCACTTGCGACCGGTCTGAGCTACTCGGCCGCGACCTCGCGACGATCTGTCGGCGGGTCTCGATCGGCCGCCTCGACGGGCACGGTCACGACGGGGATCCGGGCGGCGCGGATCACGTTCTCGGCGACCGACCCCAGCAGCAGTCTGTCGATCCCGCCGCGTCCGTGGGTTCCCATGACGATCACGTCACAGTCGTTGGTCCGTGCGTACTCGCCGATCTCGGTGCTCGGTCGCCCCTCCACGATGGCCCGTTGGACCGGAACGTCGCCGGCTTGCCGTTCGACGGCGTCCATCGCTCGCTCCCCCTCCGTCTGGAACATGTCGGTGAGCCCCTCCCAGGTCATCCCGGCCGGGAGCGTGGAGAACCGGGCGGTGTCGACGACGTACAGCGCGTGGATCTCGGCGCCGTGTGTCGCTGCCAGCGCCGCCGCGTGGCGGACGACCCCGTCCATCCCGGCGGTCCCGTCGGTTGGGAGGAGAATCCTGTCGTACATATCAGACAGTCGAACACGCGGGAGCTTAGGAGTTTGGTACTCGGTATCGAATACCACACTCACTCCAGTTCGGCTTCGAGGTCGGCGATCTCCTGGTCGACATCGGTCATCTCGGCTTCGAGACGGCGCTCGAACTCCTCATCGGTGAGTTCGCCGCGCTTGTACTGTTCGGTGAGGCGGTCGACCGGATCGACCGGTGCCGCAGTCGTCGCGGTGGCGCCGTCGGTGGCATCGGCGGACTCGCTCTCGCCGCCGGTGATCGACGAGACGAGCCAGTACACGAGGTAGGCTGCGCCGCCGATCAGGAGGCCGGTGACGAGCAGCCCAAGCAGTGCAGCCAGGAGGTTCTGGAGGACGGCCAGGATCGCCGTCGCGACGACGAGCGCGGTGACCACGACGACGGTCCCGAGGACCAGTTTGCCGAGTGTCCCGAGTCCGCGGTCGGTAGGGGGCATATCGTCCGAGCGTACGGGCCGGAATCGGATAAAGGGCGCTACGTGTCCGGGAGGACGACGCGGTCGACATCGTCGACGCCGGCGCGCCGGACCAGCGCGCGGACGGGGTTCTGTGCGCCGGCGAGGTTGTCGGTATCGCCGTCGAGGGAAAACAGGCGAGCGGGCCGCCCAGGCTCGATCACGCCACAGTCGAGGCCGGCGATTTCGGCGCCGTTGACCGTCGCCATCCGGAGCACTTCGCGGGCCGAGAGGTCGGATATCATCTCCGTAACGGCCATCTCGCGGAACATCGACGGGCTGTTGAGCATCACGTTGTCCGTCCCCAGCGCGACCGTCGTCCGCTCGGCGAGCGCCTCGATCGGCGGCCGGCCGACACCGGTCGAGAGGTTCGAGCGGGGACAGACGACGACCGGAACGTCGCTGTCGGCGACCCGATCGAGGTGGATGTCCGCGGCGTGGACCATGTGGACGAGGAAGTCCGGATCGAGGTCCAACGCGGGGTTGATGTCGGAGGCGTCGACCTCCCCGGCGTGGATGCCGAACAGCTTCCCGGCCTGCCGGGTTGCGCGCCGCTCGGCGCCGAACTCGTCGTCGTTGGCACCGCTGGCCCCGAACCCGTCGGCCTGCTCCATCGCCGCGACGGTCTCGCGACCGAGGACGACGCTTCGGACGGGCGAATCCGCCAGCGCCGTGTCGATCGCGCGGACGCCGTCGACGCCGCCCTCCCGGAACTCGACGAACGCGCCAGTGCCGGCCCCTTCCATGAACGAGATCGTCCGGCGCATCCCGGCGACGAGTTCCTCCGTGCTGGCCGCCCGGAGCAGCCGGTGTTTCAGTCCGTCGGGCGGGGCGACCAGTTCCTCCAGTGTCAGTCCCTCGCCGGCCTCCTTCGCGATTGAGTCGCCGATGTGCGTGTGGGCGTTGACAAAGGCCGGGCAGACGATCGCGTCGCTATCGACGGCGGTCTCCTCGATGCCCGTGATCTCCCCGTCCTCGGCGACGACACGGCCCTCCACGGGGTCGAAGTCGCGCCCGCGGAGGATCGTTCCTTCCAGAATCACAGCTACCGATCCGTCCGACGGTCAGTTAAACTCATCGAGGGTCGCGTGGATCCCCGTTCGAACGTCGCTGATCCGGGCGCCGTCGATGTCCAGCCCGAGTTCGCGGATCGCCGCCTCGCCGACGCGCTCGTTCGCCGACGGCGGCGCGTACACGCCGAGTCGCCACTGGTCGCGCTGTGCGGCCCGGAGCGCGCTGACCAGCGTGGACTGCTCGCCCAACTGCCGGACCTCGCCGTTGACGAGGACACGGCTCGTGGACTCAGTCATCGAGGGGTCGGCCGCGACATCGATCAGCACCGCGTCGGTGTCGACGGCCGCCGTCGCGGCGATCTTGTCCTCCAGCGCGCGGATGTCCCGGTGGTCGGCGTCGAACAGGTCGTCCGGGACCGCCGAGTACTCCGCCCAGACCGCCCGTTTGTAGAGGTTTCGGTCGCTCAGTCGGTCGGCGTAGGTCGCGGTCTCCTCGCACTGGCGGAGCCTGACCAGCAGGTCGTTGTCGTCCCACCGGCGCAGGTCGTGGGCCGTCCAGTTGGTCGCGGTCAGGAGGCGCTCGGTCCCGCGGCGCAGCATCGTCTTGGCGATGCGGGCGACGTGGTGCTGGTAGACGGTCGGGTTCATCAGCGCCCGGGCGAGCAGCAGCGACTCGGCGGCCTGGACGTTGCCCTCGTCGAGGACGAGTTCGCCGTCGACCAGGCGGAGCTCGCGGATCAGCCGTTCGTGGTCGATCGTGCCGTAAGGGACGCCGGTGTGGTGGGCGTCCCGGACCAGGTAGTCCATCCGGTCGACATCGAGTTCCCCCGAGACCAGTTGCCCGAGGTCACCCTCGCCGGCGACAAGGTCGGCGACCCGGTCGGGGTCGAGGTCGTGTTCGTCGAGCACGCGAGCGACCGGGCCGCTGTCGATGAGTTCGTGCACGTCGTCGTGGTACTTGCCCGTGTGTCGGTGGACGACGTGCTCGACGTTGTGGCTGTACGGGGAGTGGCCGATATCGTGGAGCAGCGCCGCGGCCCGGACCCGTTCGGCCTGCCGACCCCCGATGCCGAGATGACCGAGCGCCTGGTCCGCGAGGTGGTACACCCCAAGCGAGTGCTCGAACCGGGTGTGGTTCGCCGAGGGATAGACCAGCGTGACGGTTCCCAGTTGGGAGATGTGACGGAGGCGCTGGACGGGGGGCGTCTCCAGCAACGCTTCGGCAACGCCCTCGACCGCGATGTGGTCGTGGACGCTGTCCTTGATCGTTGTCATCGGTCCGCTATTTGCCGGCTCCGGTGAAAACGGTTCGGCTGCGGTGTCCGGACGCGGTCCGGTTCACAGCGGCGTGTGCTGGGGGCGAACGCCCGCGCGGCTACCGGACGCGGTTCCGGAGCGCGTCGTGCACCAGGCCGTTCGACGCGACGATGTCGCCCGATTCGAGGCCAGCCAGTCCGCCGGTGCCGCCGTAGTCGGTGATTCGCCCGCCCGCCTCGCGGACGATGACGGCGCCGGCCGCCACATCCCAGGGACTGAGCCCGCCCTGGTAGAACCCCTCGGTCCGGCCCGTCGCCACATGGATCAGGTCGAGGGCCGCCGAGCCCGTCCGCCGGACACCCTGTGTCGTCTCGACGATCGCGGCGAGTGTCTCGACCGATGGGGTCGTGTCGACATCGAAGCCGGTCCCGACGAGCGACCGTTCCAGGGCCGACTCCTCGGAGACGGTGATCGGCGTCCGCTCACGGAAGGCTCCGCTTCCGCGGATACCCGTGTACACGTCGTCTCCGGGGACATCGTAGACGATCCCCAGTTCGAGGGTCCCGTCGACTTCCAGGGCGACAGAGATCGAGAACGTCGGAAAGCCGTGGTAGTAGTTGGTCGTCCCGTCGAGCGGATCGACGATCCACCGACACCGGCGCCGGTCGTCCGCCGTCGCCCCTTCCTCGGCCAGGACGCCGTGGGTCGGGAACTCGCGGCGGAGGTGCGCGACGATCCGCTCCTGCGAGCGGCTATCGACCTCCGTGACCAGTTCGCCACGGGACTTGTACTCGACGACAACGTCCTCGTCGAGGGACTCGCGCTGGAGCGCGCCCGTTTCGAGGACCACATCGAGCGCGCCGAGGAGGCGTTCGTCGTCGAGGAGCGTTCTGTCGTGGCTCATGTGGCTGGCGGTCGCGTGGTCCGTCACTCGCCCGGGACCCGTTCGGCGGCCCGGGCCTGTGCGTCGGCGGAGTGATACAGCGCCTCGCCGCTGGCTCGCTCGAACAGGTGGAGTCGCTGCTCGTCGACACAGAGCTCGACGGTGTCGCCCGGCCGGATCTCGGTCCGGGGTTCGACCTTGATCTGGACCTCCGTCTCGCCGACGGTGCAGTGCAGGAGGAGCTGTTCGCCCAGCGGTTCCGTCACCGTCACCGTCGCGGTACACACCGGGTCGGCGTCGGGGCGGTTCGCGGCGAGGGCGGCGTCCTCGGGTCGGAGCCCGAGCACCACGTCCGTCTCCCGCGCGGCGTCGAGCCCGCTCGCCGACGGCAGCGGGAGCGTGAACGCGTCGTGTGTTGCGACCGCAGGATGCTCTCCACGGACCTCGACCGGCAGGAAGTTCATCGCCGGCTCACCGATGAACCCCGCGACGAACCGGTTGACCGGATAGTCGTACAGCTCCTGTGGCGCCGCGACCTGCTGGAGCCGCCCGTCGTCGAGCACCGCGACCCTGTCCCCGAGCGTCATCGCTTCGGTCTGGTCGTGTGTCACGTACACCGTCGTGGTGTCGAGCTGTCGGTGGAGCTTCAACAGCTCCGCGCGCATCTGGACACGGAGTTTCGCGTCCAGATTACTGAGCGGCTCGTCGAGCAGGAACACGTCCGGTTCACGGACCAGAGCGCGCCCGATGGCGACCCGCTGGCGTTCCCCGCCCGAGAGCGCCTCGGGTTTCCGGTCCAGTAGCTCCGGGATATCGAGCGTCTCGGCCGCCTCCTCGACCCGGGCGTCGATCTCCTCACCGGAGAAGTCACTGACCGACTTCATCCCGAACTTCATGTTCTGGGCCGCGGTCATGTGGGGGTACAGCGCGTAGTTCTGGAACACCATCGCGATGCTCCGGTCTTTGGGCGCCACGTCGTTGACGACGCGGTCGCCGAGTTCGATCGTGCCGTCGGTCACGTCTTCGAGCCCGGCGATCAGCCGCAGCGTCGTCGACTTCCCACACCCCGACGGGCCGACGACGACGAGGAACTCGCCGTCCCGTACCGTCAGGTCGATCCCTTTCACCGCCCGTACGCCGTCGTACTCTTTCTGTAGCTCTGTGAGTTCGATATCTGTCATCTGTTACTTCTGCTGGATCGCGAAGGTGTTCAACAGCGGTCGGTGCAGGGCGATCAACACGAGAAGCGGCGGCAACAGCGCCAGGACCGCCCCAGCCATGATGAGCCCCCACCGGGTCAGCCCGGCCTGGGCCGACCCCTGGAGATAGCGGATACCGACCTGGACCACCTGGCTGTCCTTGTCGGTCACGGCCACGAGCGGCCAGAGGAACTGGTTCCAGGCGTAGATGAACGTGATGACGCTGACGCCGGCGATCATCCCCCGGGACATCGGGATCAACACCTTGACCAGGAACTTCAGTGGGCCGACGCCGTCGAGCCGGGCGGCCTCGACCAGCGACGACGAGATCGACATGAAGTGCTGGCGGAACAGGAACACCGCGGTCGCGCTGGCGATGTAGGGGCCGGTCAGTGCGATCATCGTGTTCGTCCAGCCCAGATCCGCCATGAGCTGAAACAGCGGGACGATCCGGACCGGGACGGGCAACAACAGCGTCAGCAGGATGAACACGAAGACGCCCCGCTCGTAGGGAAAGTCGTAGTAGACGAGCGCGAGCGCCGCGAACAGCGACAGCGTGACTTTCCCCACGACGATCAGGACACTCATGACGAAGGAGTTCAGCATGTAGGTGCTGAAGTTGTACTCGGTCAGTGCCGCCCGGTAGTTCTCCAGGCCCTGACTTCCGAGCCCGAGGTTCGTGACTTCGTACACCTCCGTCGTGGTCTGTGTGCTCATGATGATCGCGAGGACCAGCGGCGCGGACATCGCCACGATGGCGAAGACGAGTCCGCCGTGCAGGAGTAGCTGGTCCGGGAGCCCGCGGTCCAGTGACAGTGCGTCGGCCGTCGGCGTGTCGGTATCTGTTGCCATCGGTATCAGGCCCCGTACTGTGCGTATTCGTCAGAGATCCGAAGCTGGACGTACATCAGGATCGCGACCAGCGCGAACAGGATAACGGACTGTGCGGACGCCAGGCCGAGGTTACTGAACTCGAAGGCGTCCCGATACAGCTTGAAGATCAGGAGGTTCGTCGCGTTGCCCGGACCGCCGCTGGTCAGGAGATCGACGAGTGGGAACGTCGAGAAAAACGAGTAGATCGTGTTCATGACGATCAGGAACACCAGCGTCGGTGAGATGAGGGGGACGTACACCTTGTACAGCATCTTCAGCCGCCCGACGCCGTCGATCTCGGCGCTCTCGGTCAGGATGTCCGGGATGTTGTTCAACGCGGCGACCATGAAGATGATGTTGTACCCCAGTTGCTTCCAGATCGCGACCACGGCCAGCACGAGAAACGCCTGGGTACCGTTGCTGAACCAATCCAGCGTGAACGGCGTCAGCAGCTCCAGGTAGTGCGTGAAGATGCCGAGGTTCGGATGCAGGATGAAGTTCAACAGGATCGCCGCGACCGCGGGCGGCAGGGCGTAGGGCCAGATCGCGGCCACGAGATACGTCGAGGACCACACCTCGATCTCGTAGAGCAGGTAGCTGATCCCCAGCGAGAGCAGCATGGTCCCGCCGACGACGAGCGCCGCGAAGAGGACTGAGATCCCGAAGCTGTGCCGGTAGGTCGAGGACGTAGCCAGGTCCACGAAGTTCCCGAGGCCGACCCAGGCCCGCTGTTGTCCCAGGAACAGCGTCTCGTAGAGGCTCAGCCGGAACGTCTCCAGGCCGGGGTAGTACAGAAACGCGACAAGCACCGCGATGGTCGGCACCAGGAGTACCGCGGCCTGCGGGGTCGAATCGAACGGTTTCGGAGTGTCGCTCATGCGAACAGTGGGGCTTACTCGCTGCCGTCGTAGTTCCCGCTGTACCCGTCCAGCGCGTTCTGGACCTGTGTGTCCATCTGTGAGAGCCCCTCTTCGACGCCGACCTCGCCGTTGATGATGCTCACCGAGACCTCCTCGTTGACCGTCCGGGCCTTCGGGAACACGCCCATGACTGCCCCGCGCGTGGCCGGCGTGTCGGTGGTGTCCTGGAGCTGGTCGAAGGCGGTCCGGAAGTTCGGGTTCTCGTCGAACCAGCCCTCGTCGGTCAGCGTGTCGATCGCGCTCTGGCGAACCGGGAAGTAGCCGCTGTTGCGGTGCCAGCGGGCCTGCTGTTCGGTCGCGGTCAGATAGGCGATGAACTGGCCGGCGGCCTCCTTCTTCGCGTCCGAGAGCGCGTCGGGGACCCACAGCGACCCCCCGCCGATGACGACGCCGGTGTTGTCGCCGCCGGGCGTCGGGAGGTACGCCGATCCCAGTTCGAAGCCGTTCTCGTCGGCGCCGCTTTTCATCGAGACCATGTTCGACGTGGAGTCCCAGACCATCGGGACCTTCTGGGTGAGAAACGCCTGTCGGGCCTCGCCCCAGGCCTCGATCCCGGGGTTGAGATACAGCCCCTCGTCGGCCATCGTCTTCCACCACGAGTAGACGTTGCGGCCGGCCTCAGAGTTGAAGAAGGTCCCGTCGGGACGGCCGGAGCGACCGTTCTCGTTGTTGACGAGCACCTGATCCTGCTTGGCGAACTGCTGTTCGACCTGCATCCAGGTGTGGTTCGGCCAGGTGATCCCGCTCTCCATGTCGGTCTGATCGACGATCGTCTGTGCGGCTTCCCGGACCTCGGCGAGGCTCCGGGGCGGACTCTCGGGATCGAGCCCTGCCTCCTCGAACGCCGTCTTGTTGTACAGCATGATCGTGTTCGAGGAGTTGAACGGCATGGAGTTGAGGCTGCCATCGATCCGGTAGTAGTTCAGGACCGACGGCAGGAAGTCGTCGAGGTTCATCTCGTCTTCCGGCAGGATCTCCGAGACGGGGGTGAACGCCCCGCTGTCCAGCGCCAGCCGGGTCCCGATCTCGAAGATCTGTGCGATCCCCGGCGGGTCGCCGGCCCGGGAGGCCTGGAGCGACTGGTTCAGGTTCTGTCGGTAGCCGCCGTTGTTGACGGCGTTGACCGTCACACCGTCGGTCTGTTCGGAGAACTCCGCCGCCATCTCTTCGAGCGTCGTCCCCAGCTCGCCGCCGAAGATGTGCCAGAAGTCGATCGTGACGGCCGCGGACGAACTGCCGCCGGACGCGCCGCCGTCACTCTCCGAGCCGCTGCCCCCGCTACAGCCTGCCAGGCCGAGCGCACCGACGGCCCCCGCCGTCGTCAGAAAGCCTCGACGGCTGACCCCGTCCGCGGTTGTCTCGTGCCGGTTCCCACATGCCGAGCCGATATTTACCATACACGAGGCACCAACCGCAGTATAAATTTAAATCTTTTCTATTTACGCCAGATAATTATACATATATTGTTTATTGTCCGGACGAGTCGCGGTTGTAGTGCTATTGTTCGGGGTACTTAACTGCGCCCTCGCCGGTGCGCCCGAGACGGACGGCGCTCTCACCCGACGATGTCCCACCGATCGACGGTGACGGCGTCTACTCCTCGTGAGCGGAGTGTCTCGACGGGCTGGGAAGTCGCGAGCGTCCAGGCGTCCACCTGACACCCCTGTCGGTGCGCCCGTTCGATGACACTCGACTGGAGACAGAGCCGGTGGTCGACGTGGACGAATTCGACGCCCAACTCGCGGGCACGAGCCAGTTCCGCCTCGGGGTCGGAATCGAACGAATACCCCGTCGTCACGGCTGTCGGGTGTGTCTGTGCCGCGCGGATAGCCCCGACAGCTGTCGAGGAGAGGACGATCCGTTCGCCGAGTCCGTCCACGATATCGAGCGCACGGTCCACGATCGTTGGATCGTGGAGGTCGAGGTTCATGCCGACACCCGAGGGCCAGGCGTCGACGACGGTCTCGAACCGCGGGATCGTCGCCGTCGACCCGTCGACGCGGAGGTCCGTCAGCGTCTCGACCGGTGTCTCGTCGACACGACCACTGGTAACCGTGAGGCGGTCGAGTGTCTCGTCGTGGAAGACGACGAGGTCACCGGAGCCGCTGGGGACCACGTCGACTTCGACGAGATCGACGTGTGGGGCGGCCCCTCTGACCGCGGGAATCGTGTTCTCCGGGTACTGTCCGGCACACCCCCGGTGCCCGATGACGAGCATGTCCGGACTGTCCTGTCGTGTCGTTATGAACTAGACTATGAACGCTCTGTTGTCTGTATAGACGGACATAGCGGTCCCCACTGCGTGTGAGCTAGTTATAGCTGTATGTATGCCACATAGCAACCACCATTTGGCTGCTATCGGTACTTCTCGAACAGATCATGGCCGACGAACACCTGTGGCCGGCCCTCCGAGCGGCCAGGGCCGCCGGGGAGCACCTCCGCGATCGGTTCGATCCAGTGCCCGCGTCCGCCGGGTCGTGTGACGGCAGCGGGACATCGGCCGATATCTCGGCAGAGGCGATCATCCTCGATATCCTCGAAGGAAGCTTTCCAGACCACAACGTCGTGTCCGAGGAGCGTTCGCCCGAGTTCGTCCCGCGGCCCAGGTGGGTGATCGACCCGCTCGACGGGACGACGAACTTCCACAGTGGCGTTCCCCACTTCTCCGTGTCGATCGCCTACGAAGGAACCGGTTGCCCGGACCTGGGCATCGTGTACTACGTCCCCGACGACCGCCTGTTCGTGGCCATCGAGGGGGACGGTGCGTACGTCGACGGGCGCCCGCTCGAGTTGTCCGGACCGGTCGACCTGTCCGACGCCGTCGTCGTGACCGGGTTCGACTCGCTTCGTCGGGACGACGGCGGCCGGGAGTACTTCCGGGCGCTCGTCGAGTCGACACGGGGCGTCCGACGGATGGGATCGGCCGCCGCGGAACTCGCGTTCGTCGCCGCCGGCAGCTTCGACGTGTACTTCGAGCGAAAACTCGACATGTGGGACACGAAGGCGGGGACGCTGATCGTCACCGAGGCGGGGGGTGAGGTGACACACATCGAGGCAGTCGACGACGTTACGGGCGAGATTGTCGTCGCGTCGACACCGGCACTGCATAGCGAACTCATCTCGTTTATGTCCCGCAACCACGTCCTCGGGTGAGCAGTCCGGCGCGGTGGCTCGGCACTGAGGACACACGGAACGCGTAGACGGGCGCCGGGACGATGGTCGCTGGGGCCACGTACGTCGATTCCGATGGCAGCCGGCGCCCACGCGAGGGGGATAGCGGCGTCGACATAACCGCTGCTATGAGGGGGGCGTACGGCTCGTGAGAACTCCCGAGAGCGGGGCCCCGTGGCAATTGATGGGTCGACGCTCGGGAGAGCGCGGGGTCAGACGGGGCCCCGGAGAAGGCATGGGCGACGAGTCACATAAACCGTGGTTCGATATCGAGTACTGTACCGCGGGTCGGATCGCCGACCGGGGGCAACATGCGGGACTGTCGGGGTGATAGTACGGGAGTCACGCCCGCTTGGCAGCGACGCGTCCGAGGCGGCCGGGAGCCGCGTCGAGACGGGCGTCCAACCGCCCCATCAGTGATAACCCCGATCAACCGTGGTTCGAGGAGCCCTCACGAGCGACAGCAGCCAACAGGTCGACGAGGTCCGCGTCGTCGGCGTTGCCTGCCCGAACGGCGTCACGGGGTTCCCGTCCCATCGATTCGACGGTCTCGATCGCCCGGTGTGGCCCGTAGTCCCGACTGTGAACGAGCCAGGCGGCCAGGACCTGACCGGTCCGGCCGATCCCGGCGAGACAGTGGACGACGACACGTTCCTCGTGCTCCCGAGCGTCGGCCAGAAACGGCAGTAATTCGCCGCGAAGCCGGTCCTCCGGGACGAGGTGATGGTCCGGGACCGGGCTGTGACAGACCTTCTCCGGCCCGAACGCCGTCCGGTAGCGGTCGAGGTTCGAGCCGCTGGCGTCCAGTTGGCGGCCGGGGAGCAGACAGCAGACCCGCTCGACTTCCCGGTCGCGGAGCTGTGTGATCCAGTCGTCGAGCGCATCGGTGTGGGAGGCCGCGGAGTGCCAGCCGGGGGCACAGGCACCGAAGACGAACTCCTCGTCGGGCGCCGCCGGTGCGAAGCGATGTGCGTTCATCGGTGGGTGTCGCGAGTACGCGGAACATGTGAGAGAATTCACTTGAAACTGCGCACCCGGTTCTCAGGGATGATTCTGCACTCGCCGGAGCACAGGGCCACGTTTATACCGACACTGCCCCCTACGTCGGCGTATGGTGACGTTCCTCGCCGGCGGGACAGGCACGCCGAAACTGCTTGCCGGCGCCGACGATGTCTTCTCGCCCGAGGAGACGACCGTCGTCGCCAACACGGGCGACGACGTTGAACTCAGCGGTCACGTGATCTGTCCCGACCTCGACACCGTGTTGTTCCTCGGGGGCGGCGACCTCGACCGTGAGACCTGGTGGGGTCGTGACGGCGACACGGCGGAGACACACGACGAACTCCACCGACTCGCCGACGCTGCCGGCCTGGAGGACGGCCCGCGATATCTCGCGGGCGAGAAGCAGACAGCGGGCCGCGAGATCGCACGCTGGCGGCGGTTCTCCGGCGTCGCCGAGTTCATGCGCATCGGCGACCGAGACCGTGCGGTTCATCTGACACGGACCTCGCTGCTGGACGAGGGGCAGTCGTTGACCGCGGTCACGCGGGTCCTGGCCGATGCGTTCGGGCTCGACCGGACGTTGCTCCCGATGAGCGACGACCCCGTGGCGACACTCATCGATACGCCTTCGGGGACGATGCACTTTCAGGAGTGGTGGGTCGGCCGGAACGGCGAGCCACCCGTCGGGGCTGTCGAGTTCCGCGGTGCCGCGGCCGCCGAAGCGACCGCTTCCGTCCTGACGGCACTGGACGAACCGGTCGTGATCGGCCCGTCGAACCCGGTCACCTCGATCGGGCCGATGGCGGCGATCGACGGGATCGAACGAGCGCTCCACGAGACGACCGTAGTGGCCGTCTCGCCGTTCGTCGGCGACGAGGTGTTCTCGGGACCAGCAGCGGAACTGATGGCCGGGACGGGCGTCGAACCGAGTACTGCTGGCGTCGCCGCGTCCTACCCGTTCGCCGACGCCTTTGTCCTCGACGAGTCCGATCCGACCGATCTCGACCGACCGATCGTACGGACCGACACGACGCTGGCCGACGCGGCGGACTCCGACCGTGTCGCACGCGCTGTCGACCGTGCGCTGGAGGCCGCCTGATGTTCGAACCACGCGTCGCGCTGGCGAGTCTGAGCGGGGAATCGGACGCGGCCTGGGCCCGGGCCGTCGCCGAGCACGTCGGCTGTGCGTTCCTCGGTGGGATCGCGCTCGACGACGCGACGCGGGACGCTGCCCGCCGGCTGGTCGAACGCGACCGGTGCGAGTTCCTCCCCGCCGATCCAGTCGGGTTCGTCGACGAACAGCTCGGAGCGCTCGAAACCGCACCGCTCCAACCGGGGATCAACGTCCGAAGCGCGACGACGGAGCCGATCCGTCGTATCGGGACCGTCTGTCACGACCACGGCACGATCCTCGAACTGAACGCCCACTGTCGGCAGACCGAGATGTGTCGGGCCGGGGCGGGAGAGTCGTTGCTGCGGGACAGCGACCGGCTCGCCGAGCATGTCTCGGCGGCCCACGGGACCGGGGCAAACGTCTCTGTGAAGGTCCGTGCCGAGGTCGAGGGAGTCGATCTCGTCTCGGTGGCCGAGACGGTCGAACAGGCTGGTGGTGATATCCTCCACGTCGACGCGATGGATTCGGAGCGAGTTGTCGAGCGGCTCTCGAACACAACGGACCTGTTCGTGATCGCCAACAATGGCGTGCGCGGACGGGAGAGCGTCCGGGAGTACCTCGACTACGGCGCCGACGCCGTCAGCGTCGGCCGGGCCAGCGACGACCGCGACGTGTTGCGTGCCGTCCGCGAAGCCGTCGAGACGGAGCGTCGAGAGGTGGCAAGATGACCGGTCGCTCGATCGCACAGGACGCAGAACTCGCGCTCTTGCTGGAGGTGACTGGGACGCCGAAGCCGGGCAACGTCGACCGCACACACGATCACGACGACCTCCGGTTCGAGCACTTCATGGCCGGTGCCGTCGGAGCGCGTCCGGGCCTGGAACGCGCTGCCGACGGCGAGCGAGTCGGCCGTGTCTTCGAGCGAGCCGTCGCCGGGATGGCACAGCAGTCCGCCGGCAACACGCAGTTCGGGGCACTGTTGCTCCTCGCGCCGCTGGTCGCGGCCGCTCACGACGACGCCCTGACGCCTGCCGGTGTGGACGAGGTCGTGAAAAGGACGACCGTCGCGGACGCGGCGGACTTCTACCGAGCGTTCGAACACGTCGACGTGGCTGTCGATGACCCGCCTTCGGGCCTGGAGCCGCTAGATGTCAGACGCGGTGCCGACGCGGTACCCGCCATCGAGGAGCGCGCACTGACGCTGTGCGACGTGATGGACCGGAGCGCCGAAGTCGACGGCGTCGCGGCCGAGTGGGTCGGCGGCTTCGAGCGAGTGTTCGGTGCAGCCGAACGGATCGTCGACGGCGACGGACCTGTCCCGGACAGGGGCGCCGCGGTGTTTCTCGAACTGCTGGCCGGGGAGCCGGACACCTTCGTCGTGAAGCGGTCGGACCGCGAGACGGCGGAGATGGTCCAGCGACGTGCACAGGCCGTGCTCGACGGCGAAGCGGACGCGGCCGAACTGGCCGACGAACTCGTCGACCGCGGGATCAACCCCGGGACGACGGCCGACCTGGTCGCCGGCGCGCTGTTCGTGGCACTCCGTCGGGGGGTCGAGGTGTGAGCGGAGAGCGAACCGACGGCTGGCCGGTCGCGCTCGCCGGTGTCACCGAGACTGTCGTGACGACCGAGGGGCCGAACGACCTGTGGAACCTCGCGGCGCTGGGCGTCCACGCGCCCGACGGGGACGGTCCCGCGACGGCGACGACCTGGGGCCGGACCCGAACCTGGCGGAACTTCCGCGAGCGTGGCACGGGCTACGTCCAGTTCACGCGCGACCCGGTCGACTTCGCGGAGGCGGCGCTGTCGATCCGCGAGCAGGCGGAGCCGATCGTCGACAGCACCGACGCGTGGGTCCGTGTGACTGTCGAACGGCTCGACGGCGGCAACGAGGGGGACACACGGTGGGTCGACTGGGCGCTCCACCCCGTCGAGTCGGCTGTCGAGCGACGCGTGGTGCCGACGACGAACCGGGGCCACGCCGCCGTCGTCGAGGCGACCGTGGCGGCCTCGCGGTTGGATGTCAGCAGTTACGATCGGGAGCAACTGCTGGATCGGCTGGCGTACTTCGAATCCGTCGTCGAAACCGCCGGGAGCGAACGCGAGCGAGCGGCCTTCGAGCGGATCGGGGAGCTTGTCGACGCCGAGTGGTAGCGAGCAGGTGAGACGTGCTGTGGCCGACGTGGTGTCTCACGCTCCCGCGGGACACGCCGGCTTCGCTCGTCAGGACACGGCGGCCCTGGTCCCGACCTGGGTGATAAAGCTTCGCGCGTGGGGCCGTGATTCGAACCCTTTTTGAGTCCCACCTGGCAATCAACGCTCATGGCAATCAAACCCGCCTACGTCAAGAAGACAGGGCGACTCCTGATGGAGCGATACCCCGACGCGTTCGGCGCCGACTTCGAACACAACAAGGATGTCGTCGAGGAACTGACCAACATCGAATCGAAAGGCGTCCGCAACCGCATCGCAGGCTACGTCACCCGCAAGCAGAACACCGCCGTCGAAGCGTAACCGTCTCTCTGTTCTCCGTGCTACTGCTCCGGTTCGGTCAGCTGTGCGTCGGCCTGGCGCTTTCGGTGGATGATCCCCTGCATGTCCGCCGTTCGCGCCGTGATCTGCCGGAACGCGTCGCCGGTGTCGCTGTCTTCGTCCAGAACGAGCGGCTGGCCGCTGTCACCGCCCTCGCGGACACTCGGGTCCAGCGGAATCTCGCCCAGGAACGGCATGTCGGTCTCCTCGGCGAACTCGCGGCCGCCGCCGCTCCCGAAGATGTCGTGGTCGCCGCCACAGTCGGGACAGCGGAACGTCGACATGTTCTCGACGATCCCCAGCACGGGCGTCTCGTGACGGCCGAACATCCGCAGTCCCTTGCGGGCGTCGTCGAGCGCGACCTCCTGTGGCGTCGTCACGATGACCGCGCCGGAGACGGGGACCTGCTGGAGCATCGTCAGTTGCGTGTCGCCAGTGCCGGGCGGGAGATCCACGACCATGTAATCGAGGCCACCCCAGACCACGTCTTCCCAGAGCTGGGTGAGGACGTTGTCGACCATCGGCCCGCGGAAGATCACCGGGTCGTCCTTGCCGACGAGGAAGTCCATGCTCATCAGTTTCATCCCGTGTTTCTCGACGGGGATGATCTGTTCGTCGTCGGTGGCTCGCGGCGACTCGTCGGCGTCTAGCATCCGCGGGACGTTCGGACCGTACACGTCGGCGTCGAACAGGCCCACGCGGGCGCCGAGCCGCGAGAGGCCGGCCGCGAGGTTCACCGCGACAGTCGATTTACCGACACCGCCTTTCCCGGAGGCCACGGCGATGACGTTCTTGACGTTCGGGAGCGGGTCCTCGTCGGCCGGGACGCCACGGTCGACGCTCGCCGAGAGGTCGATGTCGTAGTCGGTGTCGGCGAGCGCTTCACGGACCTCGTTCGCCATCGCCGTCTCGGCCGGCGAATAGGGCGCACCCAGCGCGAGATCGATCCGTATCTCGCCGTCTGTCACCTCGATGCTGTTGACGAGGCCAAGCGAGACGATATCGTCCCCGAGGTCGGCGTCTTCGACCGAGCGGAGACGGTCGCGTACGTCGGAGTCGTCCATGCTTCGAGTAGGCCCCGCAGCGCCGATAAGGATTGTGTCACCCGACGAGCGGTCCCAAATACTGGCACTGGACCGCTGATTTATACTGGTGGCTCCACAAGTGCGAGACGTGCTGGAGGACGACCACGGTCGCGAGGTCTCGCAGGTCCGGGTGTCACTGACCGACCGGTGTAACTTCGACTGTGTCTACTGTCACAACGAGGGACTGGGCGACACCCGCGGCCCGATGGAGCCACAGGACGACGAGATGGACACCGACGACGTGGTCCGCTTTCTGGAGGTCGCCCGGGAGTTCGACATCGAGGCGGTGAAGTTCACCGGCGGCGAGCCGATGCTCCGGGACGACCTCGAAGAGATCATTCGCCGGACGCCCGACGGAATGGAGGTGTCGCTGACTACCAACGGGACCTTCCTCCCGGGGCGCGCACGCGGGCTGGTCGAGGCCGGCCTGGAACGGGTCAACGTCTCACAGGACGCGATCGACCCGGAAGCGTTCGCGGAGATCACACAGAGTGGTGCCTACGACCGGGTGATCGAGGGCGTCGAGGCGGCGCTGGCTGCCGGGCTCGACCCGGTGAAGCTGAACATGGTCGTCTTCGAACCCACGGCCGGCTACGTCCCCGAGATGGTCGATCACGTGGCCGAACACGACGGCCTCCGACTGCAGTTGATCGAGTACATGCCGGAACTGGTCGGCCGCCCGGAGTGGGCCATCGACATCCAGCGGGTCCACGACTGGCTCGCCGACCAGGCCCACCGGGTCGAGGTTCGAGAGATGCACGACCGAAAGCGCTACTGGGTCAGCGGCGACGGGAACGGCGAGGGGATGGTCGAGATCGTCGACCCCGTAGAGAACTCGACCTTCTGTGACAACTGCCATCGCGTGCGCGTGACACACGACGGGAAGCTGAAGGGCTGTCTCAACCGCACCGACGACCTGCGGCCGATGGGCGAGATGACGCGGTCGGAGATCCGCGAGACGTTCCGCCAGACCGTCGCCAACCGGGTCCCGTACTACGGCGAGTACATGATCGAGGAGGACGGCGAGTGGGTCCTCAACGAGGAGTACCTCGATCGCGGCCCTGCCGTCGACCCGGCCCCGGCGTCCGACGACGACTGAGTCAGGGCCGGCGAAAAGTGTAACTGACGCCGTCGGCCGCGACGTGGAGTTCACCGGCGTCGTGGTCGAACACCAACCGTTCTGCCGTCCCGTCGAACCCGTGGAGAGGCATCCCCGTGGTCACGGTTCCATCGGGCGCGACGGCGACGAACGTCGAGCGGCCAAAGCGTACACGGAGCGTCCCGTCGCCAGCTTCGTCCACCTCCCCGTCGCCAGCGAACCGCCGGAGGTGTTCGGAGAGCGCATCACGGTCCCTCGGGTCGACAGCGGTTCCACCGTCGGACAGTGCTCGCCGCTCCATAGTCAGGGGGCGTGCTCCGGACGGGTGAGTGTTGTGACACAGCCACACGGCGCTGTGCCCCGCTCTCACGCGGGAACTCCCTTCCGTTGCGTTTAAATACAACCCCGGAATAGTCTGGGATACACTCGTGTAGGGGGACCGGCTCCCGAGTCCGCGTGCTGCGGGCGCGAGTCTCAGACAAGCGTGTCGTGGTAGCCAAGCCTGGCCCAAGGCGCAGGGTTGCTAACTCTGTGGCGTACAGCCTCCTGGGTTCGAATCCCAGCCACGACGCTCACCCCTAACCGACTACCCACATATGAGTGCAGAAGACCCCAACCCGGACGAGGCGGATGAGGAAGAAGAGGACATCCGCTACTTCGTCCGTATCGGACAGACCGACCTCGACGGCACCAAGTCCGTCGAACGAGCACTGACAGAACTGAACGGCATCGGGACGCGTGCCGCTCGCCTCATCGCCCAACGGGCAGAGGTCGACCGGCGGGCGGTCTTCGGCAAGCTCGACGACGACGTTATCGACACTGTTGTCGAACACGTCGAGAGCTTCGCCGACGAGGTCCCCGAGTGGATGACCAACCACCAGAAGGACTACTTCACCGGTGAGACGACCCACGAGACCGGGAACGACCTCAACCTCACCCGCCGTCAGGACATCAACCGCATGAAGATGATCGACTCCTACCGTGGCATCCGCCACCAGCGCGGCCAGAAGGTTCGCGGCCAGCGGACCAAGTCCACGGGGCGTACCGAGGGCACCATCGGTGTCAACGTCGAGGCGATCAAGGAAGAACAGGCCGAAGCCGGCGAGGAGGGTGACGAATAATGGCGCTCGGATCGAACACGAAGTTCTACGAGACGCCCAACCACCCGTTCCAGGGCGAGCGTATCGCCGACGAGGCGAACCTCCTCAGCCGCTACGGGCTGAAGAACAAAGAGGAGCTCTGGCGCGCACAGTCCGAGCTCCGTGGGTACCGCCGCGAGGCCCGGAAACTGCTGGGCAGCGCCGGCGAGCACGACACCGAGGCCGAGGAGTTCCTCGCCCGGCTCAAGCGCTACGGGACGCTCAACGAACAGGACACGCTCGACGATGTCCTGTCGCTGGATGTCACGGACGTGCTCGAACGACGACTCCAGACGGTCGTCTACCGCAAGGGCTACGCGAACACGCCCGAGCAGGCACGGCAGTTCATCGTCCACGGCCACATCACGCTGGACGGCCAGCGCGTGACCCGTCCGTCGATGAAGGTCGAGGCCGGCGTCGAGAGCACGCTCGGTTTCGACGAGAACAGCTCGCTCGCGGACGAACTGCACCCTGAGCGCGCGGAGGCACAAGAATGAGCGAAGAGAAAGACGGCATCACGGGTATCGCCCACGTCCACGCATCGTTCAACAACACGATCATCACGATCACCGACCAGACCGGCGCGGAGACGCTCGCGAAGAGTTCCGGCGGGACGGTCGTCAAGCAGAACCGCGACGAGGCTTCGCCCTACGCCGCGATGCAGATGGCGGAAGTCGTCGCAGAGAAGGCCCTCGACCGCGGTGTCGAGGAGGTCCACGTCCGCGTCCGTGGCCCCGGTGGGAACCAGCAGACCTCCCCCGGGCCGGGCGCACAGGCGACGATCCGTGCCCTGGCTCGCGCCGGGCTGGAGATCGGCCGCATCGAGGATGTCACGCCGACGCCACACGACGGCACGCGCGCGCCCAAGAACTCCGGGTTCTAACCAATGACACAGGATTACGAGGTTGAGTTCGTCGACCGCGGTGAACGGGAATCACGATTCCTGGTCCGCGGTATCACGCCGGCCTTTGCCAACGGCATCCGCCGTGCGATGGTCGCCGACGTTCCCACGTTCAGCATCGACACCGTCCGGGTGATCGAGAACACGAGCGTGATGTTCAACGAGCAGATCGGGCTCCGGCTCGGGCTGATCCCGTTGACCACGGACATCGACGACTTCGAACGCGGCGAGGAGGTCACGCTATCGGTCGCCGTCGATGGACCCGGGACCGCCTACTCGGGCGACCTCGTGTCCAGCGACCCGCTGGTCGAACCCGCCGACGACAACATCCCGATCATCGATCTGAAGGACGGCCAGCGCCTCGAAGTCGAGGCCGACGCCGTCCTCGACACCGGGAAAGAGCACGCCAAACACCAGGGCGGCGTCGCCGTCGGCTACCGACACCTCCAGCAGGTCGAGGTCGTCGGGGACAAAAGCGAGTTCGAGGACGACGAACCGAACATCCTGCGTGGCGTCATCGAGGAACAGGCGGCCGAACACGCCGTCGGCGACGCCACGAACGGCGAACTGGTCGCGACCGAGACGTTCGACAACGACCTCTCGAAGCGGTACCCCGGCAAGGAAGTCGAGGTGACCGATGTCGAGAACGCGTTCGTGTTCCACGTCGAGACGGACGGCTCGCTCACGGCGGACGACCTGGTCGTCCGCGGTGTCGAGACGATCCGCGACCGCGCGACCGAACTGAAAGACGCAGTCCAACTGTAACGAACGATGCCCCGAACTACCCCTTCGACACCGATGACCGCACGCCCCCGAAGCGCGAGGACCGAAAGGGGTTTTACGGGGCACGCAAAACGAACTGATGCGAGCAGGGATAGCCAAGTCAGGCCAACGGCGCAGCGTTCAGGGCGCTGTCCCGTAGGGGTCCGCAGGTTCAAATCCTGCTCCCTGCACTTTTCCTACAACGGAGGAATCATATGAGCAAGACGAACCCGAGACTCAGTAGTCTCATCGCCGACCTGAAGTCCGCCGCCCGCAGCTCGGGCGGCGCTGTCTGGGGCGACGTTGCCGAGCGCCTACAGAAGCCACGGCGCACACACGCGGAAGTCAACCTGGGCCGCATCGAGCGGTACGCCCAGGAGGACGAGACCGTGGTCGTGCCCGGTAAGGTACTCGGCTCCGGTGTCCTGCAGAAGGATGTCACCGTCGCCGCCGTCGACTTCTCCGGAACGGCCGAGAAGAAGATCGACCAGGTTGGAGAGGCTGTATCACTCGAACAGGCAATCGAAAACAATCCCGACGGTTCCCAGGTCCGGGTGATCCGATGAGCGTCGCAGAGTTCGATGCCGACCTCGTCGTCGACGCCCGTGACTGTATCATGGGCCGTGTGGCCTCGCAGGTCGCCGAGAAGGGCCTGGACGGCGAGACCATCGCTGTGGTCAACGCCGAGCAGGCCGTCATCACCGGCCGCGAGAACCAGATCGTCGAGAAGTACAAGAAACGCGTCGACATCGGGAACGACAACGGGTACTTCTACCCCAAGCGACCCGACGGCATCCTCAAGCGGTCGATCCGCGGGATGCTGCCACACAAGACCCAGCGCGGCCAGGAGGCCTTCGAGAACGTCCGTGTCTACGTCGGGAACCCGTACGACGACGACGGCGAGATTCTCGACGGCACCTCGCTGGACCGACTGTCGAACATCAGGTTCGTCTCGCTGGCCGAAGTCAGCGAGCAACTCGGAGCGAACAAGACATGGTAACGAACACGTCCGGAAAGAAGAAGACCGCCGTCGCCCGCGCGACGATCCGCGAGGGCGAGGGGCGCGTGCGTATCGACTCCCAGCCGGTCGAGCTGGTCGAGCCGGAGCTGGCACAGCTGAAGATGCTGGAGCCGTTCCGTATCGCCGAGGAGAACCTCCGCGACGACATCGATGTCGAGGTCTCCGTCGAAGGCGGCGGTGTGATGGGACAGGCGGACGCCGCCCGCACCGCGATCGCCCGCGGCCTGGTCGATTTCACCAACGACGCCGAACTCCGCGACGCGTTCATGGAGTTCGACCGGTCGCTGCTGGTCAACGACGTGCGCCAGTCCGAACCGAAGAAGTGGGGCGGCCCCGGCGCACGGGCCCGCTACCAGAAGTCCTACCGCTGAGGTGACCAAGATATGATGGTACCGGTCCGGTGTTTCACCTGCGGTAACGTCGTCGGCGAGCACTGGGAGGAGTTCAAGGCCCGCACCCGCGAAGCCGAGGAGCCCGAGGACCCGGAGAAGGTCCTCGACGAACTCGGCGTCGAGCGGCACTGCTGTCGCCGGATGCTCGTCTCCCACAAGGACCTCGTCGACATCGTCGCACCCTACCAATGAACGCACAGGAAAGCCGCTACGAGAAGGCCCGCAAACTCGGCGCACGAGCGCTGCAGTTGGCCCACGGTGCACCCGTGCTCATCGAGACGGAGCAGACCCAGCCTATCCTCATCGCGGCCGAGGAATACGACGCCGGGGTGCTCCCGTTCACAGTCAGACGAGGTGACCACAAATGACGCTCATCACAGACGTACGACTCCGCCGCGTCCTCGACTCGCGTGGGAACGCGACCGTCGAGGCCGATGTCCTCACCGAGAGTGGGGGCTTCGGCCGCGGCAAGGCACCGAGCGGTGCAAGCACCGGCGAGTACGAAGCGATCGAACTCCCGGCCCAGGAGGCCATCGCGAACGCTCGCGAGGAGGCGCTCCCCCGCCTCATCGGCGAGGTCCACGCCGGCAACCAGCGTGATGTCGACGCGGCGCTGCACGCTGCCGACGGCACGGACGACTTCTCCGGGATCGGCGCCAACGCCGCCGTCGCCATCTCGATGGCAGCGGCCAAGGCCGGCGCCGACGTGCTTGGCGCACCGCTGTTCCAGCACCTCGGTGGCACCTTCCGGGGCAACGAGTACCCGACGCCGCTTGGTAACATCATCGGCGGCGGCGAACACGCCGCGGACGCCACCAACATCCAGGAGTTCCTCGCGGCCCCCGTGGGCGCACCGAGCGTCGAGGAGGCCGTCTTCGCCAACGCCGCGGTCCACCAGGAGGTCCACGACATCCTGGCCGACCGCGACCTGCCCGCGGGCAAGGGCGACGAGGGCGCCTGGGCGCCGTCGGTCTCGGACGACGAGGCCTTCGAGATCATGGACGAGGCCGTCGAGACCGTCGCCGACGACTTCGGCTTCGCGATCACCTTCGGTCTCGACGTGGCCGGTGCCGAACTGTACGACGCCGAGGAGGACGGCTACGTCTACGACGACGGCGTCAAGTCGACCGAGGAGCAGATCGACTACATCGCCCAGAAGGTCGACGAGTACGACCTCGTCTACGTCGAGGACCCCCTCGACGAGAACGACTACGAGGCCTTCGCGGAGCTGACCGACCGGGTCGGCGACCAGACGCTCGTCTGTGGCGACGACCTGTTCGTCACCAACGTCGAGCGCCTGCAGGCGGGCATCAACGCCGGTGCCGCCAACAGCATCCTCATCAAGCCAAACCAGATCGGGACGCTGACCGACGCCGTCGACGCCATCGAACTCGGCGTCGAGAACGGCTACGAGTCGGTCGTCTCCCACCGCAGCGGTGAGACCGAGGACACTACCATCGCACACCTCGCCGTCGCGACCGCGGCCCCGTTCATCAAGACGGGCGCGGTCGGCGGCGAGCGCACAGCCAAGCTGAACGAACTCATCCGTATCGAGGACAACGCAGTATGAGCGGCAACGAAAAAGAAGGTCTCGACGCGTCAGAGTCCGACTTCGACCCGTCCGAGGAGGACGAAGAAGTCGACGCCGATGCAGAGACCGAGACGGAAGCCGAACAGCCCGCCGACGCCGCCGACGAGGCGGCCGAGGCCGAAACGACACCCGAGGACGACGACGAGCCACAGCTCGACGAGGATGTCATGCCCGACGAGCAGGCCGAAGCGGATCTCCTGATCCCCGTCGACGACTACCTCGGCGCCGGTGTCCACATCGGGACCCAGCAAAAGACCAAGGACATGGACCGGTTCATCCACCGCGTCCGGACCGACGGCCTGTATGTGCTGGACGTTTCGATGACCGACCAGCGTATCCGCACCGCCGCGGACTTCCTGGCCAACTACGAGCCCGAGCAGATCCTCGTGGCCTCCTCGCGCCAGTACGGCCGGTTCCCGGCCGAGAAGTTCGCCGAGGCCGTCGGGGCACGCGCCCGGACGGGGCGGTTCATCCCCGGCACGCTGACCAACCCCGACTACGACGGCTACATCGAACCCGATGTCGTGGTCGTCACCGACCCGATCGGTGACGCCCAGGCCGTCAAGGAAGCGATCACGGTCGGTATCCCGGTCATCGCGATGTGTGACTCCAACAACACCACGTCCAACGTGGACCTGGTCGTCCCGACGAACAACAAGGGTCGCAAGGCCCTGTCGGTCGTCTACTGGCTGCTTGCCAACGAGACGCTCGACCGCCGCGGCGCCGAGCCCGCCTACGGGCTCGACGACTTCGAGTCCGGTATCTGAGGCTCGTTTTCCGCAGTTTCTGCGTCCCTGTCTGTAGACGCAACACAAGAGTTACCAGCGGATCGGGAGAACCGGGAGGTGATGGCAGAACAAGACACCCTCCTCAACGCGATCGCCGGCGCTGTCGCGACGGCCGTCCTGAACTTTTTCGTCCCCTTCGCGCCCCTGTTCGGCGGCGCACTCGCCGGCTACCTCGAAGGTGGCGACCGGAACGACGGGTTGCGCGTCGGGTTGCTCGCCGGGGTGTTCAGCCTCGCCGTCCTGGTCGTCCTCTTCGTGTTCGTCTTCGTCGGGTTCGGGCTGCTGGCGCTGGAGGCGCCCATGGCTTTCGGGGCGTTCGGCCTCCTCGCCTTCCTGGTGATCTTCGTTGGCGGCCTGGTCTACGTCGTCGGACTCAGCGCTGCAGGCGGCTGGCTCGGCAACTACCTCAAGTACGAGACCGACATCGGGAACTGAGACGCCGTGTCCCGACATCGACGGTCGTCGTGACACGCCGACGTACAGTCCGATCCCGGCGCGGAAAGTACATTGTCCCCGGGCGAAAACACGGCGGGTAGGATGCGAGAGACACTGACCGATGCAGGGGTGGGTGCGCTCGTGACGGTCGTGCTCTCCGTCATCCCGTTCTCGTCGATCGCCGGCGGCGCCGTGGCGGCCCACCGGAACGGCGGTGGCTACGGTCGGGGACTCTGGCTCGGGACGCTGGCCGGGATCGCAGCGATGGTGCCGCTGCTCGCGCTGTTCGTGCCGGCGCTGTACGTCGCGGGGCTGCTCGGTTTCGGTATCCCGCCGTCGTCGTCCGCCTACGAGCTCTTTCTCGGCATCGTGTTCGCGTTCTTCCTGGCGTACACGGTCGGTGTCAGCGCGGTCGGCGGCGTCTGTGGCGTCTGGGCGCGGCGCCACACCGACTGGGACCTCGATCCCGGCCGGTGGCGCTAACGACGTTGGCACACGATTCAAACGTGTCCAGCCCTAACTCGATCTAATGTCAGGGACGCCGCCGGGCCCGAAAGGGGAACCGCTGTTCGGGAGCAGTCGGACGTACGCACGGAACCCGTTCCGGTTTATCTCGGCGCTGGAACGGGCCTACGGCGACGTTGCACGGTTCGACATGGGGCCGATGGACACGTTCATGATCTGTGATCCCACGGCGCTGGAACGGGTTCTCGTTTCGGAGGCCGAGAACTTCCGGAAGCCGGATTTCCAGGGCGACGCGCTGGGAGACCTGCTGGGCGACGGACTCCTGTTGAGTGAAGGTGAGACCTGGGAACGACAGCGCCAACTGGCGAACCCGGCGTTCTCGATGAGCCGATTGGCCGGGATGGCCGACCGCATCACCGGCCACGCGGAGGACCGAATCGCCGGCTGGGCCGAGGGCGACGTGATCGACGCCGAGCAGTCGATGACCCGGGTCACGCTCGATGTCATCCTCGACCTGATGATGGGCGTCGAACTGGACGAACAGACGGTCCGGACGATCGAGGAGCAACTGATGCCGCTCGGCGAGCGGTTCGAGCCCGACCCGATCCGGTTCGCAGCACCGCAGTGGATGCCGATGCCCGACGACGCGAAGTTCGACCGGGCCGTCGAGACCCTCGACGGTGTCCTCAACGACATCATCGCGACCCGCGAGGGGTCGCTGGGCAGCGACGAGGACGGGCCGATGGACTTCCTGTCCGTGTTGCTCCGGGCGCGCGACGACGGCGAGCAGTCGCCGGAACAGCTCCGTGACGAGATGATGACGATGCTGCTTGCCGGTCACGACACGACGGCCCTGACGCTGACCTACACCTGGTTCCTGCTCTCGGAACACCCCGACGTGGAGCACCGCGTCCACGAGGAACTGGACGAGGTGGTCGGCGACGACCGGCCGGGGATGGAACACGTCCGCGAACTGGACTACCTGGAGTGGGTGATCCAGGAGGCGATGCGGCTCTACCCGCCGGTGTACACCATCTTCCGGGAGCCGACCGTCGACGTTGAACTGGCGGGCTACTCGGTGCCGGCCGGGACGACGCTGATGCTCCCGCAGTGGGGCGTCCACCGCTCGGAGCGGTTCTACGAGGAGCCCGAGACGTTCGACCCCGAACGCTGGAAGCCCGAGCGGGCGAACGAGCGGCCGCGCTTCGCGTACTTCCCGTTCGGCGGCGGGCCACGGCACTGTATCGGCAAGCACCTGGCGATGCTCGAAGCACAGCTCATCACCGCGACGACCGCAAGCGAGTACCGACTGGAGTTCCTGGGCGAGACGCCACTGGAACTGCTGCCCTCGCTGACTGCCCACCCGCGACAGGAGATGTCGATGCGGGTCCGCGAACGCGAGTGACCGGCCGGCTCCGAAAACACCTAACCCCCTCGGTGACCACGGGCGGGTATGGTCACGTCGAGCGCTCCCGGCAAAGTGTACCTGTTCGGGGAGCACGCAGTCGTCTACGGCGAGCCGGCGGTCCCGTGTGCCATCGAGAAGCGGGCGCGGGTGACCGCCAGAGAGATCGACGAGGGGTTACGGGTCCACGTCGACGATCTGACCCTCGACGGCTACACCGTCGAGTACACCGGTGAGGACGACGGTCACCCCGATCTGGAGGCCGACGAGTCACTCGTTCGCGCCGGTGTCGGCTACATCAACGAGGCCGTCGCGCAGGCCCGCGCTGTCGCGGACAGGCCCGACGCCGGCTTCGAGATCGTCGTCGAGAGTGACATCCCGCTGGGGGCCGGACTGGGCTCGTCGGCCGCCGTCGTCGTCGCGGCCATCGACGCCGCCTCGCGCGAATTGGGGGTCGAACTCACCCCCGAAGAGATCGCCGACCGCGCCTATCAGGTCGAGTACGCGGTCCAGGACGGCCAGGCCTCGCGCGCGGACACGTTCTGCTCGGCGATGGGTGGGGCGGTCCGGGTCGAGGGCGACGACTGCCGGCGGATCGGGGGGGTCGGCAATCTCCCCTTCGTCATCGGCTACGACGGCGGCGCGGGCGACACGGGTGAACTCGTCGCCGGGGTCCGGCAACTCCGGGAGGAGTACGACTTCGCGGCCGATACGGTCGGTGCGATCGGCGATATCGTCCGGGAAGGCGAATCCGTGCTGGGCACGGACGACTACGACTCGATGGGCGAGTTGCTGAACTTCAACCACGGCCTGCTGGCGGCTCTGGGCGTCTCCTCGCGATCGCTGGACGCGATGGTGTGGGCTGCCCGCGAGGGCGGCGCCGCGGGCGCGAAACTGACCGGTGCCGGCGGCGGCGGCTGTATCGTCGCACTGGACGAGACCGACGGGGCGCTCACCGCGTTGCGGTACACGCCAGGCTGTGAGGACGCCTTCCGCGCCGAACTGGACACCGATGGGGTCCGCCGGGAATGACGACCGTCCTGAAACTCGGCGGGAGCGTCGTCACAGTCAAAGACCGGCCCGAGACGGTCGACGACGACAGGCTCGCGGCGGCGGCCGACGCGGTCGCCACCGCCGACGACGACCTGGTCGTGATCCACGGAGGCGGGAGTTTCGGCCACCACCACGCGGCCGAACACGGCGTCAGCACGACCGACGGGACACACGACGCGCGGGCGGTCCAGGCCATCCACGGCGCGATGGCCCGCCTCAACGCGCGTGTCGTCGCCGAACTGACCGAGCGTGGCGTGCCGGCGGTCCCGGTCCATCCGTTCTCCGCCGGTGCCCGCGACGCCGCGGGGGCACTGACCATGCCGGCCGAGCAAGTCAGAACTGCACTCGACGAAGGCTTCGTCCCGGTACTACACGGCGACCTGGTGGTCCAGGCCGGAAAGGGCGCGACGGTGCTCTCGGGAGACGAACTGGTCGCCGAACTCGCGACCGCCCTCACCGCCGACCGTGTGGGGGTCTGTTCGACCGTCCCCGGCGTCCTCGACGAGCACGGCGACGTGATCGAACGGATCGAACGCTTCGAGGACGTGGCCGACGCGCTGGGTGCGAGCGAAGCCACGGATGTCTCCGGCGGGATGGCCGGGAAGGTCCGGACGCTCCTGGCGCTTTCCGCCCCCGTCCAGATCTTCGGCCCCGACGCGCTCCCCGAGTTCGTCGCGGGCGACCGCCCCGGGACAACAGTCGGAGACGGCGGCTGACTCGGCGTAACCTATTTGCCCGCCGTTGTCGATGGTCGAACCATGTCTGCTGTTGGGTTGCCGGATGTCTACCGGTACGGAACGAAGTTCCTCGGGTATCTCCTCGTGGTCGCCCTGATCGGTGGCGGTCTGATCGCCGTCGGAAACGTCCTCGTCGATGTCGGGTCGTTCGGCGCCAGCGGTGACGCCGGTGCGCAGGCGATACTGGGGATCGTCGTGACCGTCGTCGGCCTCCTCCTGAGTGCGTCGGGCCTGTTCGGACTGCTACACAAACTCATCGCCGACGCGGCGATGGTCGGAGCGGTCGCCGCGAGCGCGGAGCCGGACGCGCCGGAACAGGAACCGGCGCCGGACGCCGCTCACGCGGAACAGACCGATCCCCAGGCGGCCGCGGCCAGTCGGGAGCAGTCCCCCCCGAAACCGGCAGCGACGCCAGAAGAGGCCGTGACCGACACCCAACCGGCGAATGAGCCCCCCCAGTCCGGGGCGGCAGCCCCCGATCCCACGCAGTCCGAGAGCGGGAGCGACCCAGTTGAGGCTGGGGAGTCCGCCGAACGGTCCCCGAACGAGGCGCCGGCCGCCGTGTCCCAGTCGGACCCGCTCGCCGAGACCGACACGGCACCCGAGTCCGAGCCGACCGAAACGAGTGCCGAGGCGGGCACGGCCGACGGCGCCGACAGTTCGACCGAGGACGACAGCCCGGAGCGTGACGACCGAACCGGACAGTCGGAACCGCCGGCAGCGGAGCCCGATCCGTCCGCGCCGCCCCGGGAGTGGTCGCCGCCGGACCCGACGGAGTTCGACGACAGCGGGACAGCACCCGACGGGGAGACACAGCAAGCGACCGAACGAGCGACGGCGGACGACGTAGACGAGAGCACGGCGTCGTTCGGGGCTGTCGACGCCGGCACCGGGAGCGACGGATCGACCGACGACGCGTTCCAGACGGCTCCGACCGAGGAGTCGACAGCGGGCGCGGACGAGTCGGAGACGTTCGAGACAGCGGTCGACGACGGTGGCTCGCCACACCCGGACCCGCCGGACGAGGCGGGCACGGATACACTGGAACCGGAACCGATCAACGATTCGGAGTCGTTCGACGCCGACGAAACGGACCCGTTCGTCTCCGACCCGGGAGAACCGACGGGCGAGTCACGGCCGGGCTCGTCGGACGGGACAGAGAGCGAGGACGGCGATCCGCTGTCTGACCGGCTCGACGACGAGCGGTCGTAGCGAACCCACACCGTTTTAAGACGGCACGTTGTAGGGCCGGGTAACCGAGCGTACGGCCGCCCGCAGGGCGCGGATCGGCGGCCGGCAGACGACGGGTGTATGTCGTCCGGACGAGAGTCCACCCCTCCGACTCCGGGGCTACGGGTCCACCGACTGGCCTCGGGGTCGCCGCGGAATCGAGACGCCGTTTCACAGCCGTTACCGTCGTCGCCACTGCCGACCGCGTGCACGCGGACGGCTTCCACTCGGAGCTACAACCATGGAAGTCGAAATCGCAACAATCGGCGGATACGAAGAGGTCGGCCGTCAGATGACGGCAGTCCGTGCAGGTGACGACGTCGTCATCTTCGACATGGGCCTGAACCTCTCGAAGGTACTGATTCACGACAACGTCGAGACCGAGCGGATGCACTCGCTCGATCTGATCGACATGGGCGCGATCCCGGACGACCGGGTCATGTCCGATCTGGAGGGCGACGTGAAGGCGATCGTGCCGACACACGGCCACCTCGACCACATCGGCGCCATCTCGAAGCTCGCCCACCGCTACGACGCACCGGTCGTCGCCACGCCCTTTACGATCGAACTGGTCAAACAGCAGATCAAAGGCGAGGAGAAGTTCGGGGTCCAGAACGACCTCATCAAGATGGAGGCCGGCGAGACGATGGATATCGGCGACCGCAACGAACTGGAGTTCGTCAACGTCACCCACTCCATCATCGACGCCATCAACCCGGTGCTGCACACGCCCGAGGGATCGGTCGTCTACGGCCTGGACAAACGCATGGACCACACGCCGGTCATCGGTGACCCGATCGACATGGAGCGGTTCCGCGAGATCGGCCGCGAGGGCAACGGCGTCCTGGCGTACATCGAGGACTGTACGAACGCCGGCAAGAAGGGCCGAACGCCCTCGGAGTCGGTCGCCCGACGCCACCTCAAGGACGTGATGTACTCCGTCGAGGACTACGACGGCGGTATCGTCGCGACGACCTTCTCCAGTCACATCGCCCGCGTGAAGTCGCTGGTCGAGTTCGCCGACGACATCGGCCGTCAGCCGGTCCTGCTGGGCCGCTCGATGGAGAAGTACTCCGGGACCGCGGAACGACTCGACTTCGTCGACTTCCCCGAGGACCTGGGGATGTACGGCCACCGCAAGTCGGTCGACCGGACGTTCAAGCGGATTATGAACGAAGGGAAGGAGAACTTCCTGCCGATCGTCACCGGTCACCAGGGCGAGCCGCGCGCGATGCTCACCCGCATGGGCCGTGGCGAGACGCCCTACGAACTGGACAACGGCGACAAGGTCATCTTCTCGGCCCGGGTCATCCCCGAGCCGACCAACGAGGGCCAGCGCTACCAGTCCGAGAAGCTCCTGGGCATGCAGGGCGCGCGCATCTACGACGACATCCACGTCTCCGGCCACCTCAACCGCGAGGGTCACTACGAGATGCTCGACGCGCTCCAGCCCCAGAACGTCATCCCCGCCCACCAGAATCTCAAAGGCTTCGCGCCCTACGTCGACCTCTGTGAGGACCAGGGCTACAAGCTGGGCCGGGACCTCCACGTGACCCGTAACGGCAACATGATTCAGCTCACCGAGTGAGAGTATGTCCGAACGCCATCAGCAGGTCGAAGACGCCATCGTCGCCCGGCGCGAGCGGGTCAACAGCGCGCTCCCGGAGGACTTGCCGGTCAAACGACCGGACCACCTCTACGAGGCGTCGCGATACCTGCTGGACGCTGGTGGCAAGCGGCTCCGGCCGACCGTCCTCCTGTTGGTCGCCGAGTCGCTGCTCGATGTCGACCCGTCGGCCACGGAGTACCGGGCGTTCCCGACGCTCGACGGCGGCGAAGCGGACGTGCTCGCCGCGGCCATCGCAATCGAGGTCATCCAGACGTTCACGCTCATCCACGACGACATCATGGACGACGACCCCCTTCGTCGTGGTGTCCCGGCCGTCCACGAGGAATACGACCTCTCGACGGCCATCCTGGCCGGGGACACGCTGTACTCGAAGGCGTTCGAGTTCCTGCTCTCGACCGGTGCCGCACCGGAGCGGTCCGTCGACGCCACGAGACGGCTCGCGACCACCTGCACCCGAATCTGTGAAGGGCAGTCGCTCGACATCGAGTTCGAGCAGCGCGAGGCAGTCACGCCCGAGGAGTACCTGGAGATGGTCGAACTCAAGACCGCCGTCCTCTACGGGGCGGCGGCGGCCATCCCGGCGACCTTGCTGGGGGCCGACGACGGGACTGTCGACGCGCTGTACAACTACGGACTCGACGTTGGGCGGGCGTTCCAGATCCAGGACGACCTGCTGGACCTGACCACCCCCTCCGAGAAGCTGGGGAAACAGCGCGGCTCGGACCTCGTCGAGAACAAACAGACGCTGGTGACGCTGCACGCGCGCCAGCAGGGTGTCGATCTCGAGTCGCTCGTCACGACCGAGTCCGTCGACGCGGTCTCGGAGGCGGAGATCGACGCGGCCGTCGACCGCCTCCACGAGGTCGGTTCGATCGAGTACGCCCGCGAGACGGCCCACGACCTGATCGCAAGCGGGAAGGAGAACCTCGAAGTCCTCCCGGACAACGAGGCGCGCTTCCTGCTGGCGGGGATCGCGGACTACCTCGTCGAGCGGGAGTACTGACGCCCCGCCCGGGAACCGGGTCGGGCGACCAGTTATACACCAGCATCGCCTAGCAGTAGCCGTGACGGAGTTCGTCCTCTACGGTGGCAAGGGTGGCGTCGGCAAGACGACCATCGCCTCGGCGACTGGGCTGGCCCTGGCGCGCCAGGGATACGAGACGCTCGTCGTCTCGACCGATCCGGCCCACTCGCTCGCCGACGCCGTCGAGACAACCCTCGGTGGCGAGCCGACGGCGATACGCGATCGGCTGTGGGGCGTCGAGGTCGACCCGCAGGCAGGCATCGACCGCTACCGGTCGCTGTTCGAGGCACTGGCCGCGGAGTTCAGCCAGGCCGGCATCGACCTCGACGAGGAGGCGGTCTCGGCGCTGTTCACGAGCGGTGTCATGCCCGGGAGCGACGAGCTCGCTGCCCTCGACGGATTCGCGACGTACATCGAGAGCGACCGCTGGGATCGGATCGTCTTCGACACGGCACCGACCGGTCACACGCTCCGGCTCCTCGACCTGCCAGACGTGCTGGATCGCGGGATGGCGACCGCCCTGGATCTGCGCGGACAGATCCGCCGGAAGGTCGACACCGCCCGGACGATGATGTTCGGTCCGATGGCGGGCCGGCGGGACGACGACGAACGGGACGATTTCACCGAGATGCGCGACCGGATGGAACGGGTCGGGACCGTGCTCCGGGACCCCTCCCGGACCGAGTTCCGCGCGGTCACGATAGCCGAGACGATGGCCGTCCGCGAGACCGAGCGGTTGGTCGAGCAGTTGCGGACCTTCGAGGTCCCCGTGCGGACGCTGGTCGTCAACAAGGTCATCGAGGACCCTAGCGACTGCGAGCGCTGTCGCGGGAAACAGACCGTCCAGAGGGAGGCGATCGAGACCCTGCGGGAATCGCTCCCGGAACTCGAACTCCGGACCGTCCCCGACGAACCCGGCGAAGTGACGGGCGTAGAAGCCCTCGAACGAATTAGTACCCACATAGGAAACGGTACGTAGGTGGTCGTCCCAGGAGCGGACAGGGTCGACCAGGACCAACGAAGTGAGAGCGGAGTCGTATGACAGACCCAGCCAGCGCCGACAAAACCCGACGCCGTTTTGACCGGGGCGGTGCCAGAGTCGTGCATGGACGACGAACTTCGTGCCCGCATCGAGGAGGCCGCCGAGGTCAACGCCCTCCTCAACGCGGTCAAACACGAAAGCGAGGCGCAGGTCGGGGCCATCATGGGGCCGCTCATGGGCGAGAACCCCGAGTTCCGCGAGCACGGCGACGAGATCCCGGGGATCATCACCCCGGTCGTCGATCGCGTCAACGGGATGGACGGCCAGGAACGGCGTGACCGGATCGCCGAGTTGGCGCCCGACCGGCTCGAAGAGATCGAGAGCGAGGACGAGGGCGAGGGCGAGGACCACCCGCTGCCCGACCTCCCGAACGTCGACGAGAGCGAGGGCGTCCGGATGCGCGTCGCACCGAACCCGAACGGCCCGTGGCACATCGGCCACGCGCGGATGGCAGCCGTCGTAGGCACCTACAAGGAACGGTACGACGGCGCGTTCGTCTGCCGGTTCGACGACACCGACCCGGAGACCAAACGGCCGGATCTGGACGCCTACGACCAAATCCTCGACGCCATCGACTACCTGGGCTTCGAACCGGACTCGGTCGTCAAAGCGAGCGACCGCGTCGGGACCTACTACGACCACGCGCGGGACCTCATCGACGCCGGCGGGGCCTACACCTGCTCGTGCCCGCAGGGCGAGTTCTCCGACCTGAAAAACAACGGCGAAGCCTGCCCGCACCGCGAGAAAGACGCCGGGACGGTCCACGAGGAGTTCGAGGAGATGGTGAACGGCGAGTACGAGAGCGGCGAGATGGTCCTGCGGGTCCGGACCGACATCACCCACAAGAACCCCGCGCTGCGGGACTTCGTCGCCTTCCGGATCATCGACACGCCACACCCCCGCGAGGCGGCAGAGGAGTACCGCTGCTGGCCGATGCTGGACTTCCAGAGCGGCGTCGACGACCACCTGCTCGATATCACTCACATCATCCGCGGGATCGACCTCCAGGACTCGGCGAAACGCCAGCAGTTCGTCTACGACTACTTCGGCTGGGAGTACCCCGAGGTCGTCCACTGGGGTCACGTCCAGGTCGACGAGTACGACGTGTCGCTGTCGACTTCGACCATCTCGGAACTGATCGCCGAGGGCGACCTCGACGGCTGGGACGACCCCCGTGCGCCGACGGTCGCCAGCCTCGAACGCCGCGGAATCCGCGGACAGGCCCTCGTCGACGCGATGATCGAGTTGGGGACTTCGACCTCAAACGTCGACCTGGCGATGTCCTCGGTGTACGCCAACAACCGCGAGTTGATCGACGACGACACCGACCGGGCGTTCTTCGTCCGCGAGGGCGAGGAGTACGGCGGACTCGTCGAGCGCCAGATCATCGGTGGGCCCGACGCGGGAGAGCCGCCGCTACATCCCGACCACGAGGACCGCGGGCGGCGTGAGATCCCTGTCACGAGCGGTGTCGTGATCGAGGGCGACGACCTGCCGCCACACGGTGAACGGGTCTGGCTGAAAGGCTACGGCTGCGTGCGCCACACCAGAGACGCCTTCGAGTACGTCGGCGACGACATCAGCGCAGTCCGTGAGGAGGGCGTCGACGTAGTCCACTGGGCGCCCGCCGACGGGCCGGCGCTCAGACTCCGGACGATGGACGGCGACGTGACCGGAGTCGCGGAGCCCGGCGTCCTGGAGTACGACACCGACGACCTCTTGCAGTTCGAACGGATCGGGTTCGCCAGGCTCGACGCCCTCGACGCGGACGGCGAGTCGGTCGCGTACTTCGCTCACCCCTGATCACTCGGAGTACTCGACGACTCCCCGGAACTCGAACCGCGCACCGCCGTCCTCGCTCTCCGTGACGGAGACAGACCAGTCGTGTGCGTGGGCGATGCGCTGGACGATCGCCAGCCCGAACCCCGTGTTGTCCTGCTCGGAGGAGTACCCCGAATCGAAGACGGACCCCCGTTCCGTCTCGGGGATCCCGGCGCCGTCGTCGGCGACGTAGAACCCGTCGTCGAGTCCACCGACGGTGATGTCGACGCTGTCGTCGGCTTCTGGCCGACTGCCCGTGGGGCCGTGCTCCACACTGTCATCGGACTCCGTCTGATTGCCTGTCGAACCGTGTTCGACGGCGTTCCGAAAGAGGTTCTCGAGCAGTGTCGCGAGTCGGGTCGGGTCACCCTGTACGGTCTCCGGGACATCGTCGACGGTGAGCGTCCCGTCGTCGGTCGCGACCGACGCCCAGGCCCGCTCGACGATAGCCGCGAACGCGACCGGTTCGGGTGTCTCGATGTCCCGTCCTTCCCTCGCGAGCGTGAGTGTGCTCTCGATGATCGTCTCCATCCGTTCGAGGGCCTGCAAGGCCCCGTCGAGGTGGTCGCGGTTCTCCGCGGGAACCGAGTCGCCCAGGAGGTCGAGGTGTCCGGACGCGACCTGGATCGGGTTGCGCAGGTCGTGGCTGACGATGTCCGCGAACTCGTCGAGTCGCTCGTTCTGTCGTTCGAGTTTCCGTTCACGCGCCTTCCGCTCGGTGATGTCCGTGATGATCGAGACGCTGCCGGTCACCGTCCCGTCGGCGTCGTGGATCGGGGCGATCGAGACGCTCACCTCGACGCGAGTGCCGTCTTTCCGCTGGAGGACGTTTTCGAGGTTCGTGAGGCGCTCGCCGGCCAGAACCTGGTCGTACTGATCGGCGAGACGGTCGGCCTGGTCGTCGGGGATGACGGGGATTCGCTCCGCGATGACCTCCTCGGCGCGCCAGCCGAACAGGTCCGCCGCGGCCGGGTTCCACACCTCGACGACGCCGTCACGGTCGACCGCGACGATCGCCAGGGGCGACGCCTCGACGAGGGTTTCCAGGCGCTCGCTGGTCTCGACGAGTTCCGACTCGATACGCTTGCGCTGGGAGACATCTCGGAGGACCCCGACAGAGCCCGAGTCGGCGGTCTCGAAAGAGATGGGGGCGAGGTCGGCCTCGCACGGTCGCGGTTCGCCGGCCCTGGTCTGGAGGGCCAGTTCGACCGTTCGGCGTTCGCCGTCGGCGGTCGGGGTCGTCTCGCCGTCGGCCAGCAATCGGTCGAACGGTTCGCCGACGAGCGCGTCCCCGTCGGCGCCGACGAACGCTTCGAAGGGGCCGTTGTACAGCACAAACCGACCCGATCCGTCGAGGACGTAGACGGGTTCGTTCACCGAATCGAAGATCGTCTTGTACCGTTCGAACTGCTGTTCGCGGCGCTTTCGCTCGGTCACGTCCCGGATGAGCAGCAGGCGGCCGGCCGATCGGTCGAACCGGTCGGTGAACTCCGACAGTTCGACTTCGAGGAACCGCCGGTCCCCGTCGACCGTCACCGAGCGTTCGACGAAGCCGTCGGTCGCCGCCTCGCCGACGGCGAGGTCCCCGAGTCGCTCCACGATCGACGCCAGCGGCTGACCGACGAGGTCGTCACCGAGCGCGAGGATGTCGCGGGCAGCGCGGTTCGTATCGGTGACGATGCCGTCGTTGTCGACGACGACGACACCGTCGCCCATCTCCTCGACGATGGTCTTTCTGGCCGTCGGGACGGGGTCGAGTTGCTTGAACGTCGACAGGCCCAGGGTGAGTGCGGCCCCGGAGACGGCCCAGGCGAAGATGCTGGTGTCGACATCGATGTCGAAAAAGAGCGCCTGGCCGACGATCGCCGCCCAGGGGGCAAGCGCCGAGACCAGCACCGCACCAGCCTGGACCCGGTAGAGGTGTCGCGACCGGAGGTACAGTCTGACGAGGACGGTCGTACCGGCCAGGGCGACCACGAGGAGGAAGATCGAGTGCAGCAGGAACCCCACGGCGAGGTCGGTCCCGGCGGTCTGGAGCAGCGACCCCGACACGCCCCGCTCCGGCGGGACGTACACAAGCCGGCGCTCGCCGGCCAGCAACAGCGAGAGGAGCACCGGTTCGACGGCGAGCAGTCCGGCGACTCGCCGGGTCGTGAACCGCGTCGAGCCCGCGTACTGGAGCGCGGCGTAGAGCCACGACACGGCGACGACGGTCTGTGCCGGCAGCCAGAGCCGGACCCAGAACGCCTGTGTCGCCACCGTCACCGCCGCGAGTTCCCGGGCGTACGCGACGGCCCCCACCGCGAGCGCGACGTGGAACACCACCATCGGCGTCCCGCCGGGGGCGTCGCGTCTCACCCAGGCGAGTGTCGCGACTCCCAGCGACACCACGGCGACGGCGTACAGCAATCCCTCGAACCCCGCTTGCATCTACACCAACCGTAGGGTGACCGGTAATTAGTGGTTTCCCCGGGACGCCCCGCGGAGGCGAGCGAGCGTCTCGACGGTATCGACGCTGGTCAGCGACCGCTCGTCGAGGCCGACCGCCGAAATGTCTACGACGGTCGGCGATAGCCGCTGCAACAGCGCGTGGAGGCTCCGCTCGCCGTCGGTGTAGGCCGTCTCGGCAGCGGAACGGCCCCGGCCGACCCGATACACCGCACAGGTCGGTTCGAGGCCGCCGGTCGTCCGTGGGACGACAGCCGTCCCCGCGTCGGCCGCACGCTCTAGCAGTGCCGTGAGCGACGACGCCGGGACCAGCGGCATGTCACAGGCGAGGACGACGGCGTACTCGGTGTCGATCACACCGAACGCCCGAACGAGGCCGGCCAGCGGTCCCTCGTCGGGCCGGTCGTCGACGGCGAACGAGACCGGCCCGTCGAGATCGGCGGCAGCGAGGGCGGCCTCGAACGACGGTCGCTGGTCCGCTCGGCAGTTCACGACGACCCCGTCGGCCACCGCGGCCAGCGCCCGGACGACGTGGACGAGCAGCGGGTCGCCGTCCAGTGTCGCCAGGGCCTTGTCGCCGCCCGCGAACCGACGCGAGCGGCCGCCCGCGAGGACGACACCGGTCGCCTTGGTCACGGTTTCTCGGTCCGGAGGACCCAGGCGTCGGGCGTCGCCCGGCGAGTCTCGAAGGGATCGAACGCCTCCCGGGGCGCCTCGGCCAGTCGGCCCAGGAACGGACCGACCGGCGCCGGGTCCCGGTCGCTGACGAGGACGAACGCCTCGCCCGCGTCGAGCTCGCCGAACCGTTCGCGCACGCGGTCCTTTCGTTCCTGGGGTTCGAGCCCGCGGATGTCGACCGCGCCCTCGGGAACGTCGACCTCGCCGGCCGTCTCGGCGGCCTCGGCGACCCCGTCCGCGAGGTCCGTGATCGGGTCGGGAACGTCGCCGGGTTCGGGCGTCGCCTGGAGGTCGTGCGTGAACGGTAGCCGAGCGAGGACGGACGTGTCGAGGTCGCCGATCCCGGACGGTCCCGCGGCCTCGGCGAAGAGGTCGTTCGCCTCGCCACAGCAGTCACAGACGTACTCGGCCATGTTGACGACGGTTCCCAGCACCGGCACGTCGTTGTCACGGAACAGTTCCACCGTCCGACTCGTGTCGCTGACGCTCGCGTGGAACGGGGTGGTGACGACGACGACGCCGTCGACGGGGACCTCCTGGAGCGTCGTCAACACCACGTCACCGGTCCCCGGCGGGAGATCGATGACGAGCACGTCGTCGTTGCGCCAGGCGGTGTTCGTAAAGAGGTCATCCAGCGCGTCGTGAGCCATCGCGCCGCGCCAGGCCAGCGGCGCGCCGTCCTCCATCAGACCGACGCTCATCACGTCCAGGCCCCCGGTCCGGACCGGGAGCGGGTCGCCCTCGTCGCTGGAGTGGATCGGCCCGGAGACCGCCAGCAGATCGGGGACGTTCGGACCGTGGATGTCGGCGTCGAACAGCGCCACGTCGCTGTCGGCAGCCAGCCCGCAGGCCAGGTGGGCTGCGGTCGTTGACTTCCCGACGCCGCCTTTCGCGCTGGCGACGGCGATCACGTGGTCGAAGGCCGCGACGGCGGAGCGCCCCTCGCTGGAAGGGGTGGTGCTCTCGACGTGGACGCTGTCGACGCCGTCAACGTCGTCGACGGCCCGCAACATCGCCTCGACGACGGAATCGGCGGTGTCGCCGTCGACGGCAGTCAGGTCGGTCTCGATCGTCACCTCGCCGTCGTCGACTGCGATATCCTGGACGAAGCCGGCCTCGAACACCGAGAGGTCGGCCTGTGGGTCACGCACTTCGCGGAGCTGTGCTTCGACGCGGTCGGTCAGCGTCTGGTGGGCGTTCTCGCTCATAGATCGGGCATCCTGTTGAGTCGGTCCTCGCCGGGGAGCAGGCGAGCGTCGTTCTCCAGGGCGCCGCCGAACTGCCGGCGGAACTGCCCCGGCTCTTCCTCCAGGGAGCGCTCTGCCGTCTGGCGGACGACGGTCGCCGGGTCGTCGGTCAGGGCGTCGAGGCGCTCCCGGGCGCGGTCCTCGTCGACGCCGGCGAGCATGTGTGCGGCCCACTCCCGGAGCCGTTCGCTGTCGGCGTGGCTCAGTTCCAGCAGTTCGTCTGCCATCGCCTCGCCGCGGAGTTTGAACAGCGAGATGGCAGCGTTTCGACGGACTGCGTGGTGGTCGTCCTCGGCGAGCGCGGCCGCGATGTCGTCCTCGTGGGCCTCGCGGTCGAGGTTGTCCAGCGCGACGACGGCCTCGGCCCGGACCCACGGGTCAGCGTCGTCGAGCAGTTCGACCGCGACCGCGGCCGTCCGCTCGTCGCCGTGTTCGGTCAGCGCCTCGACGGCGAACTGCCGGACATCGCTGTCGTCGTCTGTCGTCGCGGCACGGGCGAGTGCGGTCACGACCGCCTCGTCGGTCGGCTCGTCCTTCAACGCCAGGGCCGCCCGGCGCCGGTCGGTGTCGCTGCCCTCCCGGAGATCGGCGAGCAGGGCCGCGAGGTCGGCGTCCTCGACCGGTTCCGTATCCGCTGCGGCCAGTTCCTCGGGCGTCGCCTCGCCGATAGTCACGTCCGCGCGGCTCACCTCGATGTCTTCGAGCGCTTCGATGTCGGTGTGCATCCCCGGGCTGCGCTCGGGGTCCAGTTGCGGGTCCGGCTCTGCCTCCAGTTGTTTCTCGTACTCGCTGCGGTCGTCGGTCATCGCGACCCCTCCAGGGCGACCAGCGTGGCGATCCCCAGCGCGAACGGGACGGCACGACCCAGCGTCGCCGGGACACCGGCGAGCGCCAGGAGCGCGACACCGGCAAGCAGCGGCCAGTTTCGCGTCCGGCCGGCGGCACTGCAGTCGAGACGGTCCCGGCGGCCGCGAGGGCGACGACCGGGAGCGAAGCCCCGACGACGCCGCCGCCGACGAGGGTCACGGCGCCGGTGACGAACGGGACCGAGAGGCCGACGAAGACGACCGCGCCGAACGCCAGGCCGCCACCGACCAGCGCACGTCCGTCGGTCGCCGCGAACACCGGAAGTAGTCCCAGGCCGGCCAGCGCGACCGTGGAGGCCACCGAACGCAGCGCCGCGAGGCCGCCCACACCGCTTGCTAGCCCGAGCACGAGCGCCGACACGAGGACGGTCCCGACGGCGAGTTCACCGATCGAGGCCCGGTCGCGTGTGGCGACGACGACCGTAGCCGTGCCGGCGACGACCGCGACGGCGGCCGGCAGTGCGGCGGCTCCCGAGCCGAGCGAGAGCAGCCCGAACACGCCGACGAACAGCAGGCCGAACCCGGCTGCCGGTCGGTCGGCGAGCGCGCCGACGACGACGGCCGCGAGCGCGGCGGTCGCGGTCGCAGTCGCGTCGACCGACGGCAGGCCCATCGAGGGGCCACCGGGCGCGTTGACCGAAAGCGCGGCGGCGAACCGGACTGCGACGGCGGCGGCCGCGACCCCGACGACTGCGACCGGGATCGATCGGCGACGCTGCGCTGTGAGTGCGGGCAGCCGGCCGACGACTGCCTCTCGGGTGCTCATCGCTCCCCCTCCAGCCGGTCGGCGAGGTCGTTCCGGTCGGCGCGGACGAACGCCTCCAGAAAGTCGCCCAGCGCGCCGTAGATGTCGGTCCCCGGTTCGTCGGCCAGTCGGTCGGCGACGCCGGCGGCCGCGTGGCCGAGGTGGCGGTCCTGGAAGTCCAGGCGGGCCAGCGCCGCGTCGGCCTCGGCGACCGCTTCCCGGCGGGCGAGGTAGCCGGCGAACTCCAGTTCGTACCGGAGCGCGTCGTGGTTGTCCCGGCGGTCCTGATCGATCTCCAGGCCGTAGTGGTCGTAGGCCCGCGCCAAGTCGAGATTCACGTCGTTCCAGGACTGGTCGGGCCGGTATTTGGACTCGTACAGCGGCACCGGCGGGCCGGAACTGTCCAGCGAGCCGTCGGTCCGGTCGGTGTACTCGCTGTAGCCCAGTTCGAACAGGTCGTTGTACCGGGCGGCGAGCGTCTCGTAGTCGTCCCCGGTCGCCAGGTCGGGGGCCTCGACCGCGAGTGCGGTCCGGGCGAGACACTGCCGCAGGTCCCGCGTCAGGCTACCGGACGCGGCCGCGGCGTGGAACGCCTCGTCGGGGTACCGGAACGCCGCCGAGAGCGTCCGGTAGACGGTCCCGCGGGCGGCCGCGTCACTGTCGAGGTCCTCGGGCGCGTCGGCGGGCGTCGTCGCCATCACTTCATCCCCCCTCTCGCGCGCTGGACGCCGAAGGCGGTCACGCCGACGACCGCGACGATGGCGACGCCGGCGACGGACCACAGCAGGGCCTCGTAGGGCGGGCCGCTCGGCCCGTCACCGAACGGGAAGTAGTGCCACTCCGAAACCGATTTCTGGCCGGCCCGCTCGCCGTTCGAACCGTTCCAGACCGCGAAGGCCACGTCGAGGTCGCCGTCGTCGGTGATGGTCGTCCGGTTGGTCCCGCTGGCGTTGACCGAACGGGCGTAGACGACCGACCAGGTGCCGTTGTCGTATCGGGCGTCGGCGTCGACCGCGGGCTGGCCGAACGCGGTGGTCGACCCGGCGCCACCGGCCAGCAGTTCCTGCGTGCCGGCGTCGGCGCTCCAGTACCAGACGTTGACCATGTTCCCCGGGCCGCCCATCGCGATCGGTGGCCGGGCGCTTTCGTTGACCGGGAACTGGACCGCGACCTGGTCGGCGAACGCCTCGGGGCTGGCGGCGCTCTGGTCGCGGGTGGCGTCGTCCCACTGCAACCGCAGGTAGAGGGTCCCATCGCCGCGCGCAGCCTGGACGTGGACCCGCTCGACGGTCGTGTCGTCGGCGTTGGGGACGCTACTCGGTGCGCTGGTCATCGGAACCTCAGCGGCCGGGACCGACGCCCAGCCGTCGGCGGCCGGCGTCGAGAGGTTCCCGGTCGCCGGCGAGACCGGTATCTCGTGGGCCGGGCGGGCGCTCGCGAGCGGCGCCGCGACCGTCGCGGTCACCACGACCAGGCCCAGCAGCAGTGCCGTCCCGATGTGGTGGGCGTCAGTCATCGAAGACCTCCAGTCGGTACTGTTTGGCGGGGTTCTTGTCCTGGAGCAGTTCCATCAGTTCGCTGTCGGCCCCCTGTCGGGCGCGCTGTCGCTCGCGCTCGATGGTGTCCAAGGCATCGTCGACGCGGTCACCGAACAGCTCACGGAGGTACTGGCGCGGGATGCGGTCAACGTCGACCGTCTCGCCGTCCTCGGTGTGCTGGCCGGGGGCATAGGGCGGGATGTAGTAGACGTTGGGCTGGGTCTGGAACTCCGGATGCAGCGGCAGTGCGACCTCGTACTCTTCGACGAGCTTGTAGATGGGGCCGTCCTCGTCGTCGAGGAAGCCGACCAGTCGGAGCTGTGGGGGGCACTCCTCGGCACAGGCGGGCGCGTACGTCTCGCCGTCCGGTCCCTCGCCCTCCAGGCGGGGGTAACAGAAGATGCACTTCTCGGACTTCTTCGAGACGGTGTTGTAGTACACCTTCTTGTACGGACACCCCTCGACGCAGTACCGATACCCCCGACAGCGGTCCTGATCGACCAGGACGATGCCGTCCTCCTCGCGTTTGTATATTGCCGAGCGCGGGCAAGCCTCGACACAGGAGGGGTGGGTGCAGTGGTTGCAGATCCGCGGGAGGTAGAAGTAGTAGCTGTTGGGGTACTCGCCGGCGCCCTGGTCCTCGTCCCAGTTGGGCCCCCACTCGGCGCCTTCCCGGGGGCGAAGCGGCTCGTCGCTGCCCTCGTACATGATCTCCTCGTGGTTGAACTCCCAGGCGCGGCCGTACTCCTCGCGGGACGGGATGTCGCCGGTCTCGCGGTCCTTGTGCTCGCTGGACTGCCAGCCGCCACCGGAGTCCTCCCAGCCCTTCGGGTAGCCCTCGCCGGGCTTGGTCTCGACGTTGTTCCAGTACATGTAGTCGGTGCCGCCGCCCTCCGTCCAGAGGGACTTGCAGGCGATGGTGCAGGTCTGACAGCCGATGCACTTGTTCAGGTCCATCACCATCGCGACCTGGTGGTCGACGCCGTCGGCGACGTTGACGTGGGTGTCCTCGCCGTCCTGATTCTGGCTACTCATCGGACTCACCTCCCGCGGGGCCCACACCGGCAGACCCGCGCTGCTCGTCTCCCGAGCCCGACTGCCCGTCGGTCAGTCGAACGTCCACGTTCACGTCGCTGTTGACGCCGGTCGGCCCCCAGTAGTTCGGGAAGAAGTACAGATGCTCGCCGGTGTCCTCCGGGTACTGGACGAGCTGGGTCGGCTTCATGTACATCGGGACGAGCGTGTTGAAGTTGTCCCGGTCGGGGTACTGGAACTTCTCCCAGGCGAAGTACTGGCGGGCGGTCCCGGGTTCCCCGGACGGGTAGATCTTCGCCTGGACCTCGACGCTACCCATGTCGTTGAACACCTCGACGGTGTCCCCGTCCTCGATACCGCGGTCGGCGGCGTCGTCGGGGTTGAGGTAGACGACCGGTTCGCCACGCTGGAGCCGGAGCATCTTCTCGCTGTCGCGCCAGGTCGAGTGGATCGACCACCGGCCGTGGGGCGTGTTGTAGGTCAGCGGGTAGTCCCCGCCGGTGTCCTGTGGCCCGCGCTTGTGCGTGGGCAGTTCCTCGCCGAGTTCGAGGAACCAGTCGTGGTCGACGTAGTACTGCTGGCGGCCGGTGAAGGTCGGCCAGGGCTCCTTGTCGTGAACGTAGTCCTGCCAGGGGACGTAGGCCTCGTCCGCTTTGATGTCCGAGGACCAGTGAGGACCCGCTTTCAGGAGCCGCTGTGGTTGTTCCTCGGTGTCGGCGAAGGTGATCTGCTCGTCGCTATCGCTGGGGTTGGACTCCTCGGAGTGTTCGAGGATGAACTCCGCGGCGGCGCGGTCCTCCTCCAGTGCGCCCGCCTCACCGGTCTCCCAGTCGCGGACAAAGTCGTCGTAGATCGTCGTCAGGTCGATCGTGCGGTCGAACTTCCTGTCCTCGACGGGGTCGACGCCCCGTTCCCGGGCGCGTTCCTGGATCTTCTCGGCGAGCAGGCGGAAGATCTCCCAGTCGGTCTTTGCCTCCCCCAGCGGTTCGACCGCCGGCGTGAACGGGTGGACGTAGGTGTGCATGTCCGTCTCGGAGAGGTCGTACTTCTCGTAGTGGCTCGCCGCGGGGAGGACGATGTCGGAGTACATCGCCGTCGAGTCCATCCGGAAGTTGATGTCGACCACGAGGTCGAGTTTCGGCCACAGTTGCTCCTCGACGGCGACGTTACCCTTGGCCTGGTTGAAGTAGTTGCCCCGCCAGACGAACATCGTCGAGGGGTCGGGCCGGAAGCCGTCCTCGCGTTCCGTCGGGTAGAGGGGCATCCACCCCTTGTCGATCGACTCGCGGATCTTCTCGGCGGTGTCGGGATCCGTGTTGTCGAGGATGCCACCGTGGAAGTACGTCCACAGCGTCGTCGGCACCCCCCGCACACTCCCGGTCGGGAACGAGAGGACCTTCCAGCCGTGGAACGTCCAGATCTTCTCCTGGCCGACGTAGTGGTCCAGCCCGGTGCCCGGATCGCCGAGGTTCCCGGTCAGGGTGACGAGCAACTGGATGGCACGGTTGCCCAGGTCGTTGTGGTACCAGTCGTTGACGCCCTTGCCGTGGATGATCTTGGCGGCGTCGGCCTCGGCGAACTCACGGGCGACCCGCTGGTAGGTGTTCTCGCCGACGCCGGTCTCCTCGTGGACGAACTCCGGGGTGTACTGGGCGAGTTCGTCCCGGAGGTTCTCCCAGACCGACCGCACCGGCACCTCGCCGTCGTCGGTCCCGACGGTCCGTTCGACGCCCAACTGCGGGTCGAAGTCCAGTTCGATGCTCGCCTCGGGATCGTGTTGGCCGTCGCGTTCGCCAAGAGAGCCCGGCGCGCGTCGCAGGTTTCCGTCGGCGTCGACCATCACGAACACCTTCTCGGGGTCGTCGGCGTCCCCCGCCAGACCGACCTCGCCGGCCCGGAGGAACTTCCCGGTGTCCTCCCGGACGAGCAGGGGCATGTCGGTCTGCTCTTTCAGGTGGGCCTCGTCGTACAGGCCTTCGTCGACGATGGTCTGGGCCATCCCCAGCGCCAGGGCGGTGTCACTGCCGCCCTCCGGGGAGAGCCACTCGTCGGTGTGGATCGCCGTCTGGGAGTAGTCGGTGAAGATGCCGACCCGTTTGGCCCCCTCGTAGCCCGCGTCGAGGAAGTACTTCGCGTCGGGGATGCGCGTGACGTTGATGTTCGACCCCCAGGCGACGATGTAGTCGGCGTTGTGCCAGTCGGCGCTCTCGGCGTTGTCCGTCTGGGTGCCCCAGGTGATGGGCTGGCCCGGCGGCAGGTCCGAGTACCAGTCGTAGAACGAGTGGGAGACGCCCCCGAGGAGGTTGATGAGCCGGGAGCCGCTGGCGAAGCTCACCGGCGACATCGCCGGGATCGGCGTGAACCCGGAGATAGCGTCGTATCTCCCCTCGACGACCTCGTCGATGACGTGGTCGGCGATCTCGGTCAGCGCCTCGTCCCAACTGATCCGTTCCCACTGGCCCTCGCCGCGCTCGCCGGTACGGCGAAGGGGGTGGAGCACGCGCTGGTCGGCGTTGACGTAGTCGGTGTAACAGGCCCCTTTCTGGCAGCCTCGCGGGTTCGGGTCCGGGAGGCTCTCGTCGAACGTGGGGTAGTCCCCGGCCTGCTCCTCGCGCCAGACCTGGCCGTCCTTGACGAAGACGTTCCAGGAACAGGAGCCGGTGCAGTTGACGCTGTGGGTCGAGCGGGCGATGTCGTCCCAGTCCCACTCCTCGCGGTAGAGGTCCTCCCAGTCCCGGTAGGGGTAGTTACCGATCGGGTCGTCGACTGCCTCCAGGCCCTCCATGCCGTCGTCGGCGAACGAGAGGCCGGTCGCGCCCAGCAGCGATGCCGCGCCGAGCCCGCGCACGAAGTCGCGGCGGCTCAGCGAACTATCCGTCCAGCGGTCGTCGTCGGGAGTCTGTCTACTCATGGCTCAGAAACACCGTCGCAGTCGCACAGGCGGTACCGACGAGCGCGAGGGCCAGGCCGGTCGGCGTCGAGCCGCCGGCCTCCAGTCCGGCGGCCACGAGGCCGAGTCCGACCAGTTTGCTCGCCGTGTCTAGCAGGCGATACTGTCTGCGGGAGATGGCGATCTCAGTCATCGCTCCCACCTCCGTCGCTGTCGTCGATGGCAGGGGTGCCGACTGCGCCCGCGTCGGCGCTCTCACTGCCGGTCGTCCCGCCGTCTGCGGCGACCCCCTCGTCGTCGGGCGGGGTCGACTGCTCACCGTCGCGCAACAGGAGATAGGTGAGCCCGCCAAGCACCGGCGGGACCACGAGCAACGCCCCAGTCAGGACGGGGTTGACGACGCCGGTGGTCGTCCCCAGCACCTGGTCGGCGAGGATGTTGTTCATCCCCGCGATCGAGGCGATCATGACGAACGCGACGGCGGCGACGCCGACGCCGGTCTGCCAGGGCCGCTCCAGCGGGTCGGCCGTGAAGTGGGTCGGCTCGGGCGTCCGGTCGATGAACGGCCAGGCGGCGATCGCCAGGAAGACCAGCCCCGGCATGAGGACGCCGCCGACGAACTCGCCGTTGATGTGGGCCGGCCCGATGGAGAGACTGATCTGGGGGAGCAGTTTCAGGAAGCCGTACACCCACATCAGGAACCAGTCGGGCATGATGAGTGCCGGCGTGCTGGCGGGGTCGTTGGGGCCGTACTCGGCGACGTTGTGGACCGGGAGCAGCCCCGCGAGCGCCGAGAGGGTCGCGGCCGTCAGGAAGAACACGACCGCCGAGACGGCCGCCTGGTTGGGGACGGCCGGCAGGCCGATGATGACGCTGTCGTCGTCCTGGTCGACCGTCTCGTCGCCGACGGTCAGGTCGCCCTCGCGGGGGGCCTCGGTGTGTTTCTGGCGTATCAGGATCGCCATGTGCAGCGCTAGGCCCCCTGCAATCGCCATGGGGATGACCAGTACGTGCAGGAAGTACAGCCGCGGGATGGTCGCGCTGGAGGGGAACTCCCCACCGAAGACCACCTGTCCGAGGAAGTCACCCAGCAGCGGCACCGAGATGGTGAGGTTGTAGCCGATGCTGGTCGCGGTGGCAGCGAACTCGTCGAACGGGAGGGCGTAGCCGGTGTAAGCCGCGCCCATCGACAGCGCCGCCAGTCCGGTGCCGACGATCCAGTTTGGCTCACGTGGGTTGCGGTAGGCCCCGGTGAAAAACACCCTGAGCATGTGCAACCCGATCGAGGCGACAAAGAGGTGGGCCGCCCAGTGGTGGAGCCGCCGGATGAACATGCCGAAGGGCACGTCGTAGGTAATGTGCAACACGGAGACGAACGCCTCGGGCATCTCCTGGCCCTGGAACTTCTCGACGCTGCCGTCGTACTCGACCGCGGAGGTCGAGGGCTCGAAGAAAAAGCCCAGGAAGATCCCCGAGAGGACGAGCAGGAGGAAACAGAACAGCGCGACCTCCCCGAGCAGGAACGAGTCCTCGGCGGGGAACGCCTTCCCGAGGAACTGCTGGCCCCGCTCGACATCGAGCCTGGTGTCGAACCAGTCGTAGAGTCGGTCGGCGCGGGACATCACTCACCCCCCGGGCCGACTGGCCCTTCGAAGTCGCCGGTCGCGATCAGCGCCCCGTCGCTGGACAGCGTGATCGGGAGTTGGGGGAGCGCCCGCCCCGGCGGGCCGCCCTGGACGCTCCCGCCGGAGAGTGGGTCGAACTTCCCGTAGTGACACGGGCAGACCATGAGGTCCCCGTCGCGGTTGCCGACCATACAGCCGGCGTGGGTACACACCTTCGAGAACGCCGCGTAGCCGCTGACGGTAAAGCCCTCTTTGACGTTGCTGTAGGCGTCTTCGGCGTAGCGCACCAACAGCGTCGGCGCGTCCTCGATGCCGGGCCGGGGCTCGGGGAAGACCGTCATGTGCTCGCCCTCAGCGAGGCGGCCCTCCTCGATCGGTTCGCCCGCGTCGTCGACGAGCGCGACGCCGTCGGAGTAGATCGGCCCCTCGTAGCTGCGCTCGAACACCTGGGTGGTGCTGGCCAGGGGCGCCGTCAGGCTGGCGACGGCGGTGAGACCGCCGACTGTCGCGAGGAACTTCGCGAAGTCCCGCCGCCGGAGTTCGGCCCGCGCGTCGCTGTAGAGGCTCTGGCGGGCCGCCGGGGTGTCGCTGCATCCACAGTCGTCCGTGTCGTCCTCGTCGGGTTTCGGGTAGTCCATCAGTCGTGCCTCCTGTATTCCGCGACCTCGACGTGTGGCATGAACCAGGCGTAGTACGCGACCGTCGACAGCGCCAGCGAGACGAACATCCCGGTGGCGTACAGCCCGAAGTACTGGGTCCGCGCGAGCGTCAGGTACTCGCCGGTAAACAGCGCCGCGAAGACGATCGAGAGGACGGTCAGCCCGCCCATCGCGACCAGTCCCTCGATGGCGTCGGAGGCGTCGTGGTACTCGACGACCCAGCGGTTGTCCGATTCGAGCCACGGCAGGCTGGGCGTGAGCTGGCCGCCGTCGGCGACCGGCGCTTCGTCCGGCGGTCGAACGGCCCGGTTCATGAACTGGTGGGCGCCGGCCAGGACGCCGACGAGGCCGAAGAGGGCGACCCAGACGACGACGCCGACCTGGCTCGGCGAGAGCTTGTTCGGGGTGTCGATCGGCCCCTCCAGCGGTCGGAGATCGGTGACGCTCTCGTCGATCGCGATCTCCTCGGAGGGCGGTTCGCCGTGTAACGCCACGTACCACATCGGGAGCAACACCGCGGTCACCAGCAGGACGATGAGTATCGTGTTCCGTCTCATAGCTTGGGCGAGGCCGGGTATGATAGTCTTCTGACTGTTCGAGCCGGTCCCTCGTGTCCGAGCCTTACGCGACGACGACGGTGAACGTCGGACCAAACATCTCGGGTGCTTTTTACGTGAAAATCGGTGCCGAACATGTTCGCGCTGAACTATTTGCCGGAAACAGCTCGACATCTCGACACATGTCCAGTCGGGTACTCGCGGAGGTCGAAGTCGTCGACCCACAGGCCTGTCAGGTCCAGCCCCACGCCGGTGAGGACTGGCGGGTCGCCTCGGTCTCCAGGAGCGCGCTGGGCGGCGACGACGAGGAGGTCGTCGAGGAGTTCACGCTCGTCGGCGACGGTGAGGCGCCGCCGGCCCCCGACGACGAGGCTGTCGAAGCGGTGTTCGACTACGAGCACGGGCGGGTCTACCGCCTCCGTCGCCAGGCGGGCCAGGGGTGTGTCTGCGAGCGGATCGAGCGGGCGGACTGTGTCGTTCAGGAACTGAGCGCCACGGCGCGGTCGCTGACGGTGACGTTCCTCGTCGAAGACGTGGCCACGCTCAGGGAGGTGATCGCGGATCTCCAGTCGACGAGCGACCACGTGAATCTCCGGCGGCTGGTCGAGACCGACGACGCCGCAGACCGGGGTCGACCGGTGGTCCTCGACCGCGAGAAACTCACGGCGCGCCAGCGCGAGGTGCTGGAACGCGCCCACGAACTGGGGTACTTCGAACACCCGCGAGGTGCCAACGCCGGCGAGGTCGCCGACGAGCTGGGAATCACGACCGCGACGTTCACCGAACACCTCGCGGCCGCCCAGCGGAAGGTGTTCGGCGACCTCCTCGACGAACCGTGACCGCCGACAGTTATCCGTGTCTCGTCCCCACACCGGGGTATGGGTCACGATCACGGCGACAGCACAGACGGCCACGATCACGATAGCCACGACGATCACCACGCACACGACCGCGAGACGGTCGACATCGCCGTCTTGACCGTCTCCTCGTCCCGGACACTGGCGGACGACCCCGGCGGCGACGCCGTCGAGGCGGCCTGCGAAGCGGCAGGGCACGCGGTCACAGACCGTCGGCTCGTCGCCGACGACGCCGACGCGATCGCCGGGGCTGTCGCGGGACTGTTCGAGGGCGGCGCCGACGTTGTCGTCACGACCGGCGGCACCGGCCTGACGGCGGACGACGTGACCGTCGAGGCAGTCGGCGACCTGTTCGACCGGCCGATCCCCGGGTTCGGGGAGCTGTTCCGCTGGCTGTCCTACGAGGAGGTCGGACCGATGGCGATGGCCTCGCGGGCGACCGCGGGCGTGGTCGAGGATCGACTCGTCTTCTGTCTGCCCGGCAGCGAGAACGCCGCCCGGACGGGCACCGAAGAACTGATCGCTCCCGCAGTCGGTCACCTCCTCGGCCTCGTCCGACGGTGAGGCCAGACCCGCACGGTTTTGGGGCCGGTGGCGCTACCAGCGGGCATGAGTGAGGAGTTCACACACGTCGACGAGGACGGTGACGCCCAGATGGTCGATGTCGGGGAGAAAGCAGACAGCAAGCGCCGAGCCGTCGCCCGGGGCGAGATCCGGTTGACCGACGACACGCTCGCGGCGATCGAGGCCGACGACGTGGAGAAAGGCGACGTGTTGACGACGGCCCGGATCGGCGCGATCCAGGCGGTCAAACACACCTGGGAGACGATCCCGATGTGCCACCAGATCCCGATCACGAACGTCGAAACAGCGTTCGAGGTCGCGGACGGCCGGGTGGAACTCACCGTCGCCGTCGAGACGGTCGGGAAGACCGGCTGCGAGATGGAGGCGCTGGAGGGTGTGACGACCGGCCTCAACGTCGTCTGGGACATGGTGAAAGCGAGCGAGAAAGACGCCGACGGGCAGTACCCCGGAACCGGAATCGAGGGGGTCGAAGTCGTCGAGAAGTCCGTCGAACGCCCCTGACCGCGTTCGGAAACACATACCCGTGCCCGACCGGTAGACGGTCGCATGCAAGTCCTGGGAATCGTTGGTCACTCCGACGCCGGGAAGACCACCCTCGTCGAGCGGTTGACCGAGCACCTCTCGGAACGGGGATCAGTGGCGACTGTCAAACACTGCACCCATCCGCCCGACGTGGACACCGAGGGGAAAGACACCGCCCGCCACCGAGCCGCCGGGGCGAGCGAGACGGTGGCGCTGACCGACGACGGGGAGTGGTTCGCCACCGGCGAGGACCGGTCGCTGCCGGCGACACTCGACGCGCTCGCTCCGGAGTACGACTACGCGCTCGTCGAGGGGTACAGCGACGCCGCGATCCCGAAGGTCGTCCTGGGCGATCGAGACGCGGCCGATCCGGTCGTTCACCGGGCCGACAGCGGCAGCGAGGCCGACCTCGACGCCGTCGTCGACGCGATGCGCGGGCGGGACCCGTACGTCACCCTGGAGACGCTGGTCCAGCGGGTGAAGGCCTCGGCCGACGAGGACCGCGCCGGTGCCATCGCGACCTTCACCGGCCGGGTCCGAGCGCGAGACGGCCCCGACGACCCGCCGACGGAGTTCCTGGAGTTCGAGCGCTACGACGAGGTCGCCGCCGACCGGATGGCACAGCTGCGACAGTCCCTCGAATCGCGTGACGGCGTCTACGCCGTCGCCCTCCACCACAAGACCGGCGTCGTCGAGGCCGGTGAGGACATCGTCTTCGTCGTCGTGCTGGCGGGCCACCGCGGCGAAGCGTTCCGGGCCGTCGAGGACGGTATCAACCGTCTCAAGGAGGAAGTCCCGCTGTTCAAGAAGGAAGTCACCGTCGAGGACGAGTTCTGGGCCCACGAGCGGTAACAGTACACTCTCCCGACAGTTCTTTATATCTGGCTGTAGACGTAGAAATGATGTCGAAGAAAACACTCGCAGTCGTCGCCCTCGTCGGAGCCATCGCCCTCGCGTACGTCTACCGTCGCTGAGGGCACAGCGGGACAGCCAGCGAACCACGTTTCCGAACCCTTACCGGGACGAGTGTCCTACTCGACGGCATGTACGGCGTCGTCACGCGCAACGAAGACGAGACCGAGTGGTCGGAGTTCGACCGCGCCTTCTACGAGGTCAAAGATGTCACCGGTCGGGCCGCAGAGCCCATCGCCGGCGCTGTCAACATGGTATCGTGTTTCGGGGACAACGCTGTCGAGGGCGAGGAGGAACTGCTCGCGTTCGACGACGAGGGGACCGCGGCGACCCGGAACGAACCGTACTTCGACTGGACCTACGTCTGTCCGACCCACGAGCGCTACCGGGACGGCCTACTCGACATCGTCGCCGACGCCGCCGAGGTAAACGGCGACGTTCGCCTCGACGACGTTGGCTTCCCGCGGGAGGAGTACTGCCACTGCGAGCGTTGCGAGCGGACGTTCGCCGAGAGCGAGTTCGAGGACTGGTCGGCCTGGCGGACGAACGTCATCACCGAGTTCGTCGCCGACGCCCGCGAGCGGGTCCCCGGTGACCTCTATCTCACGCTGTATCCCGACCCGTACCCGGGCCACCTCGAAGCCCGCAGCGGCGTCGATACGGACGCCGTCGACGAGTTCGTCGACGAGTTCGTCGTCCCGATCTACGATATGGCCTACTCGACGACCTACTGGCTGGAGATCCTCGCGAAGGGCTTTCGCGACGAACTCGACACGCCGTTCAGTGTCGAGTTGTACGCGGTCGACGTGGACATCGACGACCTGAGCAAGGCGGCGGAGGTCGCCGGCGAGTACGCCGAGACGGTGCTGTTCGGCTACGACGCCAGCAACGCCAGAGCGACGGTCCGGCGACTGGACGCCGATGCCCGCGAGGGGCAGTCGTTCGGGCCGGAGTAGAGCGAGCAGCGACAGCGGCGGTCCCGAGACGCCGGGTCAGCGGAACCGCCGGTCACGCCACCGCTGGATCTCGTCACGGTCGCGGGTGTCCTGCGGGAGGTCGCTGAACCACTGTGCGTCGCTGATCTCCTCGTCGGGGTCGTCGACGTGTGGCGTGGTCGTCTCCGCGCGGGTCTCGAAGACGGGGAGGACGCCCCAGGCCATGTTCCCGTCGTGGTAGAACTCGACCCGACCGAGGAGTCCGAGCCCCTCGATCGTGCCCTCGATACCGCCTTCCTCGGACAGTTCCCGCAACGCAGCCTCGCGGAACGACTCGCTGCCGTCGAGTTCCCCGCCCGGGAGGACCCACTTGTCGACGCCCTCGTGACGGACCAACAGCAGGTCGCCGTCGGGCCGGTAGGCGAGGGTGTGTGCCCCGTAGGGTGCGCCGTGGTCGCGGGCCGCCTCCGCGACTGTCCGGAACCGCGGTCTGGGCACGCGGCGGTGTCGGCTGAACTCGACGGCCGGGTCGTACTCCTCGAGGAGGCGATGATAGGTCTGTTCGGCCTCCTGGCTGGCCACGTCGGCGAGATACCAGAGGTTGTCGACGGTCATCAGTGGCCGTCACGTAGAGGCTGGCGTGGCGGTCCCAACGACTGTCCGAGAGGGAGCGAAGAGCGGGTCATGCGAGCCAGTACGGCGGAGGTCCCTATAAGTCTTCGACACCCCGGTCGGCGCGAATCAGTCCCTTTTTGAGCAGTCACCGAGTACCGCCGCGCATGGCATTCGAAGAAGACGATACCGTGATTCTGCACGACGAGCACAGTGAGTACGACGGCCAGGAAGGGACCGTCACGCAGGTCGTCGAGACCATGTTCGGTGACGCGAACTACACCGTCTCGTTCGAGGACGGCCAGGAGCAGGGTGTCCCCGAAGACAACCTCGAAGCGGCGGAGTAAGGCCCGATGTCGTCGGTTCCGTTCCACTACGTCGACCTCCGCACCTTCTGTTACGCGACCGAGGACGACCGGCGGGTCGAGCAGGCGCTCCGGACCTTCCTCCCGGGGGAGTACCCGATCGAACGGGCCGACAGCGAGGGCCACTACGGCGACCGGATCGTCGTCCTCTCGGCGCGCGTCGAGAACGCCGACGAGATCCGACACGTCCTCTCACAGGTCGCCACGCTTTCGGACATCGAGACGGTGAAAGCGGAACTGGACGACCGTGTCGACGACAACTGTTCGTTCTTCCTCACGTTCGACAAGCAGGCGGCGTTCCGTGGCGATGTCGCCCGCGGTGACGGGATCACGCTCCGGGCGAAAGTGGAAGCCTACCCGGCAAAGCGGGAACACGCCGTCGCCAACGCCCGTGAACTGCTAGAGGAGTTGTGATGTACGAGGCCGTCCACGCCCGCCCGGACGGCGAGAGCACGGTCGCCCGGCAGGCGCTGACAGCAGGCGAATACGGCTACGACGGCATCGTCGTCCGCAACCACGGCGACAGTCAGGCCGCCTACGACCGCGATCGGATCGCCGAGGAGTACGGCGTCGACGTGGCGACCGGGATCGAGATTCGCGCCGACGACCCCTCGCGGGCCAGCGGATTTCTCGGGAACTACCGGCCGGACCGAACGATCGTCGCCGTCCACGGCGGGAGCACCGCGATGAACCGCTTTGCCGTCGAACAGGCCGCCGTCGACGTGTTGGCCCACCCGATGTGTGGGAGCGGTGATTTCAACCACGTCCTGGCGAAGGCCGCCGCCGACAACGGCGTCAGAGTCGAGTTCTCGCTGGGGGCGATCGTCCAGCAGTCCGGCGGGAGCCGTGTCCGCGCCATCCAAGGACTGCGGAAGCTCCGTGATCTCGTCGTCGACGCGGGCACCCCCTACGTCGTCTCGGTCGACCCCGCGACACACCTCGAACTACGGGCGCCGCGTGATCTCGCCGCGCTCGGCGAACGGATCGGTTTCGAGGCGGAGGAAGTACGGACGGGGCTCGCCGAGTGGGGGCACCTCGTCGAACGGAACCGCGAGCGCCGCTCCGAGGGGTTCGTCGAACCGGGCGTCAGTATCGACGAGGAGTGAGCGCCGGACGGGAAACGGGCGATCCGACCCTCGCTGCGATAAATTCCGGACGATAGGCGAAAATATTTTATCGCTGTGTTGAAAAGACGTGTCTATGGTGCAAAGGGTGAGCCGACCGTTCGGGGTGACGGTCGCAGGGGGATTCATGACACTAGAGGGGAGCCGACACCTGGTGCACGGAACCATGGGGTATCACGGGTTCCTCACCGGGAACAGCGATCCGCTGCTGTTGACGCTCGTCTTCGCCGGCCTCAGCATCGCGCTGGGGGGTGTCCTCGCGGTCGCGACGTACGGACTGTTCGTCAACGGGAACTGGGGGCGAGGGCTCGGCGGGGGCGGTCTCGTCCTGCTGGGGATCCTGTCGATCGGGTGGACGTTACTGACGAACGATCTGCTGTTCGTCGTCGAGGCGGTCCTGAACCTCCTGATCGCCGGCTACCTGTTCTCCAGCCGCTCGGCGATCGAGGACGCACGGCCCGATATCGACGACACGGAGAACTCCCAGACCGTCGGCCTCCCGTAACGGCGACACCGACGTGTTCTTGTGGGCGCTGCCCTCAGTGTCGCGTATGCGTGACGGACACGGCCGTTCGGCGGGTGACAGCCGATGAAACACCTCCCGAAGCACCTGCGCCCGCGCTGGCGCTATCTGGCCGTCGGCATCGAGAGCTGGCCGGACGCCGAGATCGACCGCCGATCCTTCCAGCGCTCGGTGTGGTACGCCGCACAGAACCTCCTGGGAGATGTCGGCAGCGCGGCGGCCGACATGAACGTCGTCGAGTTCGCGTTCGGTGACGGGGCGGGCCACGCGATCGTCCGCGTCCGTCGAGCCCAGGTCGACGAGGCACGGGCCGCACTGGCCGCGCTCGGCGACATCGACGGGGCACAGGTCGGCATCCGGGTCCGCGGAACCAGCGGCACGATGCGTGCTTGTGAAGAAAAGTATATACGCGGGCCGGCGGAACCATCCGGCCAGAGACAGGTCGTGTTCGAGGACGTGACACGGGACGCAGTCGTGCGGGGTCGTCGCGTCGATGTCCGGACGAACCACGCGTTCGCGGGGGCGACCGAACTCGATCTCCAATAACTATGCAGGGACAAAACCAACAGCAGGCGTACGACCGCGGAATCACCATCTTCTCCCCTGACGGCCGCCTCTATCAGGTCGAGTACGCACGCGAAGCCGTCAAGCGCGGGACCGCGAGCATCGGCGTCCGAACGGCCGGTGGCGTCGTCCTCGCCGTCGACAAACGGATCCGCTCGCCGCTGATGGAGCGCTCCTCCGTCGAGAAGATCCACAAGGCCGACGACCACATCGGGATCGCCTCTGCCGGCCACGTGGCCGACGCCCGACAGCTGATCGACTTCGCCCGCCGACAGGCCCAGGTCAACCAGCTCCGGTACGGCGAGCCGGTCGGTGTCGAGACGCTCACGAAAGAGATCACCGACTACATCCAGCAGTACACGCAGGTCGGCGGCGCCCGACCGTTCGGCGTCGCGCTCATCATCGGCGGGATCGTCGACGGCGAACCGCGCCTCTACGAGACCGATCCGTCGGGCACACCCTACGAGTGGAAGGCCCTCGCAGTCGGGGCCGATCGGGGCGACATCCGGGACTACCTGGAAGAACACTACGACGAAGGGATGACACTGGACGCCGGCGTCGATCTCGCGCTCGAAGCACTGGCCTCGGTCGCCGAGGACGGCATCTCGCCGGAAGGGATCGGGGTCGCGACGATCGACACTGAGACCGAGACCTTCCACGAACTGACCGACGACGAGAAGGCGACACACATCGAAGCAGCGGATCTGGCCGCTTCGGAGCCCGAAGACGAAGAGCAGTCTGAGTAACCGATCGTTCAGCCGCCGGCGGCGCTAGAATTAAGCCGGCGGGCCGCAAACCCGTCGCGTATGGACTGTCCACGGTGCGGGGACCCGCTCGAATCCTATCGACTCGGCGATTCGGAGACAGCGGCGTGTGGGAGCTGTGCCTACCTGGGAGTTCCCGTCGACCACAAGAGCGAAGATCGGAAGCGCGAGTCCTGGGACGACGCGCTGGACCGGTTCAACGGGCAGCAACAGACGGTCAAACGGGTCACGGAGATCACCGATACTGACGTGTTTTCGACGGTGACCGACGACGAATCCGAAAGCGGACCGGACACCGAAGCCGACGAGCGTGCTGACTCGGACGACGATCCGTCACCCGAGCGGGCGGCGACCGACGACGACTCACCCGACGACGAGACCGACAGGAACAGAGAGCCGGCGTCTGCCGACGCGGGTGACTGACTACGGTCTCCGACAGCGAGAGGCCGGTAAAACGGGAGTGCTACGCGGCGACGGCCACCTGGATGCGAGCGGGCCTCGAACCCCGTCAGTCGTCGGACTGCGCTTCGACTTCCTCTTCGTCGTGACCGCTGTTGCCCGAATCACGCTGCTCCTCCTCGTCCGAGCGGGCCGCGACCAGCGCACCGCGGGAGACGCTGTACATCGGTTCGTCGGCGTGGCGGACCTCGCTGATCGAGAACGGGATGTCGGCGTCGTCGAGGTGCTGGCGGAACAGTTTCGTGAAGCCGTTCGGCGAGGAGGTCCCGCCGGTGACGACGACCGGAACGTCCAGGCCTTCCTCGATGTCTTCCTCGTCGACTTCCTCCTGGATACGGTCGATGACGTAATCGAGCAGGTTCTCGTAGTAGATCGAGAGGGCGCCTTCGACACCGCCGACATCGGTCTCGAAGTCGAGTTCGAAGTCGTCTTCCTTGATCGAGGTGACCTTGTCGACCTGCGTGCCGGTGGCCTGTGCGGCCTGCTCGTCGACCCAGTCCCCGCCGCGGGCGACAGAGAACTTCATGACGGGCACGGCGTAGTACGAGAGACAGACGTTGGTCATCCCGGCACCGAAGCTGATACCCAGTCCGGTGAAGTCGTTGTCGGCGAGATCGGAGTAGATGACCGACATCCCCTCGTTGATCGGTTCGGCGTCGTACCCCATGTCGTTGAGGAACGACTCGATGGTCTTCTGGTGGTAGAGCGTCGACAGGTCCGAGTCCATCGGGTCGGCCGGCGAGGAGAAGAACAGTTTCTCGTTGGGATACTCCGGCGAGCCAACGACCTGTTCGATGATGAGTTTCATCATCGGGATCGCGGACTTCTCGTCGGAGGAGAGAATCCCCTGTGACATCGGGCGGCGTGTCTCCTGGTTGAAGATGTTCGCGAAGTTCAGGGCGTCGTCACCCAGGACGTAGACATCGTCGTCCTTGCGGATGTGGAGTACGTCCGAGCGGGAGAGCATCTGCTCTGCCATGTCGCTGTACTCGATCTCGACGAACGAGTTTCGCTGCTGGACGAAGACCGTCTCGTTTCCTTCTTGCTGTGCGGAGATAAGGTTCATCGTACCGACATCGAGGCCTTTTGCCATAAGTAGCTCACAAATACCTGCGTCACATCGTGTAATAAAAGTACGTATCTGCCAGGATAATGATGCGAAAGGGTTCGAATTTGAACACGTTTCCGTGAAACTGTCGTGGCCGAACTCGTGGCGTGGTACCCGGGCGAACGGGTACCGGAACCGACACGTGACTGAAACTGACGTGTATCAGGAGCGACCGAACAGACGGGCCGCCCGATCGAGGACGCCCTCCAGAACGGTTTTGTCGTCCTCGCTTTCGGCCTCCTGCTGTTTGCGCTCCCGGAGTTTCTTCAACTGGTCGGTCTGTTCGTCGACGGTCGAGGTCGATCGGTCCGTCGCCTTCTCGCCGCCTTTGACCGTCTTCAGGCCGGCGACTTGCTCGTCGACGCTGCTTCGGTGGACGCGGTCGACGCTCGCGTTCATTCCGGAGACATCCATCTCCGTCTCGCTCTCGCTGGCGGTGAGTTTCAGATCGCTGCCCTCGTGGCGTTCGACGCCGCCCCAGGTGAGATCGACGTTCTCCATCGCGGACTCGATGTCCTGTTCGATCTCTTCGTCGCTGTACGACTCCTCTTCGTTATCCTCCGGGGCCTGGAAATCACCGGGACGTGGCTTGGCGCGGTCGATGTGGTACGCCACCAGCGCCCCGCCGGTCGCCGCCAGCAGCGACGCCAGTCCGAGCCCGTAGACGAACAGGACCTGGATGCTGTACCGCGGCCCCGATCCCGTCGCCCAGCTGTAGGGGTACGCCCAGACGAACAGGCCCAGGCCGACGAGACTGACGGCCGACCCGACGACGGCACCGTAGACAGCGCGCCTACCGACCGGGAGCAAGACGACCACGCTCGAGAGCGTCGCCGGCAGCGCGAGCATTCCGACGGCGATCGCGGCTTCCCGGAAGACGAAGTTCGACGACGGACCGCCGGCACCGGTCACCTGCCCGGCGGCACCGATGACGAACGCCGCGATTCCGAGACCGATCCCACCGAAAAACAGTGCGAACCCGAGATACACGTCGATTTCCCGATCGGGCTCGCCGATGTACGTTCGATACCACTCGAAGAGTCGTCCGTCGTCGGTCTCGTCTGTCATAGTCGATCGGTTATTTCAGTCACGGGAGTTGCTAAACGATTCCAAGGGATCCGTAATCAGTCTTTCCCGGCGGCCGTTCATACGTAGGAGATCCGCGTAACACGGCCCGGTGTCGTCCGGAACCGCCAGATTCGACTGCCCTCGCGGGCCGGGTCGACACGGTCGACCTGTCTGAGCCCCCGTTTGATACAGGACCACCAGCTCTGTTCGCTGGCGTAGCCGGCGGGATACTCCTCGTACAGTTCGTCGACGAAGTCGCTCCGGGTCGCCTCTTCGACATCCTTGAGGTAGGCGAGCGCCGCTCCGACAGCACGCCGCCGGCTGGCCTGGCGGTCCTCGTCCCAGCCGGGAACTTCGAGTTCGTCGAGGTCGGTGATGTCCTCACCGAGCCGCCTGTCGTCCGAGAGCGTCTCCCGGGAGCTGTAGTCGATCCCGCTCCCGACGCCGTCCCCGAGCCGTTCGCGGGTCTGGGTCACCGCCCGCTGGACGAACTCGTCGAACCGCTGGCCCTCGACCGACGAGAGGGCGTCGGCCGCGGCTTCGAGCTCCCGGTCTTCGATGCGTGCGACGCTGTCTTCCTCGCCGGCGATGCTCAGACCGTCCTCCCCGGCGGCGGCGCTGGCGACGGCCGCGACATCGCCGTCGGCGTCGACATCGTTCCGTCGGCGCGCGTAGGCACCGAGGCGGCGCCCCCGCTGGCTGTCGTCCTCGATCGCGAACCGGTTGGCGACGAGCCAGCCGAGGTACCGCTCGACATCGTCGAAGTCGAGGAGTTCGGCTTCGACAGCGAGCGACCTGGCGGTCTCGTCGTCGACGGTGAGTTCCAGCGACCGCATTCGTGACAGCCTTTGCCCGACTCGCTCATAAAGGTAGCCTCGACGCGGACGGTGGTCACCAGCGGGCGACAGCCACCGGTTCCCCGACCGACTCAGAACTCTTCTTCGCCGCCGAACTCCTCTTCGAACCCTTCCTCCTCGAAGCCCTCCTCTTCGAACTCGCCTTCGGCCTCTTCGCCACCGAGTGCGCCGGCGATCGTTCCGAGGATGCCCGCCTCCTCTTCCTCCGCTTCCTCGAACTCGTCTTCCTCCTCGGCCTCGATGTCGATGTCGATGTCCCTGTCCTTGTGATGATGGCTGCTGTGGCCGGTCAACTGTTCGAGTTCCCCGGGGTCGAGCCAGACTCCGCCACAGTCCGGACAGTAATCGACGGTGACACCGTGTTCGCGGCGCTGGTCGAGCGTGGTACCACACGACAGACAGTTCAGGCTGGTTCCTGTTGTCATACGACACGTGTGTGTCGAGGTGCCCAAAAACGTTCCCCCGCGGATCGCAGTAAGGTCTTTACATGGGCCACCGCTACCGCCGAGTATGATATCACTCGAAGAGGCGGTGACGGCGCGCCTCGAATCCCACGGCCAGCGGTTCGAGGTACTCGTCGATCCGGACGCGGCGCTGGCCATCAAACGTGGCGAGTTCGAGGGGGACCTAGAAGATGTCATCGCGGCCGAGGACATCTTCGAGAACGCGTCCCGGGGCGACCGACCACCGGAGAACAGTCTGAAAGAGGTGTTCGACACGACCGATCCCCTGGAGATTATCCCGGCGGTCATCGAGCGCGGAGAGATCCAGATCACCGCCGAACAGCGCCGCGAGATGCAAGAACAGAAGCACAAACAGCTGATCCAGCGGATCACCCGCAACGCCGTCAACCCCCAGATGGACGACGCCCCCCACCCGCCGGAACGGATCGAATCCGCCCTGGAGGAGACGGACTTCCGGGTCGATCCGATGGAACCGGTCGAGAGCCAGGTCGACGACGCCCTTGACGCGCTCCGACCGGTGATCCCGATCCGGTTCGACGAGGTGACCGTCGCCGTGCAGGTACCGGCCGACTACGCCGGCAGCGCACAGGCACAGATCCGCCAGTTCGGCGACCTCGAACGCGAGGAGTGGCAGTCCGACGGCTCCTGGGTCGGTGTGCTCACGTTCCCGGCCGGACTACAGAACGACTTCTACGATCTGGTCAACGAACATACGAGCGGGGAGGCCGAGACGCAGATCATCAAGGACGAGGACGACCTCAACACCCGCTAGCGACTCATCCCTTCTTGAACCCGACGAAGAAGCCGGTCGCGAAACCCGCACTGACCGGTAGTGCAGAGAGCAGCGAGACGATCCAGGACGGGGGCTGCCCGGCCGCCGCGCCGCCACCCTGCGTCGCGTTCTGTGCGGCTCCACCGATGGCCGTCCAGTTGACTTCGAGAATCCCGCGGGTTTCGAGGAACTTGAACAGCGCCAGCTCCAAGCCGACGATGATCGCGACGAGCTTCGCGACCTTCTTGGCGGCGAACCCGATGATCCCACCGATGAGGGCGCCACCGCCTGCTTCGAGCCCCAACTGCTGGAGGTTGAACTCGACCATAGCCGGGAGCAGACGGGCACGCGTTAAGACCTTTGTGTCCCCTGGGAGCCGACAGCCGAATTGAATTTAAATACTCCCGGGCCATAGTTCCCGGTAAGTGACAGCGAGACAGTCAACCGAACGCGCCGTGGTGGCAAAGCGGGTCGACAGCGGAACCGCCGAAACCACGGAGATCAACGATCTCGCACGGGCTGCCGGCTACGAGATCGCCGGAGAGATCACACAGACACGGACCGAGGACCCCGCCTACCACATGGGCGAGGGGAAGGTCGTCCGGCTGAGCAACGTCGTCGCACGCGAGGAAGCGACGGTCGTCATCTTCGACAACCAACTCGGTCCCTACCAGACGTACAACATCGGGAACAAGCTCCCGACCGGCGTCAGAGTGATCGACCGATTCCGGCTCATCATCGAGATCTTCGGCCAGCGGGCACAGACCCGGAAGGCACAGCTTCAGGTCGAACTGGCGGAGTTGCGCTACGAACTCCCGCGGGCCGAGGCGAAGGCGAGCCTGGCCAAACGCGACGAGCGCCCCGGGTTCATGGGGCTGGGCGAGTACGACGAGAGCCGCGAGGAGGACATCAAAAAGCAGATCGCCCGGATCAACGACGAACTCGAATCCATCGAGGAGACCGAGCAACACCGGCGCGAGCAGCGCCGGGAGTCGGGCTTCGATCTGGTCGCCCTGGCTGGTTACACCAACGCCGGGAAGTCCACACTGTTGCGACGGCTCGCGGCCGACTTAGAGATCGACGAGAACGAGGACCTCCACCCCGATCTGGACACGACCGCCGAGAGCGAGGATCGCCTGTTCACGACGCTTGGAACCACCACCAGGCGCGCCGAGGTCGGGAAACGGGAGGTACTGGTCACCGACACCGTCGGGTTCATCCAGAACCTGCCCCACTGGCTCGTCGAGTCGTTCAAGTCGACGCTCGACTCCGTGTACCGGGCCGACCTCGTCCTGCTCGTCGTCGACATCTCCGAGTCCGTCGAGGAGATCCGCGAGAAACTCGTGACGAGCCACGACACCCTGTACGAGCGCAACGAGGCACCGATCGTCACCGTCCTGAACAAGACCGACGCGGTCGACGACGAGGAGGTCGAGCGCAAGAAGGCCGCGCTCTCCGCGCTGGCGCCGAACCCCGTGGCAGTCAGCGCCCGCGAGGGGACCAACGTCGAGGAACTCGCCGTACGCATCGACGACGAACTCCCCGACTACGAGTCGGAACGACTCGTCCTCCCGATGACCGACGACACCATGAGTCTCGTCTCTTGGATCCACGACCACGCCCACGTCGAGTCGGTCGACTACGGCGACCAGGTCGTCATCGAGTTCGAGGCCAGGCCCGCCGTCGTCGAGCAGTCCCGGTCGCGGGCCGGCGACCTCGTCGGGGCGTCCGCGTAGCCAGACGCGAGATCAGTCGTCGGCGCCTCCCCACAGCACCGTCGGAATCGCGTCCAGCAGATCCGTCGCGACCAGCCCGTTCCCGCGGTCGTCGACGACGCGATCACCGGCCGCGCCGTTGGCGTAGGCCCCGAGCGCCGCCGCGTCGAGCGGGGCCTGGACGCAGGCGAGCGCCCCGGTCAGTCCCGCCAGCACGTCGCCGGTCCCGCCGACGGTCATCCCGGGGTTGCCGGTCCGCCCCACGCGGGTCCGGTCGCCGTCCGAGACGATGTCGTACGGTCCCTTGACCAGCAGCGTCACGCCCAGTTCGGCGGCGAACGACTCGACGAGATCGGTCCGTTCACGCCAGTCGTCGCTCGTCTCGCCGCCCATCCCCAGGAGTTCGCCCTGATGGGGCGTACAGAGCAGGTCGGCGTCGGTGTCGACTTCTGGGACTACCTGTAGCGCGTCGGCGTCGACGACGGCGGTCCCGTCGAACCGCCCCAGCAGCTCGGCGACCGCGTCCAGCGTCTCGTCGGCGTCACCGAGCCCGGGACCGAGGACGAGCGTGTCGTGGGCGTCGGCACGGTCGGCCAGCCAGTCGACGTGCTCGGGCGCGAGCCTGTCACCGTCGTACGGCAGGACGATGAGGTTCTCGCTGTATCCCTGGATCTCCCGTGCGATCCGTTCCGGGCAGGCCACGCGAACGAGGTCCGCGCCGCCCCGGAGCGCCGACTGTGCAGCCAGCGCCGGCGCACCGGTGTAAGGGCCGCCGCCGACGATCAGTACCTCGCCGTTGTCGCCCTTGTGGCTGGCCGGGTCCCGATCGAGACGGAGGAGGTCACCGCGCTCGACGAACAGTTCGGCCGCGTCGGGGATGCCGATGTCGGCGACCGTCACAGTCGCGTCCAGGTCGTCCAGGCCCGGCTTGGTGTCGTGAAAGGTGACGACATGGTCGGCGTCGACCGCGGTCTCGGCGAGGGTCCCCGTCTCGGCGTCGAGGCCGGAGGGAACGTCGACCGACAGCACCGTCGCGTCGCTGTCGTTCATCGCGCGGGCGGCCGTCGCCGCCGGTTCCCGGAGGTCGCCGGCGATACCCGTGCCGAGCATCGCGTCGACGACCAGATCCGGGTCGGCCAGCCCGAACGACGTGGAGTCCCGGACCTGCTCGGTCGGATACTCGGCCCGCCCGAGCGCGTCCCAGTTCTCCCGGGCGATGTCGGTCGTGATCGTCTCGGGCCGGCCCAGCAGACAGGTCCGCAGGTCGTACGCGTCGAGAAATCGGGCAGCTACGAGCGCATCCCCGCCGTTGTTTCCGCGGCCGGCGACGACCGTGACCGTCGCGCCGGGGTCGACGTGCTCGCGGATCTCGCGTGCGAGCGCGTGCCCCGAGGACTCCATCAACTGTTTGCGCGGGACCCCCAGCGCCGCGGCGTTTGCGTCGACGACGGCCATCTCGGAACCGGTGAGCATAGCCGGGCGTTGGCCGGCCACGCTCGTAACTGTGGGGGACTACCAGCGGACCTCGAAGCCGTCCAGGCCCTCGGGATCCTCGTAGGTGACCTCGACATCGGTGACGTTCGCCCGCTTGCTCCCCTCGTGACAGAAGTCGAGCATCGCCTCGATGTCGTCTTCGCTCCCTTCGAAGACCGCCTCGACCCGGCCGTCGTCGAGGTTCGTCACCCAGCCGTCGACGCCCTGCTCCCGTGCGGTCTCTCTGGTCGTCGCGCGGTAGTAGACACCCTGGACACGACCGGAGACGTACACGTGTGCGCGAGTGCGAGCCATACCCGATGTACCGACGGCAGCCAGTTAGCTTCGGTGGTCCCGGTCGCCTGCTCGGCGGGGCAACGTCAGTGGTCTCGCCCGCCCGACCGGAGGTAGTGGAAGAGGTACGTCTGCGTGTAGCCGGCGTACTCGCCGCCGAGTGCCGCCCGGATGGCACGGGAGGTCTCCGTGTAGTTGCCCCGCTCGCAGTCAGGGTAGTACTCCTCGATAGTCGTCCGGATCCAGGTGTCGAGTGGGACGGCCTCCAGGTAGTCCAGCGAGAACAACAGCACGCAGTCGGCGACCTTCTCGCCGACGCCGACGAACTGGGTCAGGAACTCGCGGGCCGCCTCGTACTCCCGACCGCGGGCGTCGTCGGGGTCGACCTCGCCGGTGGCGACCAGTTCGGCCGTCCGCTGGACGTACGGCGCGCGGTAGCCGAGACTCAACTCTCTGAGTTCGGCCTCGGTCGCTCCTGCGAGCGCCTCGGGCGTCGGGAACGCGTGGTACGTCTCGCCGTCGAACGCGACCGGTTCGCCGAACTCCCGACGCAGCGCTTGCTGCATCCCGTGGATCCGACCGACCCGCATCTGAGCCGAGCAGATAAACGAGATCAGCGTCGGAAACACCGGGTCGCGGACGATCCGCATACCCCAGTAGGCGTCGTATGCCTCCTCGACGACGGCGTCGGCGGGCGCCGTCTCACGGATCGCTCCGAGGTCGTCGTCCAGCCCGAGCAGTTCTCGCAACACCGGTTCCGCGTCGACCGTCGACTCCCACGCCAGCCGACCGTCCGCCTGGCGAACGCGGACGACGACCGGCTCGCCCTCGGGACGTATCGTCGTCCAGTACCAGGCGTCACCGCCGCTTGCGGCGTCACGTTCGTACATCCGGTCGTCCTCGCGGTCCCACAGATACGACTGGCCGCTCTCGACGGTCGCCTGGAGGTCCAGGCCACCAGGCAGCGACGCCACGTCGATGTATCCCTGCTCCATCAGGGAAACCGACGGGCCGGGCGCTCTTCGGGGTTTCGAGTCGGGCGATCCCGAGCGTGTCACCAGGCTAACCTTCATTATATCCGCTAGCTAATACCACGCTATGGACTGTAGAGTCGTCGTCGAGGCCGCGGTCCCCGTCTACGACGTGGCGACCAGTGACGAGGCCGTCCGGATCGCCATCTCCAAGACAGGGGAGATGCTGAACCCGGATCTCAACTACGTGGAGATCAACATGGGCGAACGCCAGTGTCCCCACTGTGGCGAAACGATCGAACCCGCCTTCATCGCGGCCGACGAGAGCCTCGTCGCACTCGAACTGGAGATGACCGTCTTCAACGTCGAGCGTGACGAACACGCCGCACGGATCGCCCGGAAGGAGATCGGGCAACGGCTCGAAAACATCCCGCTTGAAGTGCTCGACATCACGGAGATCGAACCCGACGACGACGAATCGAGTGAGGACGACGCCAGCGACGACGAGGCGAGTGAGGACGACGCCAGCGACGACGAGGCGAGTGAGGACGACGCCAGCGACGACGAGGACGTGTTACCGGAGTTCGAGGAGCTCATCGACGAATAGCACGGCTGGGCGAAAGTGATGTCGGTGAGAACGCAGTGACCAGTTAGTCCGCAGCGGCGGAAACAGGCTCTTTCTCGTCTGCAGTCATCTCCGAGGTGATCCCCTTCGCGATGGCGAAGACGGCCGCCTTGTGGTCCGTCTTCGACTTGTGGATAGAAGTAGGCTTGACGCCCAGTGTCGCGTATTCGTCGTGTTCGACCTCGTCTCCGGACTCGTGTTCGTAGTGGTTCTGTACCTGTGCAAGCAGGCCGTGGAGATGAATGAGCTCCTGCTTCTTCATGGTCACCGCATGCTTGCAACTGGAAGGATATAGTATTACTTTGACGAGGGTTAGCACACGTCTCAGTGTAAAACCATGAGAATCGCGCCACTAGCGCCGCTTACGGTCGTTCACGACGACAGTCGCGCTCCCCGAATCGCGCTCTGTCGCTCGGCGCCGACGACACGTCCCGACAGTTCCCACGGCGACCGGTGGTCCGGTTCGGGCGCTCTGACACCCAGTCGCGGCGTTTAGCACACGGACCACTGGACGCGTCGTCCCTGAAGGTTTTTATCGGGGGAGTAACCACACCCGTGCATGGAGTACGACGACATGCTCGACCGGGCGATCGAGGAATCACCGGAGATCGACGGGACTTCGGAACGGTTCGAGGTGCCCGACCCGGAGGTCAGGCAGGAGGGGAACGTCACCGTCTTCGAGAACTTCCAGCAGGTCTGTCGTCGACTCGACAGAGACCCCGACCACGTGATGCAGTTCCTCCAGAACGATGTCGGGACGAGCGGCCACATCGACGAGAGCGGCCGGGCGCGGTTGACCGGCGAGTTCGACGCCGGCCGCGTCGCGAACGCCGTCGGCGAGTACGTCGACGAGTACGTCCTCTGTCCCGAGTGTGGACTGCCGGACACGCGGCTCGAACGTGAACAGGGTGCGATAATCCGCCGGTGTGAGGCGTGCGGCGCACGCTCTCCGGTCGAGAACTAGCTACTGGAGCCGTTTCAGCGTCCCGAGGTCGCGATCTGTCCGGGTGAACTCGGCGAGCCGCCGGCTCGCGTGACAGTTCGGACAGTGAAACACGGTGTCGTGACGTGGCAGTTCGCTTGGCGTCGACTCCCAGTCTTTCTTACATTCCGGACAGAGCAACCGGACATACGCTTCCTCCATGTGTGTTAGTCACACACAGTTGGAGGGGTGAAAAAGGTTGCTGTGGGACACGTCTCAGGCCGACAGATCCTCGGCTTCCAGCAGTTCCTTGTAGCGGTTTCGGATGGTGACTTCGGAGATGTTCGCCACCTCGCTGACCTCGCTCTGGGTCACCTTCTCGTTGGTCAGCAGTGCCGCCGCGTACACCGCGGCAGCCGCTAGGCCGACCGGCGATTTCCCTGAGAGCAACCCGCCTTTACGGGCGTTCTCGACGAGTTGCCGGGCACGGCGTTCGGTCTCGTCGCTGAGGTCTAAGTCCGAGACGAACCGCGGCAGGTAGTGCTCGGGGTCGGCGGGCTGGACCTCCAGGTTCAGTTCACGGACGATGTATCGGTACGTCCGCGTGAGCTCCATCTTGTCGACGCGGGAGACCCTCGCCATCTCGTCGAGCGAGCGCGGACTGCCGGCCATCCGTGCGGCGGCGTACAGCGCGGAGGTCGCGACGCCCTCGATCGAGCGGCCGGGGAGCAGGTCCTCGCTGAGCGCCCGTCGGTAGATGACGCTTGCGGTCTCACGCACGTTCTGGGGCAGCCCCAGCGCCGAGGCCATGCGGTCGATCTCGCCCAGGGCCTGTTTGAGGTTGCGCTCTTTCGAGTCACGCGTGCGGAACCGTTCGTTCCAGGTGCGCAGGCGCTGCATCTTCTGGCGCTGCTCGGCCGAGAGGGACCGCCCGTAGGCGTCCTTGTTCTGCCAGCCGATGTTGGTCGAGAGTCCCTTGTCGTGCATCATGTTCGTCGTCGGGGCACCGACGCGGGACTTCCTGTCTTTCTCCGAGGAGTCGAAGGCACGCCACTCGGGGCCGCGGTCGATCTCGTCTTCCTCGACGACCAGGCCACAGTCTCCACAGACTGTCTCGCCGTGTTCGGTATCGGTGACGAGGTCGCCGCCACACTCCGGACAGGTGTCTTCCTGTTCGTGCTCTCGCTGCTCGGGCTCTACGCGTTCTCGGGATCGGGTGTTGGTAGTCGTCTTTGTCTCACTCATGGTACTGATTCGTCCTGGTGGGTGCAGAACGGTGGATATCCCTTTCGGGGTTCTCGTTACCTTTAGTTAGGTAGAAAACTATATAAAGCTTTCGCTGTTGTGCACTGTACAGCCAATACACCAACCACGACATAGCGATAACTCGGCAGGATCTTGACCGGGCTCACGACACTCGATCGAGGGTATTCTGCACGATTTTCGCAGTTTCCATGCGTACTGGTATCATAGAACTGGTCCGGAAGATCCGACGAACGAACACGCCAGCACCGATCTCTCGGTGCAGTCGAACGAGGCAGTTTTGTGCGCTTTTTGCCCGACCGCTGTCCGGCGTGTGCGGTCAGTCCCAGGTCACCAGAGCGAGGACGGCCAGTGCCACGCTCTCCAGGACGTGCAGGGCGATCATCCCCTGCCAGGCCGGGGCGGGGACCTGCGAACTAAACCACACCGACAGCAGCGGGTCGAGGAGATAGAAGTACAGCGCCAGGGCGTTCTCGCCGAACAACAACACGGCAAACAGGAGCGGGCCGAGCGTGTGTTTCGACCGGAGCCTGTAGTAGTTACGGCCCCACACGAAGATCAGCGACGCCAACAACGCCATGTTGACGACAACCGCGACTCGTGCGAGGTCAACCCAGACGACCATTACTCCACCTTTGCCGGTTTCCGCGGATATACTCTTTCCCAAATTCAGCCATAGTCACTCCACTGTCTCCATGATCTCCTCGACCGTGTCCCAGTAGTTCCGGACACGGTCGGAGGGCAGATAGACGGCCCCGTAGTCGTCACCGCTGTCGGCGACGATGTCGTTTTCCGCCAGTACGTCGAGGTGGTGTCGGACCGTCTTGTAGTCCAGATCCAATTTCTCGGCCAGTTTGTTGGCGTTGCGTGGCCGCTCGTCGATGGTACGAAGGATACGGATGCGGTTCTCGCCGCCCCGCGTACTCGTCAGCACGTACCATAGGACGGCCTCCATCGTTCAGTTGCTCTCGCGGTAGCTACGTAAGACCACCGCATGGAAGCCGCTCGGGGCTGTCACTGCGTGAACAGGTGACCCTCTTCCGGAACGTCGAACAGCCCGATCCGGGCCCCGGCATCGAGCCACGCGTGCCCGTAGGAGAACGCCGCCAGGGCGTTGACCGGATCGTCGTTCTCCCGGAAGTGGCGCCCGTCTTCGAGGTAGGACCGTGCCATCTCTTCACACTCCTGTGCGCCGTCGTGCATCGGTGTCCCCTCCGGCGGCGCGATCTCCGCCGCGTCGACGGCCTCGGCGAGCAGTCCCTCGTAGCGGTCGGTCTTCTCGTCCAGGTCGGCGGCCATACCCGCCGTTCGCGGCCCACTGCCCTGGGCGTTGCGACTCCGTCCGGCGTGCTGAAACAGTCCCCTCGACATCCACCTAGCGCGTGACTCGTGACCACTCACCACGGGGTCGCTGGACGAGTCGGGCACGACAGCGCAAAATAAATACGCCGGCCGGCAGTAATCCGTCCAATGACAGATTCGCCAGAACACCGGCGCCTCATCGTCGCCGGATCGGGTATCGCCGGACTGACAGCCGCCATCTACGCCGCGCGCTCGAACAACGACCCGCTCGTCCTGGAGGGTGACGAACCGGGCGGACAGCTCACCCTGACCAGCGAAGTCGAGAACTACCCCGGCTTCCCCGAGGGATTGTCGGGGCCGGACCTCATCAACCGGATGAAAGAGCAGGCCGAGCGGTTCGGCACCGAGATCGAGCACGGGATCGTCACGGCAATCGACGACAGCGACCGCCCCTTCCGGGTGGAACTGCGTGACGGAACCGTCTACACCTGCGACGCGTTCATCGCGGCCTCCGGTGCGAGCGCCCGGACGCTGGGCGTCCCCGGCGAGGACGACCTGATGGGCTACGGCGTCTCGACGTGTGCGACCTGTGACGGCGCGTTCTTCCGCGGCGAGGACATGCTCGTCGTCGGCGGCGGCGACGCCGCCTTCGAGGAGGCCCACTTCCTGACGAAGTTCGCCGACACCGTCTACCTGGCCCACCGCCGCGAGGAGTTCCGCGCGGAGGACTACTGGATCGACAAGGTACAGAAGAAAGTCGACTCGGGCGACATCGAGATCATGCGCAACACCGAGTTGCTGGAGATCCACGGCTCGGCCGAGGACGGCGTCGACCACGTCACCCTCGCGCGAAACGAGACGGGCTACCCCTCCGAGAACTTAGACGACCCCGACACGGAGACGTTCGACTTCGACGTGGGTGCAGTGTTCATGGCGATCGGGCACACGCCCAACACCGACTACCTCGCAGATACCGGCGTCCAACTGGACGACACCGGCTACATCGTCGCCAAGGGCGGCAAGGGCGGCGGACAGACGGCGACGGACGTTCCGGGGCTGTTCGGCGCGGGCGATGTCGTCGACTACCACTACCAGCAGGCCGTCACGGCTGCGGGGATGGGGTCGAAGGCGGCGCTGGACGCCGACGACTACCTCGAAGACGAGGTCGACGCGGCGGCCGAGGCCGCCGCGGAAGCCGACGACTGACGGCGCGGTCACCGCCGAACACGAACCCGATAGACCCTTCCGTCCGGTCCGCCAACAGAATTCCATGGCATCCGACACTGTCACACTCACTATCGAGACAGCCGACGCGACCGACGAACTGACCGTCCCCAGCGGCCTGCTGGAGATCCTCCGCGAACAACCCGACGAGACCGACCCGCAGGTCGTGGGCGACATCGCGATGTTCGGCCTGGCCCAGCGGATCCACGGGGCCGTCCACCACGGGCAGGGCGAAGTCGACGACGAGATCGCCGCCCTGGAGGAGAGTACGCTGGAGCTCTTCGAGGAGCGGTTCGGTGCCTCCTTCGGCGAACTGACCGGGCACGACCACTGAAAAGCGGATTCTACTGTCTATCCGCGGACACCGATCAGACGGTCCAGCGGAGCAAGACACCGTCGTCGACGCGCTCGACCGACTGGAGTGTCAGCGCCGGGAACTCCTCGACGAACCCGTCGCCGTCCGCCAGTGTCGGCGCGTCCCGCCCGCCGATGATCGTGGGGCCGACGAACACCGACAGTTCGTCGACCAGCCCCTCCGCGAAGAGGCCGGCGATGAGTTCGCCGCCGCCTTCGACCATGAGCTGATCGACCCCTTCGCCTTCGAGCTTCGCCAGCGCCGTGGTCAGGTCGACCCGGTCCTCGCCGGTCGCGATGACGTAGGCGCCGGCCTCCTCCATCTCCTCGATGAAGTCCGTCGGCGCGGCCTCGCTGACCAGCAGGTAGGTCGCCGCCTGGTCGTCGAGCAGCCGTGCGTCCGGCGGCGTCCGGACTCGCGAGTCGGCGACGACGCGGGCGGGGTTGGCGGGCTTGCCCTCGCTCGTTCGGGCCGCCTGCCGATCGGGATCGTCGACAGTCAGCGACGGGTCGTCGGCCAGTACCGTCCCGACGCCGACCATGACGGCGTCGCTGTCCGCGCGGAGTCGATCGACACGGTCGAAGTCGTCCGCTCCGGAGATGGCGATCTGTTCGCGACGCCGGGAGGAGAGCTTGCCGTCCGCGCTCATGGCGGCGTTGACGACGACGTGCATACCCGCTGGGAGACGCTTCGAGGGAAAACGGGTTTCGGTTACGTCCGCGACGGTTCCGTCGTGAGTTTGCTCACGTCAAGCGCCTTCCGTGTGCCGTCGGCGGTCCTGAGCCGGCAGGTCGTCCCGTCGAGCACGAGTTCGTCGATATCGAGGACGGCTTCACTGGCCCACCCTTTGAACCGTCCCATCCCCGCTTCGTCGATCTCGATGAACGTCCGGGGCTTCTCCTGGGACCCCATGCTCCAGTCGGCCCCACCGAGAGAGAACTCCTGTCCGCCGGTCTCCGCCCAGTGGAACACACAGGCGTGCTGGGTCCGTGGCTCGTCGGCGCGTTCGTGGTCCACCCGCTCCCACTGCTCGTAGTCGACGCCGAAGTGCGCCGCCCACAGCCGGAGGTACTCGAAGTCGAACTGTTTCACGCCGTCGTCGTCGCGTCCGCTCCGCCAGACCACGTGTGCGTCCGACGGTTTCGAGCCGAAGACGCCGCCCACGTCACCACACCCGGATTGCCAGATCGATAGCAGCGCGAACTGTCGGCCGACAAGCCGGCCCGGCGGCCGTCTCCCTGCCGACGGTGCTCCGGATACCGTGGTTGACGCGACCGATACCCATGGTATGCCATGCGTCGGTCCGCCGAATAAAAATACCGGCCGGAGGTAGACTGAGTGACACGTCGCCGCCGCTGGAAGCCTCCCACAAACCCTTTTCACCGGCGCCGTCGAACCCTCGGGCGATGTCTCTCGAAGCTCATGCCGAGGAACTCGCCTCCGACCTCGGCGTCGACAAAGAGGAGGTCAAACGCGACCTGGAGAACCTGGTGAACTACTCGGTCCCGATGGACGAGGCCAAACAGAGCCTCAGGCGGAAGTACGGCGACGGCGACACCGACGGGGGTGCCCCGTCGAGCAAGGCGATCGGCGAGGTCACGACCGACGACTCCAACGTCACTGTGACCGCTGTCGTCCTCACCACCGGGCGCCGGTCGATCCAGTACAACGGCGAACAACACGTCATCCGCGAGGGCGAACTGGCCGACGAGACCGGCCGGATCTCCTATACCGCCTGGGACGGGTTCGACGGCGACCTCGAACCCGGCCAGACCGTCCAGTTCGGCAACGCCGGCGTCCGGGAGTGGGACGGCCACCCGGAACTGAACCTCGGAGAGAGCACCAACGCCAGCGTCGTCGACGAGAGGCTCGATATCGACGCCGAGGTCGGCGGCGAGGCGACGCTTTCGGCCCTGGAGCCGGGCGACCGCGGTGTCACCGTCGAGGTCCTGGTACTGGAGTGCGAGCAGAAAGTCATCGACGGCCGGGACGGGGAGACGACGATCCTCAGCGGCGTCCTCGGCGACGGGAGCGGCCGGCTCCCGTTTACCGACTGGGACCCACACGACGCCATCGAGGCGGGCGCGTCGGTCCGGATCGAGGAGACGTTCGTCCGGGAGTTCCGGGGCGCGCCGTCGGTGAACGTCTCGGAGTTCTCGACGGTGACGCCCCTGTCGACACCAGTCGAGGTGGCAGACGACGCGCCGCGACTGCCGATCCGCGAGGCAGTCGAGAGCGGCGGCCTCTTCGACGTGGAACTGACCGGCAACGTCATCGAGATTCGTGACGGCTCGGGCCTGATCGAGCGCTGTCCCGAGTGTGGCCGGGTCATCCAGAACGGCCAGTGTCGCTCCCACGGCGCCGTCGAGGGCGAGGACGACCTGCGGACGAAAGCCATCCTCGACGACGGCACCGGGACGGTGACCGTCATCCTGGGCGACGACCTCACCGCTCAGATCTACGGCGGTGACCTCGACGACGCCCGCGACCACGCCCGGGACGCCATGGACAAAGAGGTCGTCGCAGACCGGATCGCCCAGCGTGTCGTCGGCCGTGAGTACGTCGTCCGGGGCTCGCTGTCGGTCGACGAGTACGGCGCCAACCTCAACGCCGACACGTTCGCCGAGGCCGACGACGATCCGGCCGAGCGTGCGAGCGCGCTGCTCCGGGAGGCCCAGCCATGAGCGAGTCCGAGGACGACAGCGGCGCGGGGACCCGCGAGGTCGCCCACCGCCTGTTCGCCGCGGAGTTCGACGACGCCGACTTCTCGTACTCCGAGTCCGACGAGGAGCGGGCGCCCAACTACGTCGTCACTCCCACGGGCGCACGCGTGAATCGCCTGTTCGTCGTCGGCGTCCTCACCGAGATCGAACAGGTCAACGAGGAGGTCCTGCGAGCCCGTGTCGTCGATCCGACCGGCGCCTTCGTCGTCTACGCCGGCCAGTACCAGCCCGACGAACTGGCCTTCCTGGAGGCGGCGACGCCGCCGCTGTTCGTCGCTGTCACCGGGAAGGCGCGGACTTTCGAACCCGAGGACGGCGACCGCGTGTTCACGTCGGTCCGCCCGGAGAGTATCAGCGAGGTCGACGCCGACACGCGGGACCGCTGGGTCGTCCAAGCCACGGAACAGACGCTGGATCGGACCGGCCGGATGGCCGGCGCGAAAGAGACCGGGCTGGCCGGCGACGCCCTCCGGCAAGCGCTGCTCGACCAGGGCGTCTCCGAGGCCGACGCCGCCGGCGTCACGCTCGCGCTGGACCACTACGGGACGACCGGGGACTACCTCCAGGCGCTCCGGGACCTCTCGCTTGACGCCGCCCGCGTCGTCGCGGGCGAACAGGACGAGGCCGGGACGCTGACGCTGTCGCCGGGCGAGGGCGGTGACGACCCCGTCCCGGTCCTCGCGGCGACGGAGTTCGACGCGGCCGAACCGTCCGTGAGTGCCGACGCCGACGCGTCCGACGCGAGCGGGGCCGAGCAGGCCCCGGCCGAACCCACCGACGGCGACGAAGCGGAGGCGACGCTCACCGAACTCGAATCGGAGTCCGACGACGCGACGAGCGCCGAACCGGCGAGCCAGCAGCGCGAGGCCGACACCGCGGCGTCGGCAACCGACGAACCCGACCTCGGTACTGACACCGGGACCGCCGAGTCGGCCGACGAACCGGCGGCCGAGTCCGCGTCGGCGGCGTCCACAGAACCGGCGGACCCGGAGCCGACGGCCGACGAGCCCTCGGCGGGCGACCCCGGTGAGACGCCGGCCGGTGCCGACGACATCGGCGAGACGACGACCGTCGAGGCGGACTCGGACGACGATCTCGGCGAGTTCGACTCGGAGTTCGAACTCGACGACGAGGAGCGCGAGGAGATCAAAGACGAGTTCGGCACGGACTTCCAGAGCGGGTCCGAAGTCGAAGAGCCCGGCGCGGCCGACATCGAGACGCCCGACCCCGAGGAACTGGCCGACGCCGAGGCCGCCCAGCAGGGGGCACCCGCCGGTGCTGCCGACGCCGACTCCGCACCCGACTCGACGGGTGCGCCGGCCGGTAGCGAGTCCGTCCAGCCCGACACCGACGCCGCGACGAGCGATGCGCCGGCCGAGACCCCCGAGACGGCGACCGACGCCGGTGCCGACGAGACGGCCCGGACGGTCGAGGAGGTGCCGGAGGAAGAGCCTGTCGGCGGCGACGAGAGCGGCGGCGAACCAGCCGAAGACGTGGACCTGGAAGACGCGGTCATGGAGGTCATGGAGGAGCTCAACGACGGCGGCGGTGCCGACCGCGAGGCGGTGCTGTCGACCGTCGTCGAGCGGTACGGCGCCGACACAGAGGCCGTCGAGGAGGCCATCCAGGACGCCCTGATGGGCGGCCGCTGTTACGAACCCGAAGACGGGAAGCTGACGCCGATCTGAGTCGGGTCGGCCGAGCCGCGCCGCTTTTTGCCGCCGACGCCGTACGGCGTCCCGATGCACCTCGAACCGGTCCCGGGAGCGCCGGCCGCGACCGCCGAGACCGACGGCCAGCGGCTACTGGTCGTCGCCGACTACCACGCCGGCATCGAGGCGGGGCTTCGATACGAGGGCGTGGAGCTCCAGTCGGCGGCCGCCGACCGACGGGAGCGGCTGTTGGCCCTGCTGGACCGGACCGGTGCCGACCGGCTCGTCGTCGTCGGCGACCTCGGCCACGCGATCGGGGACCCGTTCGAGGACGAACGGGCCGAACTCGGCGCGCTGTTCGAGGCGCTCCCGGTCCCGGTCACTCTCGTGAAGGGCAACCACGACGGCGACCTGGAACCAGTCCTCTCCGATCTGGACGCCGACGTGACGGTGACGCCGGCCCACGGGATCCGGATCGGGTCGGTCGGGTTCGCACACGGGCACACCTGGCCCGCTCCCGACGTGCTGGCGGCCGACCTCGTCTGTGTCGGCCACGAGCACCCGGTCGTCAGACTCGAAGACGCCGTCGGCGGGGCACGCAAGGAGCGTGCCTGGCTCCGTGGCCCGCTCGACCCGTCGCCGTTCGCCGAGCAGTTCGACGAGCGGGTCGAGACCGACGCCGACATCGTCGTCTGTCCGGCGTTCAACGACCGCTCGGGGGGAACCTGGGTCAACGTCGAGGGCCAGTCGTTCCTCTCGCCGTTCCTGCCGGCGGCGCTGACCGACGCCGAGGCGTTCCTGCTGGACGGGACGCGACTGGGTGAGTACCGCCGGGTCTAAAGCAGCGAGAGGACCGTTCCGGCGGCGAACGAGACGACACCGAACGCCAGCGCGGCGGCCGTCCCGGTCCGTGTGCGGCGGGCGAGGACGGCCGGCCGCACTGCGACGGCCAGCGCCGTGAGGAAGGTCACGGCGCCGCCACCCGCGGTCAGCGCCACGGCGGGCGTCGACCACGTTCCGTCCTGGACGCCCAGCGCGGCGTTCGTGACCGCCAGGAAGCCGAAACAGGCGAACAGAGTCCCGTAGACGCGTCGGCGCTGCATCTCAGACGTGGGGTTTCGGCATCAGGTCCTCGAAGGGCTGTGCGGCGAGCCACTCACAGAGCTTACAGAGGTGCTCCAGGGCTGCCTCGAACAGTTCCTCGCCGACAGCCGCGGAGGCGTCGGTCTGGTCGCCCAGGACACCGTTTTCGGTGTTGTCGATCGCGTCGTAGAACGTTCGGGCGCCGTGGACCCGGCCCGAGGACTCGTCGAACTCGACGAGGCCGCCGTCGCGGGCGTCCTCGATGCGGTCCTCGTGGACCAACTCGCCGGCGAGGTGCTGGATGAGCGAGGTCTCTTTCGGCCCGCCGTGTGGCCCGGGCCTCTCGAAGACCTCCTGGATGCGCTCGGTGATCGACTCGTCCCACATCCACTCGATGGCGTACATGGTTTCGGTGTCGCGCAGGCGACGCCCGACCTCCCGGAGGTGGTCGACGTTACCGCCGTGGGCGTTGACGTAGAGCACCCGGTCGATGCCGTGCTCGGTGAGACTGCGGGTCAGGCTCTCGACGTAGTCGCGAAAGGCCGGCGCGTCGACGGACATCGTCCCATGGAACTGCCGGTGGTGGGGGCTGACGCCCACGTTTATCGTCGGGGTGCAGAGATAGCCCGTCTCCTCGGCGGCCCGCCGGGCGAACGCCTCGGCGATGATGTGGTCCGTTCCCTCGGGGAGGTGCGGACCGTGCTGTTCCGTCGATCCGAGCGGGACCAGCGCCAGCGACTCGGCTTCGAAGTACGATTCGAGGTCCGGCCAGGCCTCGTCGGCGAGGTACATACGGTCAGGTGGGCGACCAACCCCTTCAACGTTGAGACTGCGCGGGCGGGGACAACACAAGACCGATATATTCGGACGGAGCCCCTCCGAACGAAGATGGATGTCGACTACCGGACGCTTTCGGTCCGTGTCTTTTTTCTCGGACTGCTCTGTCTCCCCGCACCGCTGTATCTCGGCTACGGCGCGGGCGCGATCGACGGGCTAACACAGACCCGAGTCGAGCACGGCTACTACGCCGAAGACGGGCGCTCCGACGTGGTGGACGGTCGGACGGCGATCGAGTACGGGTCGCTGTCGGCGGCCGAACGGCGGGCGGTCGACCGCATCGTCGCAAACAGCAGCGGCGACGACTACGGAACCTACGAGCCCCGCCTGGAGAACCCGATCGTCGACCGGGAGCCGCCCTTCCTCGTCGAACGGAACGGGACGCTGTACACGATCAGACAGGACGGCGGGACGACGATCGGACCCGGCTTCTTCGGGTTCGTCCTCGGGATGGGTGTCGCCGCCGTCGGCCTCGTGATCTGCGTCGCCAGCGGTATCGGGTACGTCGTCCTCGGCCGCCGCGGGACCGACGGCTGACCACACACCGACACGACGCGCTTAACCTCGCCCAGCCGTAATGGAAGCCGATGAGCGAGACGGGTGTCGCTGCGTTCTCCGCCCTCGGCGACGCTGTCCGGAGCGCCCTCTCCGAACGCGGGTTCTCGACACCGACCGAGCCACAGCGAAAGGCCATCCCACCGCTTGCCGATGGCCGTGACGGCCTCGTGGTCGCACCGACCGGAACCGGCAAGACCGAAACCGCGATGTTACCGGTGCTCGACTCGCTGGTCGAGTCCGGCGACCGCTTCGGGATCGGCGCGCTGTATATCACCCCGCTGCGGGCGCTGAACCGGGACATGCGCGAGCGTCTGGAGTGGTGGGGCGAAACGCTGGACCTGGCTGTCGACGTGCGACACGGCGACACCACGGACTATCAGCGACAGAAGCAGGCCAACGATCCGCCGGACGTGCTGGTGACCACGCCCGAGACGTTACAGGCGATGCTCACGGGGTCGAAACTCCGGACCGCGCTCGAAGACATCGACCACGTCGTCGTCGACGAAGTCCACGAACTCGCGGCCGCCAAGCGGGGCGCGCAGTTGACCGTCGGTTTGGAACGGCTACGGGAGCTCTCGGGGCCGTTCCAGCGGATCGGGCTCTCGGCGACCGTCGGTGACCCACAGGAGGTCGGTCGGTTCCTGACCGCGGGTCGGGGCTGTCGCGTGATCGAGGTTGACATCGGGAGCCGGCTGTCGATCGACGTGGTCCACCCCGCGGTGACCGACCGCGACGAACGCCTCTCCAGCGAACTGGTCACCGACGCCGAGACGGCCAGCCACGTCCGGTTCATCGACGACCTGATCACCGACCACGAGTCCGTGCTGGTGTTCGTGAACACGCGACAGACGGCCGAGGCGCTGGGTTCGCGGTTCAAGGAACTCGGGACGAACCTCGGCGTCCACCACGGCTCCCTCTCGAAGGAGGCCCGCATCGAGGTCGAGGACGCGTTCAAACGGGGCGAACTCGACGCGTTGCTGTGTACCTCCTCGATGGAACTGGGGATCGACGTGGGTCACGTCGACCACGTCGTCCAGTACGGGAGCCCCCGACAGGTGTCGCGGCTGGTCCAGCGGGTCGGCCGCGCCGGCCACCGCCGCGACCAGGTCTCTGCGGGGACCGTGGTGACAACCCACGCCGACGACACGCTCGAAGCCCTGGCTATCGCCAGACAGGCCCGCAACGGGGACGTGGAACCCGCCGAGATCCACGACGGCAGCCTCGACACCGTCGCCAACCAGATCGCCGGCCTCGTGATGGACACCGGCGAGATCCGCGCGATGGAGGCCTACCGCGTGCTGACGCGGGCGTACCCGTTCCGTGATCTGGCCGAACAGCAGTTCAAGGCGGTCGTCCGGGAACTGGCCGAGAACAACGTCGTCTGGCTGGACGAGGAGCGTGACACCCTAGAGAAGCGCCGCGGGACCTGGCAGTACTTCTATCAGAACCTCTCGATGATCCCCGACGAGGCGACCTACGACGTGGAGGACGTGGCCTCGGGCCAGCAGGTCGGGACCCTGGACGAGCGGTTCGTCGTCAACTTCGCGACCCCCGGGGAGGTGTTCGTCCAGCGCGGCGAGATGTGGCGGATCACGAACATCGACGAGGAGAAGGAGACGGTGACCGTCTCGCCGATCGAGGACCCCGCCGGCGAAGTCCCCTCCTGGACCGGCTCGGAGATCCCCGTCCCGAAAGCCGTCGCCCAGGAGGTCGGCGAACTCCGTCGCGTCGCGGGGAGACAGTTACAGGACGGCGCCCCCGTCGACAGCGTCGCCGACCACGTCGCTACCCGCTACGACGCCGACGCCGAGACCGTCGCGAGCGGGCTCGAACAACTGGACGGCCACGAGGCTCCGATCCCCGACGACGGGACCGTCCTCGTCGAGTTCCAGGGCCGGGAAGTCGTCGTCAACGCCTGTTTCGGCCACAAGATCAACGAGACGCTGGGCCGGGTGCTGTCGGCGCTACTGGGTCAGCGGGCCGGTTCGTCGGTCGCGATGGAGGTAGACCCCTACCGGATCGAACTGGAGGTGCCACGACAGATCACCGCCGGCGACGTGGTCGAGGTGTTCGAGGAGACCGACCCCGACCACCTCACCGCGCTCGTCGAGTTGAGCCTGAAGAACGCCGACGCGCTGAAGTTCAAACTCGCCCAGGTCGCCACGAAGTTCGGCTCGCTCAAGCGCTGGCGTGGTCGAGGCTCGACGGAGTTCGGCCGCGACCGCTTGCTCGCGGCCCTGGAGGACACACCGATGTACGAGGAAGCCCTGCGGGAAGTCCGCCACGAAGACCTGGCCCTTTCGGAGACGGCGGACCTGCTGGCGGCGCTCCAGTCGGGCGAACTGGCCCTGGAGACGGTCGGCGAGCGGACACCAATCGGCCTGGGCGGCCGCTCGGCCGGCCGGGAACTGCTCTCACCGGAGAACGCCGACGCCAGCGTCATCCAGACGGTCAGAGAGCGCATCCAGGAGGACCGAGTGATCCTCGCCTGTCTCCACTGCAAGGAGTGGGACCGCAGACAGCAGGTCAAGCGGGTCCGCGAGCAACCGGAGTGTCCACAGTGCGGTTCGACCCGGATCGCGGCGCTGAACCCCTGGGCCGACGAAGTGCTGACGGCAGTCAGAGCGAGCGAGAAGGACGACGAGCAGGAGACGATGACCGAACGCGCCTACCGGTCGGCATCACTCGTCCAGAGTCACGGGAAGCGGGCCGTCGTCGCGCTCGCGGCCCGCGGGGTCGGCCCGCACAACGCCGCGCGTATCATCAACCGTCTGCGGGAAGACGAGGACGAGTTCTACCGGGACATCCTGCGCCAGGAACGGGAGTACGCCCGCACCCAGTCGTTCTGGGACTGAGCGAGCGCGTTCGAGCGTCCCGCCCCCACCGTGTGAACTGACCCCATAGAGTAAACATCCTCCACGAGAGTCGTGTGAACGGACGTACCAATGCCGCAAAGCGAGCCCGGACCCCGGCGGCGGTGGAACTGAGATGAGCACGCCCGAGGACCCCCGCTGTCCCGAGTGTGGCGAGCCCATCGGTCTGACCGCGACCTACTGTATGCACTGCTCGGCGGACCTGACCGACGAGTGGGAGGCTGCCGACGAGAACGACGACGGGGTATGGGACCAGGTCCAGGCCGGATCGGCCGACGACGCCGAGACGGCGACAGCGTCGACCGTCGCCGGCGAGGAAGCCGGCGACCAGGTCCTCGATCCGGACGGCCTCGTCGACAACACGCTCACTGCCGTCGTCGGCATCGCCGGCGGCATCGTCGTCGGACTCGTCGGAACGATCGTGCTCGGGGTCGCGACCCAGAGCGGGTGGGCCATCGCCTTCGGTCTCCTCGCGTGGCTCGGATCGACCGCCTATCTCGTCCGTCGCCGGACCGTCCAGGGCGCAGTCGAGAACAGCGGCTACGCGGTCGCTGTGGTCCTGTTGTTGGTCCCGGTGGTCGCGCTCAGCCCGCTGGTGGCCGTCGACGGCGGTCTCGCCGAGCGCGGGAGCCTCTTCCTCGTCCTGCTGTTGATGGCCGGCGTGCCGGCAGTGATCGCCGCCGTCGTCGGCTGGATCGCCGGCCGGTTCGTCCCCGAGGGCGCCGGGACGGAGGGGTAGTCACTCCTCGTCGTCGAGGCCGGCCCGCTCGTGGAGTCGGCCGGGCTCGCCGCGGAGCTGGCGAGCCGCGCGGTTCGAGGCCCGTCTGGCCAGCAACGCAGCGACCACTGCGGGAACGGCGAGGAGTGCCAGGAGCAGCGCCGTCCCCCCCGAGACGGTCGAGGTACCGGCCGAAAACGTGTCGTAGCCGACGGCGACGACGACAGCGCCGATCCCGGCGACGACCAGATAGAGGCCCCGGGAGAGCACTTCGCTGGGGTTCCGGAACCGGGCGAGATACAGTCCGGGGAGCAGCCAGCCGGCGAGCAAGAGCGTGGCGACGACCCCGAGCGATCGGGCGCCGGTCGCGATGACGCCGGCGTAGGTCACCAGCGGTGCGATGGCGATCCCCAGCGCCAGCCCGGTCAGGAGGACGGCCCACCGGGGTGCCCCACGGGGCTCCGCGTCGAGTGCCTCGGCCAGGTGCTCGGCGAGCGCCTCGGCCTCCTCCTCGGAGAGGAACTGCTCGTCGCAGTGTGGACACTCCATGGCTGTCGGCGCCAGGGGCTCGCCACAGGCCGGACAGGCCGGGTCGTCGGCCGTGCGCCAGGAATCCATAGCCGCTGGTTGCGCCCCTGGGGGCTTGAGTCGTGCGGCTGTGCCCGCTGGGGTGGCGTGCGGTGCGGTGATCCTCCCGCCCGCGTCCAAGAACAACGACTAAGCGGCCACCGCTCGACGGTCCCGCCATGCGACTGGAGGAGTACTGGGGGATCGGCCCGAAGACAGCCGAGCTGCTGTCCGGGGAGCTGGGCGTCGAACGGGCCGTCGAGGCGATCGAGTCGGCCGACACCCGAACACTCACGACGGCTGGACTCTCACGTGGCCGGGCGACGCGAATCCTCCGGCGAGCCAGCGGCGCCGAGTCGATGGAACTGCTTGCCACCCGGGACACTCGTGAGGTCTACAAGGAACTGCTCGACCTGGCCGAGGAGTACGCCGTCACGCCGGACGCCGCCGACCGGGTCCGCGTGCTGACGCCGCTGCCTTCGAAAGAATCGATGGACGAACGCCTCGACGACGTGCTCTCTGCGCGGGACACCTGGGCAGCGCTCTCCGAGGAGAAGCGGGACGCCGTCGTCGATTCCTTCGAGGGATACGATTCTGGCGGTGACCGCGCCGCTGTCGAGACGGCGATCGCTCTCCAGGCGGTCGGTGTCTCGGACGGCGTGTTCGGGCCGGTTGCAGCGCTGGACAGCGACCACCTGACGTCGGCCCGGGCGGCGCTCGCCGGTCTCGCAGGCGAGGGCGACGGCGTCGGTCGCGGCGCCGACGAGGAACTGGATCGGCTCCGTGAGCAGTTGGGCCACGTCGAAGACCTCGCGGCCGGCTCGGCCGAGGTCGTCGAGGCGGTCCAGGACGGCGCCGGACGCCCGTCGGAGTTCCAGGACGCACTGGCGCGGTACGTGACCGACGAGACCGGGTTGGCGCGGGCGCGGGTCCGCGAGGCGATGCCCGGCGAGGCGACGGACGCCCGGGACTTCGTCGAGACTGCGCTACGGGAACTCCGGAGCGGGCTCCGAGCCGACCGGGAACAGCGGGAGTCGGCCGTCGCCGATCGGCTGGAAGACGACCTCGAAGCCGCGCGCGAGACGGTCGACGCAGCGGTCGAGGCCGTCGGCGACCTCGCGCTGTCGGTCTCGCTCGCCCGCTTCGCTATCGCGTTCGATCTCGTCAGGCCGACACTCGTCGAAGATCGGGAGACCGTCGCAGTCCGCGATGCCCGGAACCTCACGCTCGCCGATGTCGACGACCCGCAACCGATCACCTACGCCGTCGGCGATCACACGCTGGATGTCCAGAGCCCGAACGCCCCGCCAAGCGGCGACCGCGTCGCGGTCCTCACCGGCGCCAACTCCGGCGGGAAGACGACGCTGCTGGAGACGCTCTGTCAGGTCCAGTTGCTCGCACAGATGGGGCTGCCGGTCCCGGCCGAGGCCGCCGAGGTCGGTGTGGTCGACACCGTCGTCTTCCACCGTCGTCACGCCTCGTTCAACGCCGGCGTCCTCGAATCCACGCTCCGGTCGGTCGTCCCGCCGCTGACCGGCGGCGACCGGGCGCTGATGCTCGTCGACGAGTTCGAGGCGATCACCGAACCGGGCTCGGCCGCCGACCTGTTGCACGGCCTGGTGACGCTGACCGTCGACCGGGGCGCGCTGGGCGTGTTCGTCACCCACCTGGCCGCCGATCTGGAGCCGCTGCCCGAGACGGCCCGGACCGACGGCATCTTCGCCGAGGGACTCGATCCGGACCTGGACCTCCAGGTCGACTATCAGCCACGTTTCGGCACCGTCGGCAGGTCCACCCCGGAGTTCATCGTCTCGCGGCTGGTCGCGAACGCCAGCGACCCGGTCGAACGGTCGGGCTTCGAGACGCTGGCCCACGCCGTCGGCGAGGAGGCGGTCCAGCGGACGCTCTCGGACGCGCGCTGGACCGACGGCGACGGCGGCTGAGGAGGCGAGCTATGAGGCTTCGAGCCGTTCCCGGACCGCCACCAACAACTGCCGGACCTCGCGTGCGTTGTACCACCGAATCACCGGCGCCAACAGCCACTCCGGGAGCGGGCCCGGTACGTCGTAGCTGGCCGCGTACGTGAGCCGCGTCCCGCCGTCCTCTGGCTCGAACGTCCAGGTGATCGTACCGGTGAGATCGCCGACGAGATCGTAGTCGATCCGCTCGGGTGGCTCGTACCGGCGCGCCCGGACTTCCCCCTCGAAGGTCAGTCCGACCATCCGGTAGACGTACCGGGCGCGGTTGCCGCCGTTGTCCAGCCGCTCGATGCGTTCGGCGACGGCGAGGCTGGGCGTCACCGCCGCCTGGTTCGTCGGCTCGTCCATGAACGCGAACACCCGTTCGACGGGTGCGTCGATCCGGACCTCGTCGATCGTCTCGACTGCCATGTGGGAGGGGACGGCCTGCGCGGATTAATGTGACCGGCTCCGTCGTGGCCCGCTGTTCCGAGGCGAGCGTTGACGGTGGTGGAGTCCCTACGTCCGAACGATGATACGACGACTCCTCCCAGTCGGGTACGCGTACATGGTCGTCCAGGGACTGCTTGCCGTTTTCCTGCCCCGGCAAGCGATCAAACTGAACGCGAGGCTCCTCCTGAGCGGCTACGAGAACCCCGGCGACCTCGAACCCAAACAGTGGTACGTCCGATCGACCCGGATCGCCGGCGTCGGGATGCTCGTCACCGGACTGACCGGCCTCCTGGCCGGCGACCTCGTCGAAGCGCCGGACGAGGAACTGTCCGACGTGCTCGGGGACGACGAACCCGGTGGCGACGATCACCAGGTCGCCGAGTCCGACGAGTCGGTCTGAAACCGCTCGCCGTCGAGTAAGGTCCCGCCGTAGGGCCGGAACTCGAACTCGTGTTTCTCCGCGATCAGTTCCAGTAGCTCCTCGCGACGAGCGATGGTGTCGGTCCCAAAGTCCGTCCGTTCGACCGCCGCGACCAGCCCGTCGTCGTCGATTCGTCCCCTGGCGTAGGCGTCGGCGACGGCGTTTCGGAAGCCGTCTGCGTTGTGCCGGCACCGGATCGCCTCGTCGAACTTCTCGCGGGCCGCCGGTCGCTCGGCGTCGGCGTCGATCCGCTCCAGGGCGTCGACGGCCGACTGATCGTAGGCGCCCGCCCGGTCTAACACCTGACAGACCTGTGCCGTCGCGTCCAGTTCTCCCCACTCCTCGCGTCGGGCGGGCGGGACGAAGGCGTCGACGACGCCCGGCCAGTCGGTCGACCGCTCGGCGTCCTCGAACACTTCGGCGACGAACTCGCCGGCGTACTCCTCGGGGATCGACAGCCCCACGGACTGCTCGGCGGGGGACTCGCTCACCGGTGGTCACCCCCGTCGTACTCCCGACTCGGCGCCGGCCCGGGACCGCTTGGCTGTGGCTGATCGGGGCCACGCGGGTCGGTGGGGCTGGGCGCGTCGGCGCCACCCGGCGGCCGGGTCATCGGGGGCGAGCCGTCGGTCTCCCCGCTGTCCGGCAGGTCGATCTCCTCGGGGTCGGTCCCCCGGGCGCTCGCCAGTGCGACCCTGGCGGTCCGGCGCACGTCCTCGCTACGGTCGTGTAACCCCTGGGACTCCAGGGCCTCCTCGGCGCGGTCGGTCCCGAGTTCGCCCAGGCTGTCGGCGGCTTTCGCCCGGACGTAGGCGTTGGGTTCCCGGGCCAGCACCGCCGCGAGGATGCGGACGACTGCCTCGGTGTCCTCGGTGACTTCGCCGAGGAACTGCGCCGCGTACTCCCGGACGGCGGGATGGCCGTCGGACTTGATCCGGTCGACGAGTAGCGGCTGATCGACGGCCCCCAGTTTCCCGAGGGCCACGATGGCGTTGCGCCGGACCCAGCCGCTGTCGTCCTCGATGGCGCTCTCGAGCCGGTCGGTGTCACTCGGGTCCGTCCGCGAGAGCGCGACCACGGCCTCCGCACGCACCCACTCGTGGTCGTCGTCGAGCGCTCGCCGGACGCTTTCGGTGCCGACACCGGCGGTCCCCAGGGCTTCGACGGCGTACTGTCGGGCCTCGGGATCGGTCGCCTCGCGGACCACACCGTCGAGTGCGTCGACGGTTCGGTCGTCGAGTCCCTGTCTGTCGGCGACATCGATCAGCGCGAGGGCCGCGTCCCGTCGCTGCTCGGAGCTGTCGAGGCACTCCCTGAGAGCCGGTTCGTCGGTGGCCGGTGCGCCGTTACGGGCGCTGTGATAGTCGTCGAGTGTCATCGTGTGAGCCTCCAGTACGCGACCGTCCAGGACGCCGCGATGGCCGCGAGCGCGGTGCCCATCAGTCCGCCGAAGCCGTCGAGGAAACCGACGGGGCCGCCGCCTGCGCTCCCGCCAGCCCCGCCAGCAGCGGTCCCGTCGTCGCCCGACCCGCTGCCGCCGTCACCACCGCTGGACTGTGCCGGCGGCGAGAACGTCCCCGACGAGAGGTCGAGCGTCGAGTACCGCAGCGTGATCGACTTCTTCCCGTTCACTTCGTCGGCGCTGCCGTTCCAGACGGCGAAGGCCAGATACACCGTCTCGGAGCCGTCGAAGGCGGCGTCGAACTGCCCGTCGGTCGACCGCTCGCGGACGAACGACACTGCCCACTCGCCGTCGGTCCGGGCTCCGCGGGCCCTGACTGGCTGGGTCGGGGCGTCGCTCAGCGAGCCGTACCCCTTCGCGTAGTAGTTCTGGGCGTACTGCTCGTAGGTCGCCTTCGAGAGGGGGTTCCCGGCCGCCTGGCCGGGCTTGGTCTCGGCGTCCGGGTGCGGGTAGGCGTACATGTCGTTGCTCCAGGGAGCGCTCGTGTTGCGGAACTGCCAGCTGGCCCGCCAGTACCAGATGTTGACCGGTTTGCCGGTCGCGCCCATCGTGATCGGCGGCTGGCTCCCCGTACGGGCCATCACCGCCACGGCGTCGCTGAAGTTCCGTGGCGACTGGATGGCGGCGTCGCGGGTCGGGTCGGCCCAGGAGAGGCGGAAGGCGACGTGGGAGTCGTTCGTGGCGACCTGTACGTCCATCTCGCCGACGGAGCCGCCGCCGTAGGGGACCGCCATCTGCTGTTTCTGGAGGGAGACGGTCTGGCTGGGCACGTCGCTCCACGTCGTCGCCGTCGGCGACAGGGGCGCACGCTGGACCTGTGCTGTCGGCTGGCCCGGGCCGGTGACCGCCGCCGCGACCGCGCCCTGGACCAGGAGGAGTCCGAGGACGACGGCCAGGGAGACGGCCGTCGCGCGGACCGCGGCGTCCCCGTCGAGCAGGTCCACCGAACCGAGAGTGTCGCGGAGCTCACCGACGCTCATCGGCCGACCACCCCCCTCTCCGAGATGTCGTCCGGGTCCGCCGGCGCCGGCGGGTGCAGCGACTCGTCGGACTCGACGAGCGACTGCGCGAGGTCCGCAGCGGCCAGGTACACGTCACAGTCGGTCGCCTCGCGGACATCGTGGGCGAAGGCCGGGACGAAGTCGATCAAGTGGTTCGAGAGTACCGCCGACTCGACGCCGACGATCTCGTCGAGCACCTCGTTTTCCTCGGGGTCGCTGGCGCGCTCGTGGACGACCGCGCGCTGCCCGGCGGCGACCTGCATGAGTTCCAGTTCCGTCGCGACGTGGTCCTGGCGTTCGCGGAACTCGTCGCTCGGTTCGAGCCCGACCGTCTCTAACAGGCCGACGACCGCCGCGATCCGGCGCTGCTCGTCGTCGATCTCGGAGCCGACCGTGTAGTTTCCTTCGTAGGGAACGACGGCGTACGTCCCGTCCTCGTCGGGGACGCCGAACAGGTCGTTGTACTCCGCCTGGAGGGCGACCGGCGAGCAGTCGGCGAGTGCGTCGGTGAACGCCGCTGCCTCCGCTTCGACTCCAGTCCGCCGACCCGCTCGTTCGATTCCTTCGAGCGCATCGCGGTCGGTCAGCTCCTCGACTGTCGCTGCTTCCGGATAGACGAACGCGCCCGCGACGGCAGCGTACAGCCCCGCACGGGCGGCGTGGAACGCTGGCGTCTCTGTCATCGTGTCACCTCCAGTCATGGTTGGTTCGTCCACTGTTCGCCCTCGCGGACCTCGATGTCCTCGTAGATGGGCACGTCGACGACCTTCTCGCCGTCCTGGTCCCACCCCTTCACTTTGTTCTCCTTGACCGTGTAGGTCTCGATGAGCCGTGTCGTCGCCCCGAACAACTGGAGGATCCCGAGCGTGTGGTGACTCGGGTCTCTGGCCCGTTCCTGAACGATCCGGACGGACTCCTCGTAGGTCGACCCCGGCCAGTCGTTGTGCTTTTGCTCGGTGTTGGGGGTGAACATCTGGGTCAGGAACTCCGGCGGGACGTGATAGGGGGGCATGTAGAACACCTGCGGCTGGGTCCCGAACTGGGGGTACAGCGGCAGGGCCACCTTCTCGTCGGAGTGGACCAGGTGGTTGATCGGCGAGCGGCCGTCGGCCGCCGACTTCTTGCCGCCGGCGTGGCCCGCGTCGGGGCCACGGTTGATGTTGCCGTGCAGTCTGGTCTTGCCGATACACGAGGAGACACACCGGGGGACGTTGCCCTCCTCGATCCGGGGGTAACAGCCGACCGGCTTCTCGGTGATCCCCGTCTCGGGGTTGTACATCGGCTTGTGGTACGGACAGGCTTTCACACACCGGCGGTAGCCCCGACAGCGCTCCTGGTCCAGCAGGACGATACCGTCCTCCTCGCGCTTGTAGATGGCCTGGCGCGGACAGCCCGCGAGACAGGCCGGGTTCTTGCAGTGGTTACAGAGCCGCGGGAGGTAGAACTGCCAGATGTCGTGGTACTCGTCGTTCTCCAGGTCCGACTCGACGGTCTCGCCGGTGGGGTACTCGCCGTGGACCTGGTCGTCGCCCAGCGCGGGGTACTCCCACTCCTGTTTGGCGGCGATGTACCCCGTCGCCTGTTCGCCGCTGTCGGCGGCCTCGAAGATGGTCTGGCCCTCCTCCAGTTCAGAGAGCAGTTTCATGTCCCAGCCCATCGGGTAGCCGCCGTAGGGCTCGGTCTCGACGTTCATCCACCACATGTACTCCTCGCCCTCACCGGAGGTCCAGGTGGATTTACAGGCAAAGGAGCAGGTGTTGCAGTTGATACACCGGTTCGTGTTGATGACCATGCCCCAGTGGTAGTCCCGGTCCTCGGCCCGGTGTTCGTAGGGATACGGTTGTTCGCGGCCCAGTTGGGGGTTGTACACGTCGGGCATCAGCTGTCACCCCCCTGGAGACTGCCACCGATGTAGTCCTGGACCAGGTCGTCCCGGCGGGCGTCGCCGGGCCACCAGTCGGCCTCGGCGTACTTCTCCACGTCGACGAGGTCGTCGCGGTTGGTCCCCGTCGGCGCCCACACCGTCTCCTCGTAGCCGTGTTCCAGTTCGGCGCCGTGCCAGACGATCTCCTCGTCGATCTCTTCGGCGACGTTCGGGTCACCGAAGACCGCTTTGTGGACCAGTTCGTCGGTCTCCTGGAGCGGGTCGAGCCAGATGTTCGTCATCGTGTTGTACCCCTTGATGCTGTCGTCGTCGGCCTCGTCGTCCGGGAACTGCTGGGGCCACCAGCCGTGCCAGAGGGTCAACTGCCCCATGTCGCCGGCCGAGCGGGGCCGCTGGCGCTCGCTGACCATCGCCCGGACCACGAGGTCGCCCCGCTTCCCGGAGATGCGGACGTAGTCGCCGTTCTCGACATCGATGTCGGCCGCGTCCTCCGGGTGGATCTCGACGAACGGTTCGCCGAGCGGCGGCGCGTCGGCCGTCTCGCCGTCGCCCTGCGGGAACGAGAAGTCGTCGACCAGGCGATCGGTTCCCTCCGGATCGGCGCTGACGCTCCCGAAGTCACGGGCCGACCAGATGAGGTTCCAGTCGGTCATCCCCCACGAGGAGTGGGTCCGGTACTTCGGATGGGGAGTGTTGTAGTAGAACTGGTTGCCCTCCTCGTGGTAGAGCGGGTTCTCCTCGTCTTTGGCCTCGTCCCACCGCTGGTTCACGCCGTAGGGTGTTCCCTCGACGCTCTCGATGTGGTCTAAGTCGTCCCGGCCGAGTTCGAGGAAGCGGTCTTCCTCCTTGTGGAACTCCATCCGGCCGGTCTTGGTGTAGAACGGGCGGTCCTCGTGGATCTGCGAGTAGAACGGGATGCGCGGATACGTCTTCAGGTCCAACCGTTCCGGGCCGTCCCGGAGATCCTCGACATCGATACTCCGTGTGGTCATCCCCTTGTCGAAGGTCTCGCGGATGTACTCGACGGGGTCTTTGTCGTCGTCGAGGAACTTATCGAAGTACGAGCGATAGGAGTCGACGTTGCGGTCCTCCGGTGGAATCTTCTCGTCGAGTGTCTCGGCCAGCAAGGCGATGGCCTCCCCGTCCTGTTTGGTGTCGTAGATCGGGTCCATGATGCCGTGGTCCATGTGGACGAAGGGGTTCTCCGGGCCGACCGTGATGTCGGGGTAGTCACATTCGAGCCAGGAGGGGACGGGAAGCACGATGTCGGCGTGACGGGCCGAGTAGGTCATGTGCATGTCCGAGACGACGAACAGGTCGTTGCCAGTCTCGGGGTGTTTGACGAAGTTCTCGATGACGTGCTCCTGGTGTTTGGTCTGGTTCAGGAGGTTGCAGTTCATCGTCCACAGGACCGTCGGCTTCGACATCGTGTACGAGTCGGCGCCTTTCGGCATCACGGGCTCGTCGGCGTCGCCCTGTGGCACGAGATCGAGGTCCTCGTCGAAGTCCCCGCGGATCGCGTGGGGGTCCAGTTGCTCGCCGCCGAAGAAAGCGAAGGCGTAGCCGGGGTACATCCCGTGGGCGGCGTGGCCGTCGGGGTTGACGTAGTGGGGGTAGCCGTCCAGCAGTTCGATCTTGTACTGGCCCGAGTAGTTGTAGTAACCCTTCCCCGGGCTGCCGATGTTGCCGAGCATCGACTGGACGAAGAAGATCGAGCGCTGGAGCGAGTCGTTGGCGTGGAACCAGTGGTTGGTCCCCTCGCCGGTGAACCACTGGGCACGCTCGGCGTCGGCGAACTCCCGGGCGGTCTTCCTCAGCGCGTCGGCCGGGATCGTCGTGATCTCCGCGACCGTCTCGGGATCGTAGTTCGCCATCACGTTGTCCCGCTGGCGGGCGAAGTCGCTGCGGACGGAGACGCTCTCACCCGCTGCCAACGATACGTCGGTGTCGACATCGAGTCGTGGCGTCGCTGGCATCTCCTCGCCGACCGACTCCCGATCCATCGGGACCGGCGATCCCGACTGATCGAGGACGACGAACTCGCCCCAGTCGTGTTCGTCCGCCTCCGCCGGCGGTTCGTGGTCGGAGAACACCTCGTGGGCACGGAGGTACTTCCCGTCGTCTTCCCGGACCAGGAGCGGGAGGCTCGTGAACTTGCGCATGAACTCGGCGTCGTACAGCCCTTCGTCGATGATGACGTGGGCCATCCCCAGCGGGACCGCGGGATCGCTGCCCGGCCGAACCGGAAGCCAGCGGTCGCACTTCTGGACGGTCGGGGAGTAGTCCGGGTAGATGCCGACCATCTCCCCGCCGCGCTCGCGGGTCTCCTGCAGGAAGTGGTTGTCCGCCAGTTTGTTGTGGATGAGGTTCTTGCCCTGGATGATCGTGTAGTCGGCCTGCCGCCACGCCGAGGCGTCGGCGTCGCTGGTCTGGTAGCCCGTCGTGATGACGTGGCCCGGCGGCAGGTCGGCGTACCAGTCGTACTCGGTCCACTCACAGCCGCCGAAGATCGACGCGAGCCGTCGGCCGGCGCCGTGACGGGTAAACAGCCCGTCGGCCTTGATCGCGTTGAAGATGTGGAACTGCTTGTTGTCCTCCAACCGGGCCATCTTCTCGGCCAGCAGGTCCAGCGCCTCGTCCCAGGAGACCCGTTCGAACTCGTCTTCGCCCCGGCCCTCGGGGTTGGGGTCGTCGGGTGACCACCCCTTGCGGACCATCGGATACTTGATCCGTGAGGGCTCGTACGTGCGGCGGTGCAGCGTCAGTCCCTTCATACACCCCCGGGGGTTCCAGGCCTGGCTGACGCCGGCGTCCTCGTACCCCGAGGGGCCGACCGAGGGCTCCTCGTTGTGGTAGACCTGCTCGGCGCGGATCGGGACGCCGTTTTTCATGTAGAAGTTCAGCGCACACGACTGCGTACAGTTGGGGTGACAGACCGTCCAGTCGACATCGTCGTAGGCGTAGATGTCGCGGTACACCTGTTCCCACTCGCGGTTGGGGTAGGCCTTGAGCGGGTTGTCCACGTCCGTGACCGGGTCGGTGGCCTGTGAGGCCCCCCACCCGCTGCCGACGAGGGCACCGACGGCGCCAGCACCGGCGGCGCTCAGGAAGTCACGTCTGGAGAGTGTCACGCCCGCTCACCCCTGTCCGTGGGCTGCCAGCAGTGTCGGTTCATGCACCCCCATCTGTGAAACGCGTGGGTTTGTATCGGGGCTCCCGTTCCAGACGGTCGGGAACGGGGCCGAACGTCTCCGGGAGAAGGGATTTGGGTGTCCGGAGACTGTGATTCGAACGAGCCGTAATTGTACGGCCCTTCATGTGTGGAAGCGAGCGCCAGCGGGTACGGACTAGCGGTGTCGCAACGGCGGGAGTGGGCGGGGCGTGGTGACCGCGCCCGGCCACCACACGATTACCGACGCCGGCGGCGTCGGCGGTCGTTCGAGCGATCCTGCTGTCGGCGCTGCCGGTCGAGCGCGGCAGCGAGATGCATACGATGCATAAGGCCTCCGGGCGGGAATCGAACCCGCACGAGCGGTGTCCACCAGGGCGGCGGAGGCAGCGGCGTGCCGCTCACGCGTCGTCGACGACGACGGCGTCCACGCCGGTGATACCGAAGCCGTCTTCGAGGCGAGTCACGCAGGCGTCGACGGGGTCGTCGGTCTGAGGGACGGCGACGGTCAGTGCCACGTCGGCGTCGACCCGGATGTCGGTCCAGGTCGGTCGGACGCGTGTCACGCGCTCGATGGAGACATCGCGGACAACGTCGATGCCATCGAGGACGCTGGCGACGCCGGCTTCGAGGTCCTCGGACCCGCCGCGCGGGACACGTAGTGAGACAGCAGCCGATGCGTCGACCGGAACAGTCGCAGAGAGCGACATAATGCCGACGGCCGGAGTCGAACCGGGACGGGCGCTCGCCAACCGAGCACGTCGGGGTGTCGCCACGCGGCGGAGCGTGCTTCGAGTCGGGCGACTCGGGATTCCCCTCGACGGAGGAACCCGCTGGATGGCGCTGGTGCTGGGGAGTGCTGTGCGGTCGGCGCTCCGACCCGGTCGGGGCCGGGAAACGTCGTCACCGACCAGAGTCAGTGACGGAATACCGTTCTCGACCCGACGGACGACACCGTCGGTGGTGGATCGGAGGCTGGTATCGAACGAATCGATCCGACACCGCAGTGGGAGGCCGGCGCGACCCGGCCTCCGTCCCACGGCGACGGCGTGTGCCTATAGAGCCCCACGTGGAGTGGGCACCGTTCGGGTGTCCACCAGTCCACTCCGACCCTCGCCAAGAGGCACGGCCCCGAGCACGGGTGCGGGCCCGTACTCGGTGGCCGCCACTCCGCTGGACTGCCAGCGGAGCGGGGCGGTCGACGGCGGCGTCGGAATACACTGGATCATTGGATCACCACGCCGGTGCGAACGACGTGTTTCCATCGTGAATGGGTGACATATTAAATCTGTTTCACGGTAGTCAACGAGTGACACGGACGGACACGTTCGGCCGCGTTCCTGCGAGCTGAGAACGCGAGCGGTGCTTTAGACGGATCGATACCCTACCCGAAAACGGACGACCCGCACGCCGCGTCGTGTGGTCTCCAGCCAACAGGACAGGTACCATGCACTCGATAACACGACGGCAGTTCGCCCAGACGGCGGCCGGGACGGCCGCGCTGGGCGCCACGGCGACGGTATCGGCCCAGGAATCGCCCGACTACGGCGGCTGGTTCGACGACGTGTCGAACTTCGACGGCACAGTCGACAGGCGCGGCCAGGACACCGTCGAGATCACGGTCGGCGCACAGGGGAACAACGGCGCGTTCGCCTTCGGCCCCGCGGCCGTGCTGGTCAACCCCGGAACCGAGGTCGTCTGGACGTGGTCCGGCAAGGGAGGGGGCCACAACGTCAAATCGGCCGATGGCGGCCCGCTAGACTCTGGCTCGCTCGCCTCGTCGGCAGACACCACCTACAGCCACACCTTCGAGACCGAGGGGACCTACAGGTACGTCTGTACGCCACACGAAGGGCTCGGGATGAAAGGCGCGGTCGTCGTCAGACCCGGCGCACCGAGCGGTGACGGCACCGCCGGGGCGAGTCAGTCGAGCACCGAGTCGACGGCGAGCCAGCAGACGGCGGGCGGGACCGAAACGGCTGCTGGAGAGCGCAACGGGGCCGACGGCGGCGGGTCCGCGACCGGCCCGCTCGGCGCGCTCGCGACGGTGATCGTGATGGCGTTTCTCTCGCCGCTGGCGTTCGCCGCGCTCATGCGGCGACAGACCGGTGAGTAGGTCGCTTCAGCGGTCTGTGCCGGTATCGAGCGCCGTGCCACAGTCCGGGCAGTACCAGACATCCGTCCCGATGCTGACCCGCCGGCCGCAACTCTGACAGTCGATCTCCTTCTGCGTCTCCACCTCGGTCGTGTCGTCGTTCCCGGTGTCCACGGCCTCCTCACTCGTGTCGGCGATGACTGTCTCGGCGTCGGCCCAGGCCGACGACCGACCGTTGTCGGTGGTGCCGTCGCCATTGGCCGCTTCGAACGTCGGGACGACCGGGTGACCGGAGCTGGCGTCGCGATCGGTGGCTCCCGTGGCCGTCTCCGACCGGCTGTGGGCAGCGACAGGTGGCTCGTCCGGCTGCCCGGTAGTCTCTGCCGACTCGTCGCTGCCGGCCGGCGGCACGGGGTCGGTCTGGGTGAACACTCCGGTTCCAGTGTGGTCGTCTCCCCCGCTATCGGGCGTCTCGGCGGTTCCGGTCGTCGTCGGATCGGTGTCGGCTACCGGGTCGGCGTCCGCTGTGGTCGGCTCGCTCGGATCGGCGTCCGGGGCGACGCGCGTGGCCGAGGGCGCCGCCGACGGCTGGGCCGATTCCGGCACGCGCTGTCCCGGTCGCCGGTCGGGCGCTGTCGGAAGCCCGCGGCGCTTCGCGACCGCGGCAACGGTCGTCTGTGCGAGGAGATAGCACGCCGATAGCACGATCGGGACGAACAGCGTTCCCCGGAGGAGCAGTGTCGGCTCGACGCCGACCAGCGTCGTCCACGCCCCGACGGCGTCCGCGACACCGACCGCCGCGACACGGCTCGCGAGGCGTGGGTCGCGACCGGCGACGGCCGGGACCCGGACCAACAGCCCGACGACGACCGACAGCGCGGAGACGGTGGTCATCGCCAGGAGCGTCCGACCGAGCGAGAGCGTGTAGACGCGGTGCCCGAACGCCACCGTCCGGACGAGAAAGTGGACGGTAACCGCGAGCAGCGCGAACACGAGCAGGGGCGACCAACCCGAGGTGACGAGCGCCGCCAGGCAGCCGACGAGTGCGAGAGCCGGGACGACCAGTAACACGCCGGGCTCGGCCATCCGATAGGCGTTCGCGAGGTTGTCGTGACGGTTGAACAGTTGGCGCTGGACGACGGCGACCGCGACGAGCGTGGGCAGAACGACCCACGCGAGCAGTGCGAACAGCTCCAGCCCGCGGATCGGTGTCCCGGCGACCGTCGTCGCCACCGCGCGCTTCAGCGCCGGCGCCCCGACCTCCAGCACGAGCCCACTGGCGACCACCCAGGTCCCGTAGACGAACGGCCCGGCGAGGCCGAGCGCCAGCAGTCGCCACTCCTCGACGAGCAGGGTGACGGATTCACGTAACTCCCCAGCGAGCATCGTCACGGTGTACTCGAACGGGAGGCTTAATCTGTGGGGTTCTCCGGGTGGTGGACGGTCACGGTGACGACCGGCGCAATACGAGGTCGTCGCCCGGCGTCACCGAAGACCGTCCCGATGTCGCCGGGTCGCTCCAGATATGGTTCGTGGAGGAGTTGTCGGATTCACTCCCGTCGTAAACGACTGGATTCCCCCTCGATCAGAGATAGCATTTTCCCCCAGGCGCCGGGCCACTCGTTTAGTAATGGTTAATATCATCTGGCAAGTGAGTTAATACATGACCGTCGTCAGTGTCTCGATGCCGGAGTCGTTACTGGAGCGGATCGACGAGTTCGCCGACGAACACGGCTACACCGGGCGTAGCGAGATCGTCAGAGAAGCGAGCCGGAACCTGCTGGGCGAGTTCGAGGACAAGCGACTCGAAGGCCGCAAACTCATGGGGATCGTCACCGTCCTCTTCGACTACGAGACGACAAACGTCGAAGAGAAGATGATGCACCTCCGTCACGAACACGAGGGGCTCGTCGCCTCGAACTTCCACAGCCACGTCGGCGAACACCGCTGTATGGAGCTGTTCGTCCTGGAGGGCGACCTCGAAGAGATCTCGACGTTCGTCGGCAAGATCCGCGCGACGAAAGACACCCTGAACATCGACTACTCGGTCGTCCCCGTCGACGAGTTCGGCACGCTGGCCGACATGGAGTAACACGCCGGGCTCAGGCAGCCGCCGGGTCCACCTTCGTTCCCACCCACAGCAAGGTGCCCAGGAGCGACAGCACGGCCACGGGCAAGAGCCACTGGAACACCGCCAGGACGCCGGCACTGGCCTGGACACCGACGACTAGCAGTATCGTCGGGCCACAGCAGGCGACTCCCGAGAGCAACCCCGGGAGCCCCGCGGCCGCGCCCGCTCCGGGGGGCGATCCGGCACGCCGCCGGTCCCCGCCAGGCGACGACCGACACCGCGAGGTTCAGCCCGACGAGGGTCGCCAGTCCGATACCGAGCAGGACGTTCAGCGGTGCGACCAGCAGTTCGATCGGCCCGACGACCACGAGCGCGATCGGCTCCCACTGGAAGGGACCGACCGGCTCGAACGCGCGGGCCAGGGGGGTCCGAGACGACGGACAGCTCGTATCCCCACGAGCCGAACCCGAGGTTTCGCAACCCTGCCGTGTACAGCAGCAGATACGCGACCGCCGACGCGGCGAAGACGGCCTTCCCGTCCGGCCGGGTGAGCGCACCGCGGGCCGCGACGGCGGACTGTCGGAACAGGCTCACGAACCGAGCCCCGACGGTGCGTCCGCCGGTGTCGGTGTCAGTCGACATACTCACTCTCCGGATAGAACCCCGCCCAGGCGAACCACATCGCGTCGAACGCGAGCGACCGCGCCAGTGGGAGCGAGTCGGCGTCCGCCGTCTCGCCGGCGACGCGGTAGCCGTCGGGCCGCTGCTCGACCGTGACACCGTCGGGATTCGCGTAGACGTACCCCGTCGACAGCCGGTCGTCGGCCACGGCGACGTACTGCTTCCCGTCGATCGTTCCGGTCAGGACCCCGGCCGAGAGCAGCGTCTCCTTGTCGAACGCGAGCGCCCCTTCGGCCGTCCGCGTCCCGACGACCACGGACTTGGGGTGTGCCCGGCCGTCCCGAGCCAGCGGCTCGAACAGCGTCCGATCGCTCGTGTAGTACCCACCCGGCGGGTCGTACCGACCGTACGGATCGCTCCCGTACCGTCTCGTGTACCCAGTGTCCTCGGTCAGGACCCTCGTCTCGGGGTAGGCCCCGCGCCACTTCCCCCAGGTCGTCCAGACGACCCGGAACTCCCGGAGTGTCTCGCCCGCGAGCGGTCCGTCGATCGCCGTCGCCAGCATCTGAGGCCACCGGCTGTCGGTCCCGCGATCGTACATCACGAGGTTCGAGTTGACGAGGTTCCCGGAGACGCCGAACTCGACCGGCCCGCGCTCGAACCCCTGAGCAGTCCCCGTGAGCGGACAGTACGTGACCGCGACCGGCTCGCCGTCGACGGTGTCGTTGACGATCTCGTGGTGGACCAGAATCCGCTGTGGGTACGCTCGAACGTCGCCCCCGCGGACGAGGCCGAAGACGGGGGCACCGTCGTCGAGCGACGCCGACCCCGCTGCCGTGAACGTCGGTTCGTCGATCGCCGGGATACCGTCTTTCGGCACGCCGCCGCTGACGACCGCTTCGTCGAGAGTCCCGATGTCGTAGCCCAGATATCGCGATTCCTCTGCGAGGGGCGGCCGTTCGATCTCGTCGTCGGTCCCCGTCGGGTCGTCACCGTCGGCCCGCTGGCCCGACTGTCCGGCGGTCGGCGAGTCGGGACCACCGAGACAGCCCGCGATCACGGACGCGCCGACCACACCGACGCCGCGGAGGACCGATCGTCGCGTCGCCATACCCTCGAAAGGGCCGGTGGACACAAAATCCCGCGGTGAGGTCGTGGTAACCTACGTCTCCAACAGCCCGGCGACGAGATCGGCGACGGCGTCGAGTTCGTCCTGGTTGACGCCGTGACCCATCCCCCCGTAGATCCGCTCGTCGACATCGCCACCGAGTCGCTCGAACGTCTCCGTCGTCGCGTGGACCCGTTCGATCGGGATGTGCGGGTCGACATCGCTACAGCCGATAAACACCGGCGTCCCCTCGATGTCCCCCTCGTAGGACTCGGGATCGACCGTCTCCCCGATCAGTCCGCCGCTCAGTGCAGCCAGCCCGCCGTACCGTCGCGGGTTCCGAGCGACGTACTCGCTTGCCAGACACGCACCCTGGGAGAAACCGCCGACGAGCACCGCTTCTCGTGGGATTCCCGCATCGATCGCCGTCTCGACGGCGTCGTCGACCGCCTGGAGGCCGGAACTGCGACCCGGTTCGTTGTCCTCGACGGGTGCCAGAAAGGAGTTCGGATACCACGTGTTCCGCGCGGCCTGTGGCGCCAGCAGCGCAACGCCGTCCGCGTGTACGTCCGTCCCCATCTGGACGATACTCTGTGCGGTCGCCCCCCGACCGTGGACCAGAACCACGGCCGCCCGGGCGTCGGACAGCGGTGTCCCCGCAGTGACCAGGTCCTGTCCCTGGTGTGGGCCGCTCATCGTCGCCCCGCTCGGCGAGCGCTGTCTTCGATTCGGCCGTGCCACCGACGTAGACTGTGTCGTTCCATACCCCCGCTACTGCCGCGACGTACTTGAGTAACGCCCTACGAGGGTCGAACGCGGACCGTCACGCCCGCGGGATCGACCGTCTCGATCCCGTCCGGCGTCGTCTCGACCGCGCGGTCGCTATCGGTCAGTCGGCGGCGGACCGCCGTGACCGCCGCCTCGTTCGGAACGACGAGTTCGTACCACGCCAGTCCGCGTCCCTCGCCCGGCCCGACCCGTGAGTGCCACACGTTCGCGCCGACGTGGTGATGGTACGATCCCGCCGCCAGAAAGAGCGCGCCCGTGTACGTCGCCCGGACTCGCATTCCCAGCGTGTCGACGTAGAACGACCGCGTGGCGTCCAGGTCGGCGACCTCCAGGTGGACGTGGCCGATGTCGGTCCCGACGGGAACCGAGCGGGTAGCGTCGCTCGCGGCCTCGACACCGGCCCGATCCAGCCGTTCGGTCGCCATCCGAACGGTCCCGTCCTCGCGTTCGTCCCACCGTTCGCGGGGTCGGTCCCGGTATATCTCGACGCCGTTCCCCTCGGGATCTGTCAGATACAGCGCCTCGCTGACGTGATGGTCCGAGGCGCCGTCGAGTTGCCCCGTCCGTTCGACACGCTCTAGCGCCGCCCCGAGCGCGGCCCGCGAGGGCACGCGAACCGCGAGGTGGTACAGCCCCGTCTCGTCGGCCATCCGTTCGGGCACCGTCGGGTGCTCGTGGAGCACCAGCAGTTGCGTCTCGCCGTCCCCGAGGACAGTCCGCTCACCGGTGTCGTCGTGGATCGACAGCCCGACCGTTTCCTCGTAGAACGCGGCGACGCGGTCGCTGTCGGCGACAGTGAGCGCGACGCGGCCGACCTCCGTCCCGGCCGGCAGTGGGGAGTCGGGAACCATACTCGTCGGTTCACACCCCATGTCAGTTATTCTATCGGCCGGCCAACCGTTATTCGGCTGGGGTCCGAACCCCGATCAATGGACGCTGCCGACGACATCGACACGCTCGTGTCGGAGCTCACCCGGAAAGAGAAACTCGCGCTCGTTCACGGCGCGGTCGACCCGGAGGGGACGGCGACCGGGTATCTCCCCGGGGTCGATCGCCTCGACGTTCCGCCGTTCCGCCTCGTCGACGGGCCGCTGGGTGTCCGTGCGGAGGGCGAGCGCGCGACGGCCTTCCCGGCGTCGTTGGCGACCGCTGCCTCGTTCGACCCCAGCCTCGCGCGCGAACAGGGCCGAGCGATGGCCCGCGAGGCGACCGCGCTCGATCAGGATGTCCTGCTGGCACCCGGCGTGAACATCGTCCGCATTCCCCACTGTGGTCGCAACTTCGAGTACCTCTCGGAAGATCCAGTTCTGGCCGGCGACGTGGGTGCCGGTCTCGTCTCGGGCATCGAATCTACCGGTGTCCTCGCGACAGTCAAACACTTCGTCGCCAACAACCAGGAGTCCGCGCGCACGAGCGTCAGCGCCGAGGTCGACGAGCGGACGCTGCGCGAACTGTATCTCCCGCCCTTCCGGGCGGCCGTCGAGGCCGGCGTCGGGTCGGTGATGACCGCCTACAACAGGGTCAACGGGACGTACATGAGCGACCACGCGACGCTTGTCGGCGGCGTACTGAAAGACGAGTGGGGCTTCGACGGCTACGTCGTTTCGGACTGGTACGGGCTGGCGACGACGGTCGGCGCCGCGACCGCCGGCCTCGACCTGGAGATGCCCGGCGTCGCACTCGATACAGAGACCGGGAACGAGGAGGGATCGCTCGACGAGTTCGAGTGGCCCGACGGCATCCCCGACGCGACCCATGCCGGCCTGTTCGCGGGGCCCCTCGGTGAGGCGATCGACGACGGGACCGTCCCGGCGGAGCGTCTCGACGACATGGTCCGCCGCGTCCTCGGCGGGATGGACCGGACGGGCCTGCTCGGTCGTTCCGACGTTCGTGCCGACGGTGCGCTGGACACGCCCGCTCACCGGGCGCTCGCCGAACGGGTCGCCACTCGCGGGACCGTGCTGCTGGACAACGACGGCGTCCTGCCCCTCACCGACGAGACAGCCGTCGCCGTCATCGGGCCTCACGTCGACGAACCCAAACTCGGCGGCGGTGGCTCCTCCGAGACGACTCCGTTCGCCGCGACGACCCCTGCCGATGGAATCGAAGGACGCGCGGAGGGGACTGTCACGGTCGCACGCGGCATCCCAGAGATCGAAAGCGTCTCGCTGTTCGACCTACTTCCGTTCGTCGAAGGCGGCCACGACGAGCGCGAGTGGACCGACGACGACCGTCCAGACCCCTCGCTGGACGACGCGGTCGAAGCGGCCGAAACTGCTGACGTAGCCGTAGTGTTCGTCCGTGACACGACGACCGAGGGGCAGGACCGCGACTCGCTGGCACTTCCCGGCCGACAGGACGACCTGATCGAGGCCGTCGCCGCCGCGAACGAGCGCACCGTCGTCGTCGTCCGCTCCGGCGGCCCCGTCGAGATGCCCTGGCGCGGCGACGTTGCCGCGGTTCTCGAAGCCTGGTACCCGGGCCAAGCGGACGGCGACGCCGCCGCGGCGGTTCTCTACGGGGACGCCGACCCCGGGGGACGGCTCCCCGTCACGTTCGCGCCCGCCGAGGACTACCCCGCGACCGAGGAGCGACAGTTCCCCGGCGTCGATGGGAAAGCCCACTACGACGAGGGAGTCTTCGTCGGCTACCGCCACTTCGATCGGGCAGACACCGACCCCACCTACCCGTTCGGCCACGGTCACTCCTACGCCACGTTCGAGTATCTGGACGCGACAGTTCGCGACGGCGCCGTCGAGGTCACTGTCGAGAACACCGCGTCCAGACCCGGGCACGAGGTCGTGCAAGCGTACGTACGTCCCCCGGAATCACCCGTCGAGCGACCGCGCCAGGAACTGGCCGGGTTTGAGCCGGTCGAACTCGATGCCGGCGAGTCGCGGTCCGTCTCGGTGTCGCTGGACGAACTCGCGCTGTCGTACTTCGATCCCGACGACGGGTGGACCGACGACGACGGCCCCCACACGGTCGAGATCGGGCGGTCGGCACGCGATCTCCGACTGGCCGTCGAGTACAGCGGCTGACCGGCGGGCGAGTGTCGCTGTGCGTCAGCGATGTCGCTTCGAACAGCATCCGGGAGCGACAGTGTTGCCACTCCTGAACGACGAAAAGCCCCTCGAAGAGCGGTGACGCTCTTCGAAAGGCTGAATGAAGGTATGAATGGTGGCGGCGAACCGCGTTTCCCAGAGGCTCGCGCACTCCAGTACTCCCCGGAACGCTGGCGGGCTTATCTTCCGTGTTCGGGATGGGTACGGGAGGCAACCCCGCCGCTATGGCCGCCTAACGCCGAGTCACGGAGTCGAACCGTGAAATTACCTGTCTCGGTCGGTCTGATTTTCGTACGTGCGATCCAGTTTGCGCCTGGACTCGTTCAGTCTACCAACGATTGTTGGTGACTTCTGAGTCACAGTGCGTATGATTATGGCTTCGAGTGGTTAGTGCTCGCGGGCTCAACGTCTCGTTACCTCGACGCGCACACCCCGAGTCTATTTACCTCGTCTTCTACGAGGACTCTCGGCGGTGTCTCTTTTCCAGGTGGGTTTCGAGCTTAGATGCGTTCAGCTCTTACCCCGTGTGGCGTGGCTGCCCGGCAGTGCTCTCTCGAACAACCGGTACACCAGTGGCCACCAATCGTAGTTCCTCTCGTACTATACGATCGTTCCTGTCAGACACCATAACACACCCAGTAGATAGCAGCCGACCTGTCTCACGACGGTCTAAACCCAGCTCACGACCTCCTTTAATAGGCGAACAACCTCACCCTTGCCCGCTTCTGCACGGGCAGGATGGAGGGAACCGACATCGAGGTAGCAAGCCACTCGGTCGATATGTGCTCTTGCGAGTGACGACTCTGTTATCCCTAGGGTAGCTTTTCTGTCATCAATTGCCCGCATCAAGCAGGCTAATTGGTTCGCTGACCACGCTTTCGCGTCAGCGTTCCTCGTTGGGAAGAACACTGTCAAATCATCTTTTGCTCTTGCACTCTTCGCCGGGTCTCTGTCCCGGCTGAGATGATCTTAGGGCGCGCTCGATATCTTTTCGAGCGCGTACCGCCCCAGTCAAACTGCCCGGCTACCGGTGTCCTCCTCCCGGAGTGAGGGTCGCAGTCACCGACGGGTAGTATTTCACTGTTGACTCGGTGGCTTGCTAGCGCAAGTACCTGTGTAGTGTCTCCTACCTATGCTGCACATCGGCGACCACGTCCCAGCGACAGCCTGCAGTAAAGCTCCATAGGGTCTTCGCTTCCCCCTGGGTGTCTCCAGACTCCGCACTGGAATGTACAGTTCACCGGGCCCAACGTTGGGACAGTGAAGCTCTGGTTAATCCATTCATGCAAGCCGCTACTGATGCGGCAAGGTACTACGCTACCTTAAGAGGGTCATAGTTACCCCCGCCGTTGACGGGTCCTTCGTCCTCTTGTACGAGGTGTTCAGATACCCGCACTGGGCAGGATTCAGTGACCGTACGAGTGCTTGCGCATTTGCGGTCACCTATGTTGTTACTAGACAGTCCGAGCTTCCGAGTCACTGCGACCTGCTCGTTTCCCGAGCAGGTATCCCTTATCGCGAACTTACGGGACTAACTTGCCGAATTCCCTAACGTCGGTTGATCCCGACAGGCCTTGGCTTTCGCCGCCATGGACACCTGTGTCGGTTCTCGGTACGGACACCACACTCCCTTTTCACGGGCCCCAGGTTGAACCACGTTGCCCTATCCCGCCGTTCGTCCGCTTCGTGCCGTTACGGCTTCCACGGAGTTGGACGGTTCGACCGGGCGAAAGCCCGGCGTGGTCGACCCCAGGGCGTCGGTTTCACTGTGTGGTGGCACGGGAATATTAACCCGTTTCCCATTTTGTCATCGTCGAGTTACGGGATGACTTAGGACCGGCTAACCCTCAGCTGATCAGCAGTGCTGAGGAACCCTTATCCATTAGGCCGTCGGGGTTCACACCCGACTATCGCTGCTACTATGGCCAGGATTTTCGTCACTCATCGGTCCACAGGAGTTCTCACCCCTGCTTCCATCCAATGAGAGCGCCAATCTACTCGATTGCCTCGTAAGAGGCACGGACAGGTCTCGGTGGTGGATTTGAGTCCCGATCATTTTGGGCGCCTCAAACCTCGGCCGGTAAGCTGTTACGCTTTTCTTAGAGGGTAGCTGCTTCTAAGCTCACCTCCCGGCTGTCTAGGGCTCGAGACCACCTTCAGAGGATTACACTTAATCCACACTTGGGGACCTTAACCTATCTCTGGGTTGTTCCCCTCCTGGTACACAGGCTTACCCCGCGCACCGGAATCCTCACGTCGACGGCGTCGGTGGGTTTGGAGTTTGACAGGCGCGTCCACTCCTCTCGGAGTGGAGCACGCCAATCGGTCGCTCTACCCCACCGACTACCTCGGTGAAGGTCATGCTTCGACATGTTTCGATTGGAACCAGCTGTTGCCGGACTCGATGGGCCTTTCACCCCTACACATAGATCACGAGAGGGTATTGTAGGACACCAACTCTAACAGGCTTCCACGTGCCTTTCGGCACGCTTCACCTTGTCCATGCGTAGATCGTCCGGATTCGGGTCGTGTCCGTGTGGCTCCCCGCCCTTGAAGACGGCGGCCCTCGCGTAAGCTGCGGCCATGTCGGTTTCCCTGTGCCTCCCCGGATACTCCGGTTAGACTCGCCATACAGACACACTCCCTGGCTCGTTTTTCAAAACGTACGATGGAACATCGGCTTCCTGTCCGTCTTACTGGTGGGTCGCCCCACGGTCATTCTGGACAGGACCTTGTATGCCCCATCGCTCGATCGCCAACTGGGTTCAAGCTCTATTTCACCTCCCTTCGGAGGATACTTTGCAGCGTTCGTTCACACTACTTGTCCGCTATCGGTCTCGAGGAGTGTTTAGCCTTCGCAGTCGATGCCTGCGAGATTCGCGAGGGATTTCCAACCCCCGCTACTCTGGAACCAACGCACATCGTACTGGTCTCACGTACGGGGTTGTCACCCTGTATCACGCCCTGTTCCAAGGGACTTCTGTGAGATGGTCGGATGCTGAGAGTTGGCCCACACACCACATTGCCCGTGAGGGCTTCGGTTTGGGCTGTATCGCGTTCACTCGCGGTTACTGACGACATCACGTTGCGTTTTTTGTTCCTCCCGATACTGAGATGTTTCAGTTCTCGGGGTTCCTCATTGCGCGTGGCAATTGCGAGGAGATTCTCATTCGGAGATCCTGAGTTCTTCGCCTCCGTGCGGCTCCCTCAGGCTTATCGCAGCTTGGCACGTCCTTCTTCAGCTCTCGAGCCGAGCTATCCATCAGCTGGCATAGTAGCCAACGTCGTTGTGACTCGTTAGTTAGAACTGAACGAGTCCAGTGGACGCCTGGATCGCACGTACACACGGTTTCATACTCGCCCCCAAGGTGGAGATGGTAGGCGAATCGACCCTTCCCAATCGCGGTTTGACCCGGATTGGTGCATCAGTCGTCGTACCAGTTTCGAGCGCCGTCCCACACTTAAGGGGCACGGTTCGAACCCGGTACGTCGTACGGACCTGTCGGGAGTTGCACCCGACTACCCCACACGGGGGTATCCGCCTCGGAGAGGTCTCGTGAGCCCAGCGGGCCCATACAGTCGGCGCTTGCCGACAACGGTGGCAAAGCCACCAATGCAGGTGGGCTGGGGCAAAGCCCCAGTCCCGTTCTGTAGGAGGTGATCCAGCCGCAGATTCCTCTACGGCTACCTTGTTACGACTTAAGCCCCCTTGCGGAGCCCAGATTCAACCAGCGCATGCTGGCTTCATCCGGACCCCACTCGGGTGCTTTGACGGGCGGTGTGTGCAAGGAGCAGGGACGTATTCACCGCGCGCTTATGACACGCGATTACTACCGAATCCAGCTTCATGCGGGCGAGTTTCAGCCCGCAATCCGAACTACGACCAGGTTTGGAGATTAGCGTCGCCTCTCGGCGTAGCATCCCACTGTCCTGACCATTGTAGCCCGCGTGTTGCCCGGTCCATTCGGGGCATACTGACCTACCGTTGCCCGTTCCTTCCTCCGCTTTAGCAGCGGCAGTCTCCGTAGTGTACCCGACTACCTCAGGGGTATCGCTGGCAACTACGGATGCGGGTCTCGCTCGTTGCCTGACTTAACAGGACGCCTCACGGTACGAGCTGACGGCGGCCATGCACCTCCTCTCAGTAGCGTCGGGTAAAGTCGTCAACCTGACCGTCATTACTACTGTCGGGACCGGTGAGATGTCCGGCGTTGAGTCCAATTAAACCGCAGGCTCCTCCGGTTGTGGTGCTCCCCCGCCAATTCCTTTAAGTTTCATCCTTGCGGACGTACTTCCCAGGCGGCTTGCTTATCGTCTTCACTACGGCACATCACGTGCTCATGGCGCGTGACATACCTAGCAAGCATCGTTTACAGCTAGGACTACCCGGGTATCTAATCCGGTTCGAGACCCTAGCTTTCGTCCCTCACCGTCGGGTCCGGTCTCTTGACGTGCTTTCGCCATTGGTGGTCCGTCCAGGATTACAGGATTTCACTCCTACCCCGGACGTACCCGTCAAGTCTCTCGGCCCCAAGCCGTGTAGTTTCCGCTGGACGCCGACGCGTTGAGCGCGTCGATTTCCCAACGGACTTACACAGCAGGCTACGGACGCTTTAGGCCCAATAATATCGGCCATCACTCGGACTGCCGGTATTACCGCGGCGGCTGGCACCGGTCTTGCCCAGTCCTTGTTCCTGAATCTCCCTACGATTCAGAAAAGCGAGGGCTATATGCCCTCGCACTCGGAGTCCCCTTATCGCACTGTCGTGCAGTGTAAAGGTTTCGCGCCTGCTGCGCCCCGTAGGGCCCGGTATCTTGTCTCAGATACCGTCTCCAGGCTCTTGCTGTCACAACCTGTACCGATTATGGGCATGGTGGGCCGTTACCCCACCATCTACCTAATCGGCCGCAGCCACATCCTACAGCGCCGGAACGTTTCCAGCTCTCTGCAACTCCAGCGTGAGAGCTGTATCCGCTATTAGCCTCAGTTTCCCGAGGTTATGGCGGTCTGTAGGGTAGTTTGGCCACGTGTTACTGAGCTATATGCCGCGGGTCTAACCCGCGCGACTAGCATGGCTAAGTCGGACTCCGATAGCAATGGCCTCCGGCAGGATCAACCGGAATGTGCTGACTGAGTCAGCGGCGGGCGTTGCTCGATGCAACGTATGAGTGTGGTATCACTCCGTCGGAAGCGTAACACACTGGAATACTCCAGTGTTGACTGTATGGGTCCGTGGGCTCACATCAGATCCCATCTTGACGGCGGACCGCAGGGGTGGGATCCTCATACTTTCGAGAGCGGTCGCGGTCGCCGAAGCGAACGCGATGTGCTCTCTGCGAGCGGTCCGGGAACGTCGCCACGGACCGTGTCGCCCCGGGCGCCCCGGTGCGACCTTCGCATTCCATCCGATGGGAGGGGTACATATAAATGACTCGTCTCAGAGCCGCCCTGAGTCGACCCCACACGCCACATGCGTGACGTGACGCCGTCACATACCCAATCGCAAGACAGCGGCGTTTTGTCCGGCTATAATGTAATAATACGTATAGCTGTTGTCAGTCTGGCAACCTGACCGTGACCGCTGCAGGAGCTATTGAGCGGTCAATAGCAGTTAGGAGTGCGCCCGAGCGCACGGGCCGCGGGACGGTGCGGTGCCGACAGCAACGGAATCGGCAGTGGGTAGTGCTGTCGCTCGCCGGTGTGACGAAGTCGAAAACGAAGAGCGATTACGCAGTCAGCGAGTCGATGTGGCCTTCGGCACGGAGCTGGTCGGCGTCCTGTCCGTCGTAGCGCCACTCGATGTTGGCTTTCTCGTCCTGCCAGTCCCAGGGCTCGGCGATCACGATGTCGCCCTCGTTGATCCAGGTCCGGAACTTCATTCGGCCCGGGATGCGGCCCATCCGGTTCTCACCGTCTTCGCACTGGATGCGGACGTGGTTGCCGCCGTTGTGTTCAGTTACGACCGCGAACATCTCGTCTGTCGAGGGCATCCGGAGGTTCCGTCGCCCAGAAGGTTCGCTCATACCTGTGATAGGGGCGCCAATCGTATAAGTAGACTGAGAGTCCCGATAACGCGTCCCACGGTGTACGAGCCTGTAGTGACTGTCGGTCGATCGGGTATCCGAACCGCAGAAAGCGCTCAGTCGGCGGCGAGCGTGCGGATCTCGTCGCTTTCGGCTGCCATATCGTCGATAATCCCGTTGGCGAGCGCGAACACGGCGTCCTTGTGGTCGGTCTTCGACTTGTGGATCGATGTCGGCTTGACACCGAGCGTCGCGTACTCGTCGTGTTGCACGTCCGTTCCGCAGTCCTCTTCGTAGTGAACTTGTACCTGTGCGAGAAGGCTGTGCAGGTGGATGAGCTCCTGTTTACGCATGGATGCGAAGAGATAAAACACGAGGGTTTATAGTAGTGTCTCGCCACGTGTTACCACACCAATATCCGTTCGTGTACCGAATTACCACGTGGACGACGGCACAGCGGTCACATTGCCGGTGACGGGAGTCACACGGACTGCGATCGATCGGGCACCACGGCTGTGGACACTGTGGAAAGCCGCGCGCCCGAGCCAACTGGCGCTGATCGGCGCTGTCTACGCACTCGGTATCGGCATGGCGCTGGGGCGGCGGGGTGACTGGTCCCTCGCCGCCCACGGACCCGCTGTCGGGATCGGCGGGCTCGCAGTATTCGCGGTCGCCGCGAGTATCCACTACGCCAACGAGTACGTCGATGTCGAGACGGACCGGCGGACGGAGCGGACCCCGTTTTCCGGCGGGAGCGGTGCACTGGCCCAAACTGGGGTCGATCGGGTCGTCCTCGCGCGCGCCTCGCTGACGGCGGTGATCGTCGGCATCGCGATAGCCGCCGGTGGATACGTCACGGGGCAGTTGTCGGCGACAGCGGTCGTGTTCCTCGGCGTGATCGCGCTCGCGGGACTGGGATACTCGCTCCCGCCGACGGCGTTTATCAGACGCGGCGTCGGCGAACTCGTGAACGCACTGCTCGGCGGGCTGTTGCTTCCGCTGTACGGTACCACGACGGTTGGGACGCCGACTGTGGCCGACGGCGTCGCGCTGGTCCCGTTTTGCTGTCTGATCGGCTGTAACCTCCTGGCGACACACTGGCCGGACAGGGACGCCGACGCCTCGGTCGGGAAGCGGACGCTCGCGGTTCGCTTGCCCCCGGACCGACTCAGGCGGCTGTACTGGCTCCTCGCGGGCAGCGCGGTCGTCGTGACGGGGCTGTCGTACGAGACGGTACTCCCGCCCCTCGTCGTCGCCGGACAGGCGGGTTCGCTCCCGCTGGTGCTCTGGGGCGGGATCGTCCTCACGAGACAGCGGTCGCCCTTCCCCGCGGTCGCCGCGATGGTCTGGTACGCTCTCGCGACGGCGGCCGCGTGGTGGTCACTCGCCGTCCCCTTCGTGTGAGCCGGACATACCGTGTTTCGGGTGCACTGCCGGGACACGACTCGGCGTCGCCCACCCGATGCCGGTACAGCGCCACCGGTCCCGAGAGCGTTTGTATCTGGGACCCGCAGACGCGAGTATGCACGACGAGGAGCGCCGGACTGCGGGGTTCAAGCGGAAGACCCGCGTCGAGGCAGCGCGATCGGAGGTTCACCGGGTGGTCTCGCCGCTGTCGCGGACCGAGCGCGTGCCCGTGAGACGGGCGGACGAGCGCGTGCTGGCGACGGGAGTCGACGCGGACCGACCCGTTCCCCACTACCGCCGGGCAGCGATGGACGGGTACGCGGTCAGAGCGACCGACACACACGGGGCCAGCGAGCGGTCCCCCGTTCGGCTTGCGATCGGGGAACGAGCCGGACCACAGCGGGCCGTCAGCGTCCACACCGGCAGCCTCCTCCCGGAGCAGGCGGACGCGGTCGTCAGAGTCGAGGGGACAGAGCGGAACGGCGACGAGGTCGCGGTGTTCACCGCGGTTGCCAGCGGAACCAACGTCGGCCCGGTTGGCGAAGACGTTGCGGCGGACCAACACCTGTACGACGCGGGGACACGGCTCCGCCCCTCGGATCTGGGTCTACTGAAAGGGACTGGGTACGACGACGTACTCGTGTACGAGCGCCCGCGCGTGAGCGTGATCCCGACCGGCGAGGAACTCGTCCAGGACGATCCCGACCCCGGAGAGATCGTCGAGACGAACGGACAGACCGTCGCACAGTACGTCGAGCGCTGGGGCGGCGTCGCGACCGACCGGGAGATCGTCACCGACGACACCGACGCGCTCCGGGCGGCGATCGACCGCGACACCGACCACGATGTCGTCGTGACGACCGGGGGGTCCTCCGTCGGCGACCGCGACCTGCTCCCGGAGGTCGTCGACGACCTCGGCGAGGTACTGGTCCACGGCGTCGCGCTGCAACCGGGCCACCCGGTCGCACTCGGCGTCGTCGACGACACGCCGGTCCTGAATCTGCCGGGCTACCCCGTCGCCTGCATCGTCACGGCCGTCCAGTTCCTCCGGCCGGTGCTCAAACGAGTCGGTCACCTTCCGGTCCGTGACCCGCCGACGACGACGGCGCGTCTGGCGCGGAAACTCACGAGCGAACCCGGGACACGCAGCTACGTCCGGGTGGAACTCGACGAGGGCGAGACGGAACCGACCGCGACGCCGATCCGGAGCGGTGGCGCGGGCGTCCTCTCAAGCGTCGCCCTCGCGGACGGGTGGGTCGTCGTCCCGGAGTCGACGGAGGGGTACGCAGCGGGCGAGACGGTCGAAGTCGAGTACTGGGAGTGGTCACAGTGAGCGACCGGCGGGAGTTTCGCGACCTGGCGCCGCCCGAGCGCGCACGCGAGGTCGTCGAGGACCTGGCGATCGACCCCGACCCGGAACGGGTGCCGCTGTCGGACGCGCGGGGACGGGTCCTGGCCGAGCGCGTGGACGCGACGCTCGATGTCCCCGGCTTCGACCGGGCGAGCATGGACGGCTACGCGGTCAGAGCGGCAGACACCGTCGGCGCGAGCGAGGTCGACCCGGTCGAACTCTCCGTCGCCGGGGCCGTCCACGCCGGCGAGGAACCGGACGTGACTGTCCGGGAGGGTGTCGCGGCCGAGATCTCGACCGGCGCCGTCATGCCGCCGGGTGCCGACGCGGTCGTCATCGTCGAACGGACCGACGAGACAGAGGCCGGCGTCGCAGTGCGGACGGCGGTCACGCCGGGCGAGAATGTACTGGTCGCCGGCGCCGACATCGCCGCCGGCGCGCGTGCGCTCGGCCCCGGCACGGAACTCACCGCGCGCGAGATCGGTCTGCTGTCGGCCCTGGGCGTCGATTCGGTCCCGGTCCGTGGCCGCCCGCGCGTCGGGATCATCTCGACGGGGGACGAACTCGTCCGGCCGGGCGAACCGGTCGACAGCGACGCCGGCGAGATCTACGATGTCAACAGCTACACCGTCGCGGCCGGCGTCGAGGCGGCGGGCGGCGAGCCGGTGGTCTACCCCCACGCCGGCGACGACTTCGAGGAGATGGAGCGGGTGCTCCACGAGGCCGCCGACGACTGTGACCTCGTGCTCTCCTCCGGGTCGACGAGCGCCAGCGCCGTCGACGTGATCTATCGCGTCATCGAGGAACGCGGTGACCTCCGTCTGCACGGCGTCGCGATCAAGCCGGGGAAACCGATGCTCGTCGGGACCATCGGGGAGTCGGCCTACGTCGGCTTGCCCGGCTACCCGGTGTCGGCACTGACCATCTTCCGGACGTTCGTCGCACCGCGGTTGCGGTCGGCAGCCGGGCTCGCGGAGCCGCGGACGGCGACGGTCACCGGCGAGATGGCGGTCCGGGAGCGCAGCCAGGACGGGCGCCACCGGCTCGTCCCCGTCGGACTGGTCGAGACGGCCACCGGCGAGACGCTCGTCTACCCGGTCGACAAGGGTAGCGGCGCGACGACGAGCCTGGTCGAAGCCGACGGAACCGTCACTGTCGACGCCGACACGGACTACCTCGCGGTCGGGGAGCACGTCGAGGTGCGGCTGTTCTCGCCGTCGGTCCGGCCGCCGACACTGCTCGGCGTCGGCGAGGCCGATCCGCGGCTTTCGGAGCTGCTCGACCGCCTAGAGCGACCGCGCTATCTCCCCGTCGGGACCCGTGAGGCGACCCGTCGCCTGGAAGCGGGCATCCCGGACGTAGCTGTCGTCAGCGGTCCCGACGCCGTGCCCGAAGCGGCGACGGTCCTGGGCTCGTGGGAGCGCGAGTGGGGCCTGATCGTCGACCCGCAGGCGGCCGTCTCCGGACTGGACGACCTCGTGGACAGCGATGTCGGCTTCGTGAACAGAGAGCAGGGTTCGGGCCTGCGTGCGAGTTTCGACGCGGCGCTCGACGCGCTGGCAGCCGACCGAGGGGAGGAGCCAGCCACGATCAGGCACGCCGTCGACGGCTACGAACTGACGACCAAGGGCCACGAGAGCCCCGCCCGCCGGGTCCGCTCGGGTGCCGCCGACGCCGGACTCGGGCTCGCATCGACGGCGGTGGACCTCGATCTCGGGTTCGTCCCGCTGGGGACCGAGACCGTGACGGTCCTCGCCCACCCCGACCGAACGGAGAAGCCGAGTGTCGAGCGACTCCGGGAGCTCCTGGAGACCGATACTGAGTGAGCGTCCCCGCTGGCGATCGGTCGGTTGTGAGCGAAGATACACGTGTCCGGGCGCGCTACGTCAACGTATGCCAGTAACGACGGGCCTCCACCACGTGACCGCCATCGCCGGCGACCCGCAGGCGAACGCCGACTTCTACGTCGGCCTGCTAGGTCTGCGGTTCGTCAAGCGGACGGTCAACCACGACGACACGGGGACGTACCACTTCTACTTCGGCGACTACGAGGGGACGCCGGGGACGAACGTCACGTTCTTCCCCTGGACCGAACGGGGGCGACGGGGCGAGTTCGGGGCGGGCCAGACACGGGCGATCGCCTACCGGATTCCGGTAGCCGCCGTCGACTACTGGGTCGACCGGCTAGAGACGAACGGCGTCGCGGTCGAGCGGGCCGAGCGGTTCGGCGAGCCAGTCCTCCGGTTCGAGGACCCGGACGGGATCGGGCTCGAACTCGTCGCGGCCGGTGGCGAGTCACCGGCGGTCCCGTGGCCCGACGGCCCGGTCCCCGCCGACCGGCAACTGCAGGGGTTCCACAGCGTCACACTCGCCGTCGAGTCCCTCGGCCCGACGGCCGACGTGCTCACCGACGTGCTCGGGTTCGAAGAGGACGGCACCGAAGACGGGCGACACCGCTACCGGAGCGGGCCGGGCGGGTTCGCCGCCGTCGTCGACCTCGTCGAGACCGACGCCGACCGTGGGCGGATGGGCGTCGGAACGGTCCACCACGTCGCGTTCCGGGCCGAGAGCGTCGCGGAGTTACGCGAGTTCCGGACAGCCTACCACGAGCGTGACATCCGGACGAGCGACATCGTCGACCGGTCGTACTTCCACGCGCTGTACGCCCGCGAGCCCGGGGGCGTCCTGTTCGAACTCTCGACGCCGGAGCCGGGCTTTACCGCCGACGAGGCCCTAGCCGACCTCGGCTCCTCGCTGGTGTTGCCCGAGTGGCTCGAAGCCGACCGGGAGGCCATCGAAGCGCAGCTACCGGCGTTCGACGGCCCGACGGTCCCGGGAGATGGGTGAGGACCGATGGTCGCCGAGTCAGAGCGACTCGCGGAGCCGTTCCGGTTCGAGTACGAGCCTGCCGTGCTGCGGTACAGCCCTGGCGCTGCCGGCGACTTGGGCGAGGAACTCGCCGCCCACGGCTGCGAGCGTGCGCTGGTCGTCTGTGGCGAAACCGTGGGATCGACACCGGCCGTCATGGACCCGGTGAGAGCCGGCCTCGGCGACCGGCTGGCGGGGGTGTTCGCCGAGACGACGCCCCAGAAGCGACTCGGGACCGCCCTGGCGACGCGCCGGGCGTTCGCGGACCGGGACGCGGACGCCATCGTCGCCGTCGGGGTGGCAGCAGCCTCGACGTGGCGAAGGTCACCGCCGTGCTCGTCGCCGCGGGGACGACGCCGGAAGCGGCCGGTGCCGAACTCGCCGACAGCGGGGGATCAGTGTGCCCGACTCCGGGCTCCCGCCGGTCGTGGCGGTGCCGACGACCCTGGCCGGGGCGGACCTCACACAGGTCGCCGGCGTCACCGCCGATCCGGCCACGTGTCCCGTCGAGCGGCCCATCAGCGGCGGACTCTCCGGTCGGGCACTGATGCCCGCTGCGGTCTGTTACGACCCGGAACTGATCGCGACGACGCCCGAGAGCGTCCTGGCTGGATCGGCGATGAACGGCTTCGACAAGGGGATCGAGACGCTGTACGCGAACACGGCGACGCCGGTGACCGACGCGACGGCGAGCCGCGGGCTGGAACTGCTCCAGCGCGGGCTGCTGGCGTTTGGTTCGGTGGCCGAGACGGCGGAACCCGACCCCTGGGTGTACCGGGCGCTAACGCAGGGTATCGTGCTCGTCCAGTACGGGATCTCCCGGCCCGACACGACGACGCTCTCGCTGATCCACGCGTTCGGCCACGGACTCACGCGCACGTACCCGGTCCAGCAGGGCGCCGCGCACGCGATCGTCGCGCCCCACGTCCTCCGGCACCTCTTCGACGCCGTCGACGGCCGGCGGGACCTGCTGGCCGACGCGCTGGGGGTGGCCGACACGGCCGACCCCGCCGCGGGAGTCGTCGGCGCCGTCGAGGACGTGGCCGGTGCGCTGGCGCTACCGACCCGACTCCGCGAGGTCGACGGCCCCGACCGGGACGAGTTCCCCGCCGTCGCCGCGGCGATCCTCGACGACGCGTTCGTGGCGAACGCGCCGCCCAGCCTCGATCTGACGCAAGCGGCCATCGAGGCGATCCTCGACGCGGCGTGGTAGCCACCACCGACTCGACTCCTGCAGTAGTTATAGGTGCGTTGACACTCATCAGACCGTATGGAGGAGTTCGACCTCATCGTCATCGGCTCCGGGGCGGGCCTGAGCGTCGCGTCGGCGGCCGTCGACCGTGGCCAGACCGTCGCCGTCGTCGAGGACGGGCCGCTGGGCGGGACCTGTCTGAACCGCGGCTGTATCCCCTCGAAGATGCTCGTCCACCGCGCGGACGTGATGGAGACCATCAGGACGGCCGACCGGTTCGGCATCGACGCCACCGTCGAGCACGTCGATTTCGCCGGGAGCGTCCACGAGGTGAACGAAGCCGTGAGCGAGGACGCGGGCGGGATCGAGCACGGCCTCGAACAGTCCAGCCACCACACGCTGTACCACACTGAGGGCCGGTTCGTCGACGACCGGACGCTCGCCGTCGACGACGAGGAGATAACCGCGGACACGGTCGTCATCGCCGCCGGCTGTCGCCCGGAGGTCCCGGCCATCGACGGCATCGACGCGGTCGAATACTTGACGAGTACGGAGGCGCTCCGGCTGGACCGCCGTCCCGGAAGCCTGATCGTCGTCGGCGGCGGCTACATCGCGGCGGAACTGGGCCACTACTTCGGCGCCTTCGGGACCGACGTGACGGTCGTCGGCCGCCGGGAACGGCTGTTGCCCGACGAGGACGAACAGGTCCAGGAGACGTTCACAGAGGTGTTCGGCCGGCGCCACGAGGTGCTGACCGGTCACGAAGCGACGGCCGTCGAGAGACGCGGCGACCGGGTGGCGGTGACCGCGACCGGCCCGGACGGGGGCGAAACTGAGCGGGTCGCCGACGAACTGCTGGTCGCCACCGGGATCACACCCAACACCGACCGCCTGGCGGTCGAGAACACGGGCGTCGAGACCGACGACGACGGCTACGTCCTCGTCGACGACACGCTGGCGACGACCGCCGACGGCGTCTGGGCGCTGGGGGATGTCCTCGGCCGCTACCAGTTCCGTCACGCCGCGAACCACGAGGCCCGCACGGTCGCCCGGAACCTGTTGCTCGACGGCCCCGACGAGGCGGTCGACTACACGGCGATGCCCCACGCGGTGTTCGCCTCGCCGCAGGTGGCCGGCGCCGGCGAGACCGAGCAGGCTCTCCGGGACGCCGACCGGGACTACGCCGTCCGGACGTACGACTACGCCGATACCGCGATGGGCGACGCGCTCAAGGAGACCGACGGCTTCGTGAAGGTCCTGGTCGACCCCGACGACCGGACGATCCTGGGCTGTCACGTCCTGGGTCCCGAGGCGTCGACGCTACTCCACGAGGTCCTGCCGGTGATGCGCGCGGGCGGAACCGTCGCCGATATCACCGACACCGTCCACGTCCACCCCGCCCTCTCGGAGGTCGTCCACCGCGCGTTCGCCGGCCAGTTCCACCGACCCGGTGGCGGCCACGCTCACCACCACGAGCACGGCGACTGAACGGTTCGGCGGGTCGCCGAGGCCGTCGCCCGTTCACTCCAGGTGCCCGTTCAGCACCTTCGCGGCGACCAGCACCGGGTCCCACACCGGACTGAACGGCGGCGCGTAGGCCAGATCAAGCCGTTCGAGCTGTGGGACCGTCGTGTCGCGCTCGATGGCCGTCGCCAGCGTGTCGATGCGGATGGCCGCTCGGTCGCGGCCGGTGATAGCACCACCGAGCAGGCGCCCGCTCTCGCGGTCGGCGGTCAGGGTCACCGTCGTCTCGTCGCCGCCGGGGTAGTAGCCCGACCGCGATCCGGCGGTGATCGTCTCGGAGACGGGATCGAACCCGTCCGCTTCGGCCCGCTCGTGGTCGATGATCCCGACCCGGCCACACTCCATGTCGAAGGCCTTGACCACGGCCGTCCCGGCGATGTCGCCGACCGGACTCGGGTCGCCGGCGACGGTCTGCCCGATGGCGCGACCGGCGCGGTTCGCCGTCAACCCCAGCGGGACCCAGGCCGGTTCGCCGGTCACGGCGTGACGGTCCTCCGCGCAGTCGCCGGCCGCGTAGACACCATCGACGCTCGTCCGGCCGTGCTCGTCGGTCGCGACCGCGCCGGAGTCGCCGATTTCGACCGGCGTTCCCGACAGCAGTTCGGTGTTGGGCCGGATCCCGATGCCGACCAACACGAGGTCGACGGCCAGTCGGCCGTCCTCGTGGACGACGGTCTCGACCCGTTCGCCGCCGGCCAGTTCTTCGACGGCGCAGTCCAGGTGGAGCGTCACCCCCTGTTCGCGCATGTGGTCGGCGACCCGCTCGCCGGCCGCGTCGCCGAACGGCGGAAGCAGGTGGCCGGAGCGCTGGAAGACGTGCGTCTCCACGCCGTGTGCCCGGAACGCTTCGGCCATCTCGACGCCGACGTAGCCGCCGCCGACGACCGCGACCGTCTCCGGCGGGTCCCAGGCGGTGTATCGTTCGACCGTCTCGCGGTCGACTGCGTCGACATCGGTGTCCACCGGTTCGGTCCCCGGGTCGGCGAGCGCCGCCCGGATGGCACACGCCGAGTCGATGCCGTGGAGCGTGAACACGCCGTCCAGGGAGTGTCCGTCGACCGGGTCGCTGACCGCGCGTGCGCCGGTCGCGACGAGGAGGTCGCTGTAGGGCTGGACGGACTGCTCGCCGTTGTGGACGACGGTGACGGTCCGCTCGTCGGTATCGACCGCGACGACCTCCCGTTCCCGCCGGAGGTCGATGCCGCGGTCGGCGACATCGGCGGGGGTGAGCGACAGGAGGTCGGTGACGTGTTCGACCTCGCCTTTCACGTAGTAGGGCGTCCCGCAGTGGGCGTAGGAGATCCACCGACCCTTCTCGTAGACGATCACGTCCCCGTCGGGACGCTCGCGGGCGAACTTGCTTGCGGCGCTCAGGCCGGCGGCGTCACCACCGACGACGACGAACGGGTCTGCCATACCGGAACTGTCGGCATCCCTGTACGTAACTGTTGAGTTGCCTCGGAGTGCACACCCGAGCGGACGGTCGATCGTCGATCACCCTGTCGTCTCCGGGCTCCGTCACACGTCCGGTCACGCCGGGGTTCCGACCGACAGATCGGGTTACAGAGTAATACCAGCTTACTAGACGTAACTATATGCCGCTGGCGGTCGGAGCCGGCGGTATGAGCGACACACCGGAACGGCTCGAAGTGTGGTGTGCCGGCGAGGAGTGGTGTCCGATCACGACGACCGCGACGCTGATCGGTAAGAAGTGGCACCCGGTCATCGTCCACCGACTGCTGGAGTCGGGGCCGTCGGGGTTCAACGAACTGAAGACGAACGTCGACGGCATCTCCTCGAAGGTGCTGTCCGACAGCCTCGACGACCTCCAGGAGAAGGGGATCGTCGAACGGACGGTCGTCAACGAACAGCCCTTCCGGGTGCGGTACTCGCTGACTTCCCGGGGCACGTCACTGGAGCCCGTCATCCTGTCGATGGCGGAGTGGGGCGAGCAACACCTGAAAGCGCCCGAAGATCCCGACAGCGGCGTCCGGTAGTTCACACCACCACACTCTTGTCGCGGTTGGCCGTAGAGCGGTGTCCGGCGCTCGTGACGCCGTCCGACGCAGACACGTCCCCGAACTCGTTCACTCCGGCCTGGTACCGACAGCTCGACCGACGCCAGACAAACCACACAGATGACAACACACGATATCGACGACCGTCCGATCGATTCGATCACCGACCCCGACACGCTCCTGGACAGTGGCGACGTGTCCGTCACCGAGGACACAGCCGTCGTCGACGAGGAGACCGTCGAGTTCGTCGCCGACGCGCCGGACATGGCGCCGGTCGGCGTCACCACCGGCGGCGAGACTCTCGTGATGCGCGTCACCGAGGACTGTTCCTGGAAACTTCCGTCGAGCAACGTCGCACCCGAGGCGTCGTTCGCCGAATCGGCGCGCGAGTGGGTGCGGACGAACACCGGCTTGGACATCAGTATCGAGAGCGTCGCCGGTTGCTGGCGCCACCGGCTCAGTTCGAGGGAGACCGACCGGACCGCGACGCGCCACTTCGTCGTCCTCGCGGCGTCACCGTCGGTCGACGGCCAGGCACCCGCGGTGCCGGTCGACGACGGTCCCGACCGGGCTGCAGAAGCCGGCTGGTTCGAACGGCTTCCCGACGACGGAGCACGAGTCCCGGGAACCGGCCTGTTTCTGGACTGATCGGGGCCAGCTCACGCCGGCGTGAGGGGTAGTTAATGTGGAGGCGTGTGTCATCCGAGACGAGTGACACCAGATGGCAGACTCCACCTTCGACCTCAGCGCGCCGGCGCTGACACACGACGACCTGCTCGTCCTGGACGACCCGCACTTCTCGCCCGACACGGTCGCCATCGTGACGGGGGCCGCCTCCGGCATCGGTCGCGCGACGGCGGTCGCGCTCGCGGCCAACGGCCTCACAGTGGTCGGTGCGGACATCGACACCGACGGGCTGGCCGAGACTGACGACATCGCGGCCGACTGTGGCGTCGACGGCGTCTTCCACGGCGTCGAGACGGACCTGACCGACGACGGCGACATCGAGGCCGTCGTCGAGGCTGCGGCCGAGGAGGGCGACGTTCGGTACGCCGCCAACATCGCCGGGCTCCAGCACATCGCCGGTATCGACCAGTTCCCCATGTCGAAGTACGACCTCCTGCTCGACATCATGCTGCGCGCGCCGTTCAAACTGGCCCAGGAGGTCATGCCTCGCATCCGTGCGACCGACGACGGCGTCGGCGCCATCGGCAACATGTCCTCGGTCCACGGCCACTACGCGACGAAGGACAAGCCGGCCTACATCACTGCCAAACACGGCCTCACCGGGTTGACGCGGTCGATCGCCGCCGAAGGAGAGGGGACGTTACGCGGCTTCTCGGTCAGTGTTGGCTACGTCCTCACCCCGCTGATGGTCGACCAGATCGAGGACACCGCCCGGGAGCGGGGCATCTCCGAGCAGGAAGTCGTCGAGGACGTGATGCTGGGCCAGGCCCGGACCAAGGAGATGATGACCCCCGCGGAAGTCGCCAACCTCTTCGTCTTCGGCTTCTCGGATCACGCGAGACACCTCAACGGCGGCGATCTGCTGTTCGACGGCGGCTACACCCACACGTATGAGTGACACGGCCGACGGCCCCGTGTCGGCGGACGACGACCCGACCCGTGTCGCCATCGCCTGCCAGGGCGGCGGGAGTCACACCGCCTTCACCGCAGGCGTCCTCTGTGCCCTGTTCGACGACTGGGACGACGGCGACGAACTGGTCGGCATCAGCGGGACCTCCGGCGGGGCGTTCAACGCTCTGGCAGCGTGGTACGGACTGCTCACCGACGGCCGGGCCCGGGCCAGCGAACTCGTCACCGCACTCTGGGACGACATCGCGGCGACGACGCCCGCGGACCGGGCCACGAACGACTGGCTGACCGGCGTCAATCGCCTGGAAAGCGCCGGCTACCCGCTGCCACACGTCACCCCGTATCAGCTCCCCTGGCCCGATGTCGGCAAGGCCCGTCTCCGGTCGATCCTGGAGCGACACATCGGCTTCGAGGCGATCCCGGGGCTGTGTACGGCCGCGGCGCCGGAACTGGTCGTCGGGACGGTCAACGTCAACGAGGGGTACTTCGAGACGTTCACGAACGAGGGCGTCACGGTCCCGGCCGTCCTCGCCTCCGCGGCGGTCCCGACGCTGTTCGAGGCCGTCGAGATCCACGGCCACCTCCACTGGGACGGCCTGTTCTCACAGAACCCGCCGATCAACGACCTCATGCACGTCCCGCCGGCGGACAAGCCCGAGGAACTGTGGATCGTCCAGATCAACCCACAGCGCTTCGAGGGCGAGCCACGGACCGCAGACGCCATCGCCGACCGTCGGAACCAACTGTCGGGCAACCTCTCGCTGAACCAGGAGTTGCGGTTCATCGAACGCGTCAACGAGTGGGTCGAAGACGGGACCCTCCCGGCCGCGGAGTTCACGCACACCGAGATCCGCCGGATCGAACTGGGCGAGCAGCTCGGCTATGCGACCAAGGTCGACCGGAACCCGCAGTTCATCGAGGCGTTACAGGACCTCGGCCGGGAGCGTGGCCGGGCGTTCCTCGCCGAACGCGCCGGTGAGTGAGCCACCTCGTCGCATCTGTTTTACCCTCGCCGGCCCTACCGTCAGGTATGCCAGTCACTGACGATGCAGGCCTCCGAGAGATACTCGAACTGGACCGCGTCGCGGTCGTCGGCTGCTCGACGACACCGGGGAAAGACGCCCACGAGATCCCGAAGTACCTCATCGAACAGGGGTACGACGTGGTCCCGATCAACCCCTTCGCCGACGAGATATTCGGTCGCGAGGCCTACGACTCGCTGGCGGACGTACCCGGCGACATCGACATCGTCGACGTGTTCCGCCCCAGCGAGGAGGTCAGCGGCATCGTCGACGAGGTACTGGAACGCGACGACGTACAGGTCGTCTGGCTCCAGTTGGGAATCCACGACGACGAGGCAGTCGAACGCGCCGAGGCCACCGGCCTCCGCGTCGTCCAGGACCGCTGTATGAAACCGACCCACCAGCAGTTGATGAGTTAGCTACCCGCACACTCCTCGCCGCCGCGCCGCGTCTCCTCGGCGAGTGTCGTCTTGAACTTCGCGAGTTCGACCCCGAGGATCTTCATGTCGTAGCCGCCGTTGACGACGAGCTGGATGTACGCGCTCTTACAGACCGGCCCCCAGGTGAGTTCGGTGTTGACTGCCATCCCGACCTCGATGTAGGGGATGAGGATCTGCTCGAAGATGCTGACCGAGACCCGGGGGAACGCGACACCGAAGCCGGCGCTGACCGGCTGGCCGAACAGGGCGCCGGAGTCGGCGCTCTCCGGGTTGATGTTCAACGTCCCGATCTTCGCTTTCGGCGTCACGCTCGTCCCGTCGTAGGCGAAGCCGGTGTCGCCGCCGAAGGTGAACCGCGAACGCGCGGTCGCAGAGGCCTCCGAGACCACGTTGATGTTCGCTTTCAGTCGGATGGAGGTCTCGACGGTGATCGGGACCGGGCCGGCCATGAAGATGTGTTTGAACGCGAACCCGCCGGGCAGCGGGATCTCCGTCGGCCCCTCGACGCCGGTCCCGGTCGCGGCGATGTCGATGACGATCTCACCTTCGAGGCCGTTGGCGTCGATGTCCGCTTGCTGGAGTTCGCCGCCGGCGTAGTCGACGCGACCGCCGGCCTGGACCGCTTTCGCCTCCCCGACACCGGTAAACCGCATCGTCGCGGGCGCACCCGACGGGGCGGTCATCTCGGCTTTCAGTCGGACGGAGTTGCCCATCGGCGTCAGCCCGAACACGTAGTCGGTGTTCCCCTGCGTGAACTTCAGTTCCAGCACTTCGCGATTGGCCTGCTGAACCACTTCGGGCCGACCGAGGGCGTTTCCCGCCTGGTCCAGTGCGGTCACGTCGACGAGTGCCGCGTTGGTCACCGGCCGCGCCGGCGGTTCCGACACGGCCGCGTTCTCCGTCGTCGTTTCGAACCGCTCGTTCGTCTGGCCGGCGTCGAACCCCAACTGTGCGTCCCAGCCGACTTCGCCGTCCTGGATCGCCTCGTTCAGCGCCGCGAACTCGGTGTCGACGACGACGCGGTCGCCCTCGCGGGCCACGTCGGTCACCCGACGCAGGGAGAGCCCGGAGATCCAGAGCACGCGCCCTGGCTCGGGGTCGATCCCGGCCTCGCCGAGCAGCGTCGCGTCGAACGTGTACCGGTGGGCCTCCAGGTCGAACTCCGAGAGCGCACCGAGCGCCTCACCTTCCAGAAGATCCGTCTCGGGCGTCGTCTCGGCGTCGAAGGTCGTCTGGACGGTTCCGCTGTCCAGAAAGAACGGCGCCGACTCGTCGGCGACGAACTGACCGCCCTCGCCGTCGACGGCACCGCCTGGGGGAGTGGGGAACGGCCCACCGCCTCCGTCGCCGCTTCCGCCGGAACCGCTACCGCTGCCCCCGCCACCGTCTCCGCCGTCGCCGCCACCGAGACAGCCCGCCACGCCCGCCGCACCGGCCGCCGCGAGCGCCTGCAGAAAGCGTCGCCGATGTCGGTCAGGCACCGTGACACCCTCTCGATCGTCGGAATTCATAGGTCCCGGACGACCGGTGAGAAGATAAGCAATTCGGGGGTATCCCGTCACAAAACGACGAGGGACCGGAGACGTGCCTCCGAGTGTCTACTGGCCGCTATTCGCGCACCTGTACGGTCATCTCGCCACGTATGTCACGCGAGGACGCACCGACTCGGATGTCGTACTGACCGGGATCGAGGGTCCACCGTTCGGTCTCGGGGTCCCAGTACCGGAAGGCGTCGGCGTCGACCGTGATGTCCGCAGTCTCGCTCTCGCCCGCCGCGACCGAGACCTTCTGGATGCCGGCCAGTTCCTTCGGCGGGCGCTCGATGGCCGGGTTCTGCGGTGCCGCGTACACCTGGACGGCTTCCTTGCCGTCGCGACTCCCGGTGTTGCGGACCTCGACGCTGACGGTGACGCTGTCGCCCGCTTCGACCGACGATGGCGAGGACGGGGTGTCGTACTCGAAGGAGGTGTACGATTCCCCGTGGCCGAACGGGAACAGCGGGTCGATCCCCGCCTCGTCGAAGTGTCGGTAGCCGACGAACACCCCTTCGTCGTAGTGGACAGTGCCCTCGACGCCCGGATAGGCCCGACCGGGATCAGGCAGCGTCGCGATCTCGCCGGCGAGGTAGTCCGACAGCGACTCTGCGAACGTAACCGGGCTCTTCCCCGACGGGTTCACCTCGCCGAACAGCAAGTTCGCGACCGCGAGCCCACCTTCCTGTCCAGGGAACCACACCGCCATGATCGCGTCGACGTCGTCGACCCACGGCATCGCCACCGGCGATTCCGTGTTGAGCAGGACGACAGTATCATCCGCCTCCGCGGTGACGGCGTCGACCACCGCGTTCTGGTTCCCGGGCAGCGCGAACGTCTGGCGGTCGCCGCCGATGGACGTGTCGGTCTGTGCGAGGACGATCGTGGTGTCCGCGTCACTCGCGGCGGCTGCGGCGTCCTCGACAGCCGACGGCGTCGTCCACTCCAGGGAGACCGGTGGCGACCCGGCGGCCTCGACCTGGATGTCGTACTCGGTGCCGGCCTGGAGAGTTATCGAGCCATCCTCGGTCTGGGGGCCCAGGAACGACGGCCCGCCGCCCTCGTTCCGGATGACCGGCTCACCGTCGATGGAGACGGTGCCAGTACTTTGACTGGTGAGTTCCAGCGCGTAGGTGCCCGACTCCGGGGCGACGAGCGTCCCGCTCCATCGGACCGAGACGGTGTCGGCGCCGATCGCGTCGACGTCGGACTGCGTGAGATCGACCGTCTCCTCGGTCTGTGTCTGGACCGCGTTGCCCGACCAGTCGCCGTTGTCGAAGTACTCCGCGGTGAACCCGTTGCCGGCGTCCTCGGTCGGCTGGACGGCATCCGGACCGACTGGTTCGGGACGCCGCGTCGAGACCGTGGTCACGGTCGTGTCCTCACCGATCGCCTCGATACCCTGTGCAGGCGCGATCCGGCGGATCGCGGTGATGGTGTCGCTCCCACCGATGCCCTGTTTGAACGTTGTCGGATCGGGACCGACGAGCGCGAGTTCGTCGACCCCGTCGTCGAGTGGGAGCGTCTCCCCGTCGTTTTTCAGCAGGACCGACGCCTCCTCGGCCATCTGCTGTGCGATGCTGAAGTGGTCGTCGATGCCGCGTGCGGGCTCGCTGCCGATCCGGTCGCCCGACAGCGCGCCGATCTCGTGTTGGGCCTGGAGCCCGCGTTCGACCATCTCGTCGACGACGGTCTCCTCGTCGACTCGGTCGTTCTCGACCGCGTCAGCCAGCGTACTCCCGAAGTAGTTCTCCCGGGGCATTTCAACGTCCAGGCCGTTGACCGACGCGTAGACGGTGCTGTGTGTGGCCCCGAAGTCCGACATGACCATCCCGTCGAACTCCCACTCGTCTTTGAGGATGTCGTCGAGCAGGTCGTCGTTCTCCGTGCAGTAGATGCCGTTGACCCGGTTGTACGCCGCCATCACCGCGCCCGCGTTAGCCTCGGTGATCGCCTCACGGAACGGTGGGAGATAGACCTCCCGAAGTGTCCGTTCGTCGATAATTCCATTGTGTTCGGAGAGCGAGGCGTAGTCGGTTACCGAGCCTGTGGTACTCGTCTGGTTGTACGCAGCGAAGTGTTTCAGCGTCGCGACGACACCTTCAGACTGGACCCCCGTCGTGTACTCGCGTGCCAGTTCGCTTGCGAGGTGTGGGTCCTCGCCGAACGACTCGCCCGCACGAGCGTCCAGCGGGACACGAAACATGTCCATCGACGGCGCGAGGAGGATGTCGACATCCCCGGATTTAGCCTCCTTGGCGATCGCCTGTCCCTGCTGTGTCGCCAGGTCAGGGTCGAACGTCGCGGCAGCGCCGATCGGGTGCGGGAAGTCCGTCGCCGGTGATCCGACCGCCGCGCCCGTTGGCCCGTTGGCCATGGCCATTCCTGGAACGTTGAGCCGCGGAACCCCCGGGAGATACCCCGCGACGCCGCTCGGCCCGCCGAACCCACCGCGGGTCCGTTTGACCTTCTCGTCGAGGGTCATGTCGTCGACGAGCGCGGCGATGTCCGGTTCCCCGCCGTGTTCGGCGCTGGCCGTCGTCCCCAACAGCGCCGCGGTCGCGAGGGCACCTGTCCCCTGCATGAACCCCCGCCGTGTCGTTCGTCGTGTGCCATCGTCAGTGAGGTCGCCAGTATTTTCCACCATCGATAGCAGACAAAACGGCCCGAGATTTAAACGTTTACCCATTTATACGCTAAAAAATTGGAATATATTTTTTTAACGTTCCCGAATCTTTTCGTTCCGTTTCAGAACTGAGAAACTAACACCCGCCACGTGGCCGGTAACGCTTATCAGAGTCGCTGATAAAATCGAGCCATGTCCAGCGATTCCGAACTCGTCGAGCGACTCCAGCAGTTCGGGCTCTCGGAGACGGAGGCGAGCGTCTATCTCGCTGTCGTCGAATGCGGACAGGCCACGCTGTCGACGGTCGCGACGGTGGCCGACGTATCCCCGAGTTACATCTACGACATCGCCGATGCCCTCGAACAGTATGGGGTCGTCAAGGTGAACCGCCACCAGTCGCCGACGACGATCCGTGCGCATCGACCCATCGCGGTGCTGGGCGATCGCGTCGAAACGATGCGTGAAACCGTCTCGAAGGTCGACCAGCGGTACGAACAGCCCTCCGGAGCCTTCGACGCGCTCTCGATCGTCCGCTCTCGACAGACGCTGTACGATCGGTTCCGGCAGTTCATCGACAACGCAGAGTCGGAGATATTCATGACGCTCCCAGCGGACGCACTCCCGGAGATCGAGGACGAACTCGCGGACGCCGTCGACCGCGGTGTGCTCGTGTTGCTCGCTATCAGCGAGTCGACAGCCGAGCCTCCGGCGTCGATGCTCGAACGCGTCGCGACGGTCGTCAGGTCCATGGGACGGGAGATAACGGCCTATCTCACGGTCGATCAGTCGACCGGAATCATCTCCCCGCCCTCGCTGCTGGACTGGAAGCACGACGACGCGGAGGCGGTCAGTTTCCACAATCAGTCGGTCGCCGCCGCTGTCGAGGGGATGTTCCTCGGAACGATCTGGTCGGCCTCCGAGGAACTCGCGCTCCGACGGCCGTCGCCACTCCCCCGAACCTACCAGGGACTACGGGCATCGTTGTACGACGCGGTTATCTATACCCGAACGGGGAGGCCAGTGCAGGCCGAAATATCGGCTCGGCCGACTGGGACCAGCGAGGAACCGTCGTCACTCACCGGAGAAGTAGTCGACGTGACACAGGGTTTCGTCAAACCGAGAAGCGCGGAGTTCGGACTGGAGAGTTCGCTGACGCTCGACACCGGCGAGGAAACGGTGACCGTGGGTGCGGTCGGAGCCTTCTTCGAGGACTACGAAGCCACCGAGGTGACGCTGCGGTCCTTCGAGTGAAACAGGACGACGCGTTTAGCTACGGAATTTTGCTACCTCAACAAACCACCGTTGACGACAGAGTGTCGGAACCGTGTTTCGGCTGTCTCCGGTTCCACGTGGTGTCGAGCGCATTTTTCGGGAGTTGAAGCGCCGAAGGGGACGAAACGGACGACTACCTGGCCGCCGTCGGATGGGCTATCGAGAGCCCTCCGAACGTTCTACTGACCGCTACTCCCGCACCTGCACGGTCGTCTCGCCACGGATGTCGCGCGAGGACGCACCGACCAGAAGGTCGTACTGGCCGGGATCGACGGTCCACCGTTCCGTCTCTGGGTCCCAGTACCGGAAGGCGTCGGCGTCGACCGTGATCTCCGCAGTCTCGGTCTCCCCGGCCGCGATCGAGAGCTTCTGGATGCCGGCGAGTTCCTTCGGCGGCCGCTCGATGGCCGGGTTCTGCGGGGCCGCGTACACCTGGACTGCCTCTTTCCCGTCGTGGTCGCCCGTGTTTTCGACTTCGACGCTGACGGTGACACTGTCGCCGGCGGCGACCGACGACGGCGTCGCCCTGACCGGGCCGTACTCGAAGGAAGTGTAGGACTCGCCGTGGCCGAAGGGGAACAGCGGGTCGATGCCGGCCTCGTCGAAGTGTCGGTAGCCGACGAACACACCCTCGTCGTAGTGGACGGTCCCCTCGACGCCCGGGTAAGCACGGCCCGGATCGGGCAGCGTCGCGACTTCGCCGGGCAGGTAGTCCGACAGCGACTCCGCGAACGTGACCGGGCTCTTGCCCGAGGGATTTACCTCACCGAACAGCAGGTTCGCGACCGCGAGCCCGCCTTCCTGGCCGGGGAACCACACCGCCATGATCGCGTCGACATCGTCGACCCACGGCATCGCCACCGGTGACTCCGTGTTGAGCACCACCGCGGTGTCGTCGGACTCGGCGGCGACGGCGTCGACCACCGCGTTCTGGTTCCCGGGCAGCGCGAACTCGTGGCGGTCGTCACCGTAGAACGTGTCGGTCTGTGCGAGGACGATAGCGGCGTCAGCGTCGCCCGCGGCGGCCGCGGCGTCCTCGACAGCCGACGGCGTCGTCCACTCCAGCGTGACCGGCGGCGAGCCGGCGGCCTCGACCCGAACGTCGTACTCGGTGCCCGACTGGAGTTCCAGGGTCGCTTCCTCGGTCTTCGGGCCGAAGAAGCCGCCGCCCTCGTTCCGGATGACCGGCTCGCCGTCGACGGCGACGGTGCCGGTGGCCTGGCTGGTGAGTTCGAGCGCGTAGGTGCCCGACTCCGGCGCGACGAGGGTCCCGCTCCACCGGACCGAGACGGTGTCGCTGTCGACCGCGTCGACATCGGACTGCGTGAGATCGACCGTCTCCTCGGTCCGTGTCTTGACGGCGTTGCCCGACCAGTCGCCGTTGTCGAAGTACTCCGCGGTGAAACCGCTACCCACGTCCTGGGTCGGTTGGACTGCGTCCGGGCCGACGGACTCGGGGCGCCGCGTCGAGACGGTGGTGACGGTCGTGTCCTCGGTGACCGACTCGATGCCCTGGTGGAGCGCGATCCGGCGGATCGCCGTGACGGAGTCGCTCCCGCCGACGCTCTGTTTGAACGCCGTGGGGTCGGGACCGACGATGGCGAGTTCGTCGATCTCGTCGTCGAGTGGGAGCGTGTCGCCCTCGTTTTTCAGCAGCACCGAGGCCTCCTCGGCCATCTCCTGTGCGAGGCCGAAGTGTTCCTCGGTCCCGCGTGCGGGCTCGCTACCGAGTCGGTTCCCGGAGAGGGCCCCGATCTCGTGTTGGGCCTGGAGGCCGCGTTCGACCATCCCGTCGACGACCGTCTCCTCGTCGATCCGGTCGCTCTCGACGGCGTCCGCGAGCGTGCTGCCGAAGTAGTTCGCCGACGGCATCTCCACGTCCAGCCCGTTGACCGAGGCGTGGACGGTGCTGTGTGTCCCGCCCCAGTCCGAGATGACCATCCCGTCGAACTCCCACTCGTCTTTGAGGATGTCGTCGAGCAGGTCGTCGTTCTCCGAGCAGAAGATACCGTTGATCCGGTTGTACGCCGGCATCACCGCGCCCGCGTCCCCCTCGGTGATGGCCTCGTGGAACGGCCGGAGATAGATCTCCCGGAGGGTCCGCTCGTCGACGACGACGTTGTGTTCGGAGGTCGAGAAGTAGTCGTACACCGAGCCGGTGGTGCTCGTCTGGTTGTACGCGACGAAGTGTTTCAGCGTCGCGACGACCCCCTCCGACTGGACCGCAGTCGTGTACTCCCGTGCCAGTTCGCTGGCGAGATGCGGGTCCTCGCCGTAGGTCTCGCCGGCCCGTGCGTGCAGCGGGACCCGGAACAGATCCATCGACGGCGCGAGCAGGATGTCGACATCGCCGGACTTGGCCTCCCGCGCGATGGCCCGGCCCTGCTGGGTCGCCAGTTCGGGGTTGAACGTCGCGGCGGCGCTGATCGGGTGCGGGAAGTCCGTCGTCGGCGAGCCGAGCGATGCCCCCGGCGGCCCGTCGGCCATCGCCATCCCCGGGACGTTGAGCCGCGGGACACCCGGGAGATACCCCGCGATGCCGCTCGGGCCGCCCGAGCCACCGTGTGTCCGCGAGACCTTCTCGTCGAGCGTCATGTCGTCGACGAGCGCAGCGATGTCCGGTGTCCCGCCGTGTTCGGCGCTGGCCGTGCCACCAGCGCCCAGTAGTGCCGCCGTGGCGAGAGCGCCGCTCCCCCGCAGGAACCCCCGCCGTGTCGTTCGTCGTGTGCCATCGTCAGTTCGATTGCCAGTATCGTCCACCATCGATAGCAGACAATTCGGCCCGTTACTTAAACATTTGCCCACTTTTCCGGCGCAAAAATGGAATATATTTTTTAATATTTCCGAATC